>NZ_KV827311.1:89461-100941 GCF_001836065.1 Corynebacterium sp. HMSC035E02
GCGTCGCCAAGCGCTTGCCGACGCCCCACCGCCCACCAGGGAGTTGCGGGATCGAGGTCTGGGGATCTAGCGAAGGTTCCTAGGCCCCGCAGCTAAGTGCCGCGCGATGTTGTTGATGAAGTCTTCTGGAGCATCGCGCAATTCTTGGGGTGAGAAGCGTAAGACGACAAAGCCCTGGTTGAGGAGTGCCTTTTGGCGTTGGTGTTCGGCTCGAATTACCTCTTCCAGCTCGTTTTCGTATTTCACATTGCCGTCAATTTCAATGAGCAGCCAGTCATTGATCGCGAGGTCGGCGTAGTACTGATTGACTCGGTATTGGGCGCGCAGGCTGCGAACCGCGGGAAGGCCCGCGTCTAGGATAAGGGCACGCGCGTAGGACTCCCAGGGAGATTCGGAGCTGTTGACACTATGTTCCACGGCCCGACGTGCATCCGCGACTCCTTTCACACGGCCCATGTCGCCGAGTACCCAGTTGAGGGTGTCCTTTGAAACCCGGCGTGACCGTACATAGTCTGCGGCGACGAGACCTTCGACGAAGCCATCGAAACGCGCAATGTCGATCGCTGTGCGTGCCAGGGACGTAACCCGGATCCCGTGGACTTCTGTGACCTGATTGTTGAGTTTCGTTTGCTTGTAACGGAAGTATTGGCGCTTGGATCTTTGGGGAACGGAGTTTGAAGGGACTGTCGCGAAATACTCGCTCGGCGTTGTGAGCGTAGGGATGCCATGGATGCGAGCAGCCGCTTTGCCCAGGAGAGTTGCCCGCGGTGCGGCACGTGCATGGGCATAAACCTCTGCGGTTTCCTGCTCCCAGGGTTTTAATTGCAGCCATCGGTGTAGCGGAATGGCATAGCACCACGCGAGCTTATGAAATTTCCTCGCGTGGATTTTGCTCCATCGGGGGTCGTCGTTGCTGAGCGTGCGCAGATCGACCATGTGGGTGTCTATGTAGTGAAAGATGCCTAGGTTGTTCATGGCTTACTTTTAGCGCATTGGCATGGATCGCGCGCGGCGAGCGGTACGCAGGGCTAAAGCCCCAGACCTCGATCCCGAAACTCCCTGGTGGGTGGTGGGGCGTCGGCAAGCGCTTGGCGACGCCCACCTGCAGGTTGCGGGATCGAGGTCTGGGGATCTGGGGGAGGGGAATTGGCTGCGGACTGCCCACACATTGGTGAGCATTCTTTGCAGCTAGTCTGCGAAAGATTTTGCTAACAGGGGTGAATCTGTGGCCTTAGCGGGGGTAATGGGGCGAAAGTGTTTGTTGGCTGTCTGTGGTCTCGATAGCCTGAACGTGTAGGCCCATTCAGTGATCTTAATAACTCTCTCAACTGAATGGGGGCTGGTTAACCAGGAAAAGGAGGGGGCAGATGACTACCCCGCACACTCACGTCTCAACTTCGCATACGGAGGGCGAGGACGACCGCGGCGTCGATACGCGCGAATGGCGCCGCATGGCTATTGGCCTTATCCTCGGTCTCGTTTTGGCCGCTCTTGTGTGGTTTCTCTTTCCCAGCAACGCCGTAGAAACGGTGCTGGAATCACCCGGCGCTAAGGAAGACACCGAATACACCCAGAGCGCGCTGCGCGCCGTAGCGGCCGTGACCATTCTCATGGGCGTGTGGTGGATGACGGAGGCTATCCCACTGGCCGCCACCGCGCTTTTGCCGCTGGTTATCTTCCCGCTGGCCGGTGTGGGCAGCATCAAGGATGTGGGTGCGCCCTATGCCTCGTCTACGATTTTCTTGTTCATGGGTGGCTTCCTCATCGCGTTGGCGCTGCAGCGCTGGAACTTGCACCGCCGCATGGCGCTGTTCGTGGTCAAGGTTGTAGGTACCTCGCCTAAGCAGCTGATCCTCGGCTTCATGCTGGCCACCGGCTTCTTGTCTATGTGGGTGTCCAACACCGCTACCGCAGTGGTCATGCTGCCGATTGGTATTTCGGTGCTTTCGCTGACTGCCGACGCCGTCGGTGGCATGGCTAACCAGAAGAAGTTTGCCACTGCGCTCATGCTCGGTATCGCGTATTCGGCGTCGATTGGCTCGCTGGGCACGCTCATCGGCACCCCGCCGAACACCCTGCTGATGGGCTACATGAAGGAAACTCACGGCATCGTCCTCGGCTTTGGCAAGTGGATGATGGTGGGCATGCCGCTGGCATTCATCTTCCTGTTTATTGCCTGGTTCATGCTGGTTACCGTGTTCAAGCCGGAGATGGACAAGATTCCAGGCGGCCGCGAGCTCATTGATTCCGAGATTGAAAAGCTTGGCCCATGGACCGGCCCGCAGGTCATGACGGGCATCATCTTCCTCGGTGCCGCCTTGGCCTGGGTGATCATTCCCTTCTTTGTGAGCAAGGAATCCAACTACGATGACGCAATCGTGGGCATTGCCGCTGGTTTGCTGCTGTTTACCATCCCGGCCGACACGAAGACTGGCGTGCGCCTGCTGGATTGGAAGACTGCGAGCGAAATGCCGTGGGATGTGCTCCTGCTCTTCGGTGGTGGCCTGTCCCTGTCTTCGATGTTCAACAAGTCCGGTTTGTCTCTGTGGATTGGTGAGATGGCCAAGGGGTTGGGCAGCCTGCCCATCATCCTGCTCATCGCTTCGGTGGCCCTGCTCGTGCTCTTCCTGACGGAGATCACCTCCAACACCGCAACTGCGGCGACCTTCCTGCCGATTATGGGCGGTGTGGCCGTGGGTATCGGCCTGACCGAGAATGGCGACATCAACGTCCTGCTGCTCACCATCCCAGTGGCGCTGGCCGCAACCTGTGCCTTCATGCTGCCGGTGGCGACCCCACCGAACGCGATTGCCTACGGTTCTGGTTACGTCAAGATTGGCGACATGATCAAGGGCGGTATTGGCCTCAACCTGATTGGCTGCGTGCTCATTACCATCACTGTCTACCTGCTTGCCGTTCCGGTCTTTGGGTTGGTCCTGTAGCCCTCAATTAATGAAAAACGTTATCATTACGGGATGGCTACACCCGTTACCGTGCTGTCCGGATTTTTAGGCAGCGGAAAGACCACCCTTCTCAACCACCTGCTTGCTAACCGTGAGGGGCGCAAGCTGGCGGTTGTTGTCAATGACTTTTCCGAAGTCAACATCGACGCCGCCCTCGTCGCCGGCGAGGGCCATCTTGAGCGCGGCGAGGACCGTTTCGTCGAACTCTCCAACGGCTGCATTTGCTGCACGTTGCGCGAGGACTTGATTGAGTCCGTCAGCAAGCTGGCTCGTTCCGGCCGCTTCGATCAGATTGTCATCGAGTCCACCGGCATCTCTGAGCCCATGCCCGTTGCCGCCACTTTCGAGTGGGAGTTCGGGGACGGCACCACGCTTGCCGACGTCGCCCCTATCGACACCATGGTCTCCCTCGTGGATGCCTCTACATTCCTGACTAATCTTCGCCGCGGCCGCAGCTTGGTCTCCGAGAACATTGAGGCCACGCCTGACGACGACCGCACCATCGCCGATCTCCTCGTGGATCAAGTTGAGTTCGCCGATCTCATCCTCATCACCAAGACGGACCTGGTGGAGGCCGCCGAAACCGAGCGCGTCATCGCCACCGTGCGTGCCATGAACCCCCGCGCCCGCGTCGTGCCGGTGACCAACGGGGTCATCGATCCCGCGCTGGTTCTCGATGCCCACCTTTACGACGCCGCCACCGCTGCGGCCTACCACGGCTACGCCGAGGAGCTGACGAACCCGCACACCCCCGAAACCGAAGAGTATGGCATCTCTTCGGTGGTCTTCCGCGCTGACCGTCCTTTCAACCGCGAGCGTCTGCTCAAGGCCTTGCGTGCTAGCACTGGCTTAGTGCGTTCGAAGGGTTATTGCTGGATTGATGCTGATCTGCGCGTGGCCCACGCCTGGCAGCAGGCCGGTCCCAACCTGCAGATCGTGCCGGCCTCCTTGTGGGCTGCCAACGGCGTCACGCCCGGCACCGAGCTCGTGCTCATTGGCATCGACTTCGACCACGAGTCCACGCTTCAGTCCTTCCGCGACGCCGTGCTTTCCGACGCCGAAGTGGCCGCCCTCGTCTAGCCGCTCCTTAAGGTGAACACGGGGTGAATTGCTATGCCCATTTCTTGGGTTGAAAACATGCATTGACATCGGGATTTGTTAGTTCTCTGGAGTGTGGGTATAGTTATTCCTCGTTGCACAGCAGAGCACACACGCTCCGGCGTTAAGTACTGCGAACCAACGGACTGCGCCCGTAGCTCAACGGATAGAGCATCTGACTACGGATCAGAAGGTTGGGGGTTCGAATCCCTCCGGGCGCACCAAATCTCAGCCGCCTTCGGGCGGCTTTTCTCGTTTTCGACTCCGTGGGTTGGGCAAACCCGGTAGTGTTCTGAAATATGATCAAAGCGATTCTCTCCGCCATCCTGCTATTCATCTCCTCGCTGTTTTCTAACGCGGGCTCCTCGGAGCTGGCGGGGAGCTCGGAGGCGTGGGGGCTAAACGTCGCCCAGCACGGCATCATTACGAACACGCCTGCAGCTTTGGTCGAGGCAAACGATGAGCAGATGGAACATATCACTGCTTTCAGGTGGGAGTCTGCGGCGAGCCCAGAGGATTTCTCCTTGAATTTCCAGGACCAGACGGTGTGGTTGCCCTGTAACGGCGGTGACTTCACCTTGGTTGATGGCGGCGTGGAGCTCAGCATGTTGACGGATAAGGCCTGCTCTGGAGGAAAGGTTGACCTTCCCTTCATCATGTTCCTGTCAGAACCGGCGAAGGTAATGGTGGACTCGGATGCCTCCGCAACACCTGAGCGTATTTACCTCGTGCGCGATGAGAAAGCCATCGCCCTTAGCCGCTGAGACGCATATCGCGCAGCGCTGAAAACGCGCACAAGTAAGAATGCCGGCCAGAGCCAATGGTTGGTCGGTTGGGGCGGATATAATGGTGCCCATGATTCAAGCGATTCTCTCCGCTATCCTGCTTTTCATTTCCTCCCTCTTCTCTTTTGCCGGCTCCTCGGAGCTGCCGGGGAGCTCGGGCATAGCTGAAGCTGGATCCTCGCAGCGCAACATTGTTACTGGCGTGCCCGCAGGCCTGGTCACCGCCAATGCGCAGCAGATGGAGTTCGTGGTGAATTCCGAGTGGGAGTCCGCGCAGCAGCCGGATTCCTTTCGCGTGAACTTTAGGGATCGGGTCGTGCAGTTCTCCTGCGATATCCTCAGTTTCCACTTTGAGAGCAACGGAGATGGTCAGCTAGAAATCACTCGGGATTTGAGGTTGGACAAAATCTGCTTCGGCGCGCAACCTGACGGGGCCATCATGAAACTTCTTGCAGGTCCAGTAACGGTGATGGTGGACCCCGATGCATCCGCAACACCTGAGCGCATTTACTTCGTGCGCGATGGCAAAGCCATCGCCCTTACCCGCTGAGACGCATATCACGCAGCGCTGAGTGAAATGCAGAGTTGAAAACGCACACAAATAGGAAGACCGGCCAGAGCCACTGGTCGGTCTTTCGACGTTTTCGACTGCAAGGAGATGAATAGGTGTCAGCGCGTGCCCGAATAGTGGGCCTTGATATTGCACGTTCCTTGGCCATCATCGGGATGATTATTCTGCACATGGCCAACCTGGTGTGGAGCGCCAAAGTGGTGCTCTCCGGGCTGCCGGCGGCGGGCTTTGCCATCATTGCAGGTACCACGATGATGATCCTTGCCCGCGACTATTCGCTGCGGGTCTTCCTCAAGCTGGTCGCCCGTGGCCTGATAGTCATGCTCATCGGCGTGGCGCTGTTGCCCGTCGGCGGTGAGATTCAGGTGGTGCTCGTCGTGATGGGCGCGGCCATGGCTCTCACCGCTTGGGTGCCGCCGCTCGCCACTGTGTGGAAGGTCCTGCTCTTCGCGCTGGCCACCGCGGGCGCCACGGTGCTCTACGCGCCGTACACACTCCCACAGGTCTACCCCCTCGTGGCATTCCTGGCGTACATGGTGGCGGGCATGCTGCTTTACGACGTCTACCTCACCCGCCCCACCCGCACCCAGATCGTCACGACCGCGGTGGCCGTCGTCGTTACTGGCATCGGCCTGTGGCAGCGCTTTAACCCGGATATCGCCGGCTGGCTGCGCTTTACCGGGCATACGGGCGTGCTTGGTGAAATCCTTCTCTCCGTGGCGGTCACCGCGGTGGTGCTGCACCTGTGCCTGATCATTGGCCGTCACCTGCCGCGCTTGACCTTCCCCTTCGCGGCATTGGGCTCGATGTCGTTGACCATCTATATCCTGCACATTTTCACCGCACGCTACTGGCAAGCACACGTCTCGCTGCACAACACCATGGCGGCACTGGGCTTTGTGCTCGCGTTCCTGGTGCTGAGCGCGCTGTGGAAGAAGTTCTGTGGAAAGGGCCCGGCCGAGAGGGTCGTGGCCTGGGCAATCAAGGAGGTGGCCGCGTAATGGTGGCACGAAAGATAACTGCTGTTGTGGCCAGCGCTCTGGTCGTGGGGCTAGGCGCTGCGCCGGCCATGGCCTTGGAATTCGCCCAGCCCGCTCCGCAGTCGGAGGAAAGCGCTGCCGTGGCTGCGCTGCGCATGGGCAAGATCGGAAACTTCGGCGATTGCACCGGCACGCTCGTTGCCGAGCAGTGGGTGCTCACTGCCCGCCACTGCTTGGAGTCCGTCAACAACGAGGGCTCGCAGGCTCGCTTTGGCCAGGGCAAGGACACCCGCGTGTATGACGTGGACTCCTGGGCTGTTTCGCCGACTATCGACGCCGGCCTCATGCACCTGACCGAACCCGTCAAGGACATCAAACCCGCCAAGCTCGCGGATGCGGTCCCCACCGCCGGCGAGAAGGGGCATTTCTATGGCTGGAGTAGTAGCTCCCGCATGGCCCGCAAAGGCCAGCTACCGATGGCAGAGATGGAAGTAGGCGAATTGCTATCCGGCGGCACCCCACCGGCCAGCCCAGATGAATCCGGCGAGAAGATGACGCCGGTGGCGCCAGGAGATTCCGGGGCTATGGCTCCTGATGACATGGCAGTGCCTGCCCCCGGTGGAATGGTCGCTCCCGCCCCTGGTTCGTCCAACGCGCCCCAGGTGATGGAGGGCGGCGACATGCCAGAGATCGCTGTTGGACCCGACGGCGCGGAAAGCATTCCGGCCGGTGAGCTTGGGGGAGTGGGCCCGATGATTGCGGCTGCCATCATGGACGTGAAGTCCCTCAATGGTGAGGGCATGCAGGGCGGCGACTCGGGCGGACCATTCTTTGTTAACGGTCGCCTCGTCGGTGTGGCCACGGCTGGTACGTCGAACGCGGATCCGGATCTGCCTTCGCCGAGCGCTGCCATCACGTCGGTGGTCGAGGTCCGCGATTGGATCGAGGACGTCACCAGCGGCCGTGATACCGACGGCGTCCTCAACGCCGATAACTCCCCGGCGCCGCCGGCAACGATGCAGGTCAGCGCGCCCGCAGCTCTGACAGCCGGCGTGACTGGGGTGGTGGGCCTGATCGTGCTAGCCATCGCTTCACGTTTGCTTCGCCGCAAATCTGGTGCTGAGCGGGGTAGCAACTAGGCTGTTTCTCCATGAAGGAGAAACTCGTTCCGTGTCTGATTGCCGGTGCCATCCTTGGTGTGGTGCTGTGGCTGGCCTCCGGCATGCTCTGGATGTTGCCGGTGGGCCTAGCGGCGGGCCTCGCGGGCTACCCGCTGCTCGGCATCACGCGCGATGAGTCCCAAGCCCGCAAACGTCGCGACGACACCTTCCGCGACTAAGCGTCCCGCACCGCCCCACGCCACCGCACTACGCCGCCCGCCCGCCACCACGCACGCTCCTCCACGGTCGGTCGCTAGATGGCACCCCACAAACCGTCGCCAAATGGCGCCCCACAAAAGACATCCACTAAAAGGCATCTTTGGGGCTGAAAACGCCATCTGCACGCCCCAAAAGGCGTTTTCAGGCGAGAAAACGCCTTTTGACAGATGCCATCTGCAAAATGCCATTTGCAAGACGCCTTTTGGAAACTGCCCCATGCCCAGCAGCACGCAAAAGGTTCCACTCAGAAGTCATTAGTCAAAAGGTTCCCTTGGAGGCAAGTAAACCATCTTTAACCAGGTAGAAGGTTCGTTTGGGGGCAAAGAAACCTTTTGACTGGAACCAGGTGAGGGGAACCCGTTGAGAACCGCCTGCTAGGAAAGAAAGCCAGGCCTAGAAGCCGACCAGCGGGCTAGAAGATTTCGATGCGCCCGCCCAAAGACTCCGTCTGGCGCAGCTGCGCCACCCAGTTCGGCGCACCCGGGTGCAGCCGCAAGACCGGGCGGGAAGAAATCTTCACCGGGGAGACCGATTCCTTTCGAGCACCGGATCGGGCTTCGATGCGGGTGCGGGCGCGGAAGCCAGCGTCGGCAAGCGCGGCGATGGAAGGCTTATCCGAGGCCAGCGATTCGCGCGCATCCTGCAGCAACTCAAGAGCCTCGTCGAGGGCCTGGACCAGTGCCGGTGCATTGGTCTCGCACATCTGGCGAACCAGATCCGGGCGAGTGCCCGCCACGCGGGTGCCGTCCTTGAAGGAGCCGGCCGCGAGGGACTGCGCCAGAATGCCGCCATTATCGCCGACCACCGCGAGGGTCTCCGCCAGCACGTGCGGCAAGTGCGAAATGCGGGCAACCGCGGCATCGTGGTTCGCCACGCGCACCGGAACCGCCTCCGCGTGAACCATCTGGGTCATGCGGACCACGTCCGCAAAAATGTTCTCCCACTCGGCGGGGATGCGCTCGCCGCGGGCCTCGCACTCGGCGGCATAGTCATAGGTGATAACCCAGGCAGCGCGGTTGAACAGCCCGGTGTGGGAGTTCTCCCAGCCGGACTTGGAGGTGCCGGCCATGGGGTGGCCGCCCACATAGCGCGACTCCATGTTGCGCTCCACAATGAGCTGGCGCACCTCGGTCTTGACCGAGACGACATCCGTCAACCCGCAGCTCGGGGCGTGTTCCTGGATGGCGTCGAGGACCGAGGCAACCGCATCCATGGGCACCGCGATGACAATAAGCGCATTGTCCTCCTCGGCGCGCCGCAGGATGGCCGGCAGATCATCGGTGACGTCGTAGCCCTGCTTAATGGCCGTTCGGGCACCAGAAGTGGAGTGGTTATAGCCGTACACGGAATGGTGTGCAGCAGCTAGGTCACGCAGGAGGGAACCTCCAATGAGACCGAGGCCGATAATGCAGACGGGGCGTTGAACATCTTGAGAACTCACGGTGACAATTGTGGCACAACCCGACTAATCTGACGAGGTATGAGCCACGACGATCTGTCCTTTGCCATCACCGTTGCCAGTGCCGAAGGCGGCTGGGTGATTCGCCCTTTCAAGGATGACTTCACCGACGTCAACACCTCCATCAAAGCGGTGCGCAACCTGCGTTCCGAGGGGGCGGCATTCGCGCTGCTGTGCGTGGAGGATGACTATTTCGTCGTCGTGCGCCCGGTGCCGGGGGATGTGCGCATGCTGCTTTCCGACGCCACCTACGCCTCCGAGGACGACTTCGCCGCGGATTTCCTGGACCTGCGCGATCTCGAGATCCCGGATTTAGACGAAGACGAGTGGGAGGACGCCGACCCGTACGGTGACGGCGATTTCGATATCTTCGCGGACCTCGGCCTCGATGAGGACCAGGTGGGCTACATCATCGATAACGATGAGGACTGGCCTTCCGATATGCTCCTGCGCATCGCCGGCGAGCTGGGCTTTGGCGATGAGCTGGAGGATTTCATCGACGGCCTCGACTCGGATGACTCTTAAACCAGCAGCGGGGCTGGTGCGCGCAGAGGCCCGCATGCGCCGCGCCCTGGAGGTTGCGCGCACCACGCCGGCGGGGGATATCCCTGTGGGTGCCGTGCTTTACGACGCCTCCGGCAACGAACTCGCCACCGGCGTTAACCGCCGCGAGCAGCTGAATGATCCCACCGCGCACGCAGAGGTGGAAGCTATCCGCCAGGCGGTACGCGTGCATGGCGATGGCTGGCGTCTGGAAGGCTGCGAGCTGGTTGTCACCTTGGAACCCTGCGCGATGTGTGCGGGCGCGATTCAGGCTTCCCGGGTGTCTTCGGTGGTCTTCGGGGCCTTTGAGCCGAAGACGGGGGCGTGCGGCTCGCTGGTGGAGGTATTGCGCGCCCCGGGCGCCCTCCACGTTCCCGAGGTACGCGGCGGTGTGCTGGAGGAAGAATGCGCGGAGCTGCTCACGGGCTTCTTCGGGGGTCTGCGCGGCAGCGGCGCTTAGCCCTTGAAATGGTTAGTGGCCCCGGAGCCACCTTCCGATTCGCGTGTAGGCTGGGTGGTCCACGTGAGAGAAGTAGAGAGTAAGGAGAAAATCATGGGTGATTTTGAGAACAAGAAGGACGAGTTCGTTGGCAAGGCTAAGGAAGCCGCTGGCGGCTTGACCGATAACGAGAAGCTGGAGAACGAGGGCAAGGCCGACCAGGTTACCTCTGAGGCAAAGCAGAAGGCTTCCGACGCCGTTGAGGGCGTCAAGGATAAGGCCAACGAGGTCATCGGAAACCTCAAGGACTAATTCCTAGCCTCATCTAGCTGAATCGCTGTCCGCGCCGCGTGGTGTGGGCAGCGATTTTGTCGCTCGGGATGACTCCCGTAATCTGGAACGCGGTGGCGTGTCCGAGCGGCCGAAGGTGATCGCCTCGAAAGCGATTGTTGGGTAACCCCCAACCGCGGGTTCAAATCCCGCCGCCACCGCCACAGCCGGCACTCCAGTTCTTAGCTCTGGAGTGCCGGACTTTTTATGTTTTAGAAGCCAGCCCGCCCCTTCTTGGGCCTTGGGCTTCGGCCTGTATGGCGGGCGATATCAAGGGTGGATATCACTGTCTGGGGCAGAAGTGTTTTCTTCGCGTTTCTTTGTCCGCAGAATCATGTCGACGATAGCTCCCACGATGGTCGCCGAGAAAAAGAAAACTACCCAGGAGAATGGCGCGGTGAGGTCAATATAGGAGAGCGCTACAAAAGCAATGATTCCTCCCGCTAGTAGACCGATAGAGATGCCCAATAGAATTTTTCCCATTTGCTCCTGTACCTTCTTTTTGTCACACATTTAGACCCCTAACCCCTGAAAAAGTGAGGCATTCAGTAGGCGATGCTTTAGGTATCGCCTTGGCGGGTTTCTTCAATCTGAAGGGCTAGAAGTTCATTTGTTTTTTCTACTTCTTTGACCAAGAAGTGAAGCCGTGCAGCTATGAAAGCTACCAGCAGGATCTGAAAGATTTGCACAGTCATTCCTTAGGGGACAGTGTTCACGTAAACGTACGGTGACCATTGTCCATCTGCTTTGATGCGTCCGCAGAATTGGCTGTTGGACGCTATTTTTTGAGGCAATCCTAGGCACTCCTCCCTTCGGCGTGCGCAGGAACGGTGCTCAAGGATGTCGTGAGCGTGGACTACGCCGCCACCGCCACATCCGGCACTCCAGCTCTTAGCTCTGGGGTGTTATGTCCATGGACTTTTTGGACACGGA
>NZ_KV827312.1:0-251 GCF_001836065.1 Corynebacterium sp. HMSC035E02
TAGAACCATCCGGGTAAGTCACAACAACCGGAACAGTGATCTTGTCACCCGGCTTCGCATCCTCCGGAACCTTCACGGTGATCTCACCAGTGTTCTCATCAATGGTCACACCATCCGGAACGTTCTCACCCGGGGTGAACTTCGTGCCCTCCGGAGCCTTGGTGTCCTTGCCGTCCTTGTCCTTGAACTCAGGAGCAGGAACCTTAACATCCTCACCCGGCTTACCAGAACCATCCTCATAACCAGGCTCG
>NZ_KV827313.1:0-392 GCF_001836065.1 Corynebacterium sp. HMSC035E02
AGGCGTTGGTTGAAGTTTGCTCCGCGTTCTAGCCGCCAGGTGTTAATAGGCCCTTCGACAGGGTGGACGATGGTGGCGTAGCCGATTTCGGCAAACTTGTGGGTGAGGAATTCAGCGCCTGTCATGCGCGCGCCGTTGGTGAGGTTGAGTTCGATCTCGTCCCCGTTGCCGTTGATGATCTGGTCCAACTCGTTCAACGTGACGATGACTTGGGTGCGCACGGCAGGCTTGGTGCCGGTGGCTTGGGTGAAGAAGACGTCGTTGGCGGCTTGAAGCAGGTCGGTGTTGGTGGATTCTAGGACTGCGCGCATGTTGGCAATCGTGGTGGCATCGTCAGTAATGGAGAGCGTGTTAGGGCCTTGCTCTCGGTAGGTGATGCGCACACCTGGTTT
>NZ_KV827314.1:0-6001 GCF_001836065.1 Corynebacterium sp. HMSC035E02
GGGTCTCGGTCGGCTCGCTCGGGTCCGTGGGGTCGGTCGGCTCGGTCGGGTCCGTCGTCGGGGTCTCGCTTGGTTCCTCGCTCGGCACGCTCGGCTCGTCACTCGGGCCTTCGCACTTGCACTTGGTACCCACGCGCAGCCTGCGTGGCTGCGGGTCTTTGATGACCTCTTCAGAGGTCTCCGGATCGCCTACCGGCTGACCGTTCTTGAGCTGCCAGGTCTTGGTGATCTCCTTCTCACCAAACTGACCTGCCTGGTCCTCGACAACCTTGCCCACCTCGAGGTTCGGGTCGTACTCGATCAGGGTGTCGTACGGGGTCTTCTCGGTGTGCTTATCCGTCAATGTGGACTCGTGGTCCTTAGCCGGACCAACCTCGATGATCTGCTTAACCGGCTCGCTCACGGTCGACTTAGTGGGCTCACCCTTGGTGACATTGCCCTTGTCGTCGACCTCGACATCAACGATGTGCTTTATCTCACCAGGCTTGCCTTCTTGGACAACCTTGGTCTCACCAGGCTGCAGCTTGGGGTTAACTCGTACCTCAACTTCAAACGGGGTGTTCTCAGTCCATTCGATCTTGGTAGACGTCGGCGTTCCCTTGGTGCCCACCTTGATGATCTTCTTAACCGGCTCGGTCACACGCTGGGTCTCGGTCTTTGTGTCCGTAACCTCCGAGTTCACGATGGTCAGCGTCGTAGTGACCTTGTCCTTACCGAGCTGGCCTTCTTGGACAGTCTCCTGCTTACCCGCTTCCATCGTGTCATCGAAGATGACCTCGGTTTCGAATGGCACATCCTTGACATACTCACTGGTGTGAGTGCCTTCCGACTTAGTGCCCACGCGGATGATCTGCTTGACCGGCTCCTTGGTGCGCTCAGTCGTCACTTCAGGGTCACCCGAAGGCTTGCCATCGACGATCTTCTGAGTCGACGTCACAACCTCGGTGCCAAGTTCACCCTGCTGGTCAACCTTCTGTTCGCCCTCCTTGAGGGTGTTGTCAAAGACAATCTCGGTCTCGAACGGAACCGGCTTCTCAACCTTGGTCACCACGGTGGTGTCCTCAGCCGCTGGGCCGTACTCGATGATCTCGTTGACCGGGTCCTTAGTCTGCTTCTCCTCCGGAATGACCGTTGCCTGGTCTCCCTTGGCGGTGAAGTCAGCGGTGTAGGTCTTCTCGCCAGGCACGCCCTTCTGGACGACCTTGATCTCACCCGGCTTCAGCTCCGGGTTCGGACGGGTAATAACCTCGAACGGAACCTGGGCAGTCCAGGTGACCTTCTCGGATGCCTCGGACGGCTTGGTGCCGACCTTGATGACCTGATCGACCGGCTGCTTGGTGATCTCCTCAGAGATCTGCGGATCGCCCGGCTTGGAGTTGACGATGTCGCGCGTGATCGTCACAGTCTTCTCGCCCGGCTCACCCTTGGTGGTCACCTTGGACTCGCCGGCAGGCAGTGTCGGATCGAACTCGATCTTCACGCCGAACGGAACCTCAGACTTAACGGCCTCAGTGTTGGTGCCGGTGGTCTTGGTGCCAACGCGGATGATCTGCTCGGTCGGCTCCTTCGTGCGCTCAGATGTCACGACCGGGTCGCCCGAAGGCTTGCCGTCTGCGATCTTCTGAGTCGAGGTCACAACCTCGGTGCCGAGCTCGCCCTGCTGATCGACAACCTGCTTACCCTCTTCCAGGGTGTCATCGAAGACGACCTTGGTCTCGAACGGAATCGGCTTTTCAGTCTTGGTCACGAGCTCACTCGGAGCGAGGCCCGGGCCGTACTCGATGATGCGCGGCTTGGCTTCCTTGGTGGTTTCTTCCTCGGCTATCTGTGCCTCGGAACCCTTAGCGGTGAACTTGGCGGTGTAGGTCTTCTCGCCGTTCTCGCCCTCCTGAACAACCCGGGTTTCACCAGGCTTCAGGTCTGGGTTCTCGCGAACCTCAGTCGGGAAAGGAATCGGGACCGTCCATTTAACGTCCTTGGCACTCTCAGCAGGCTTGGTGCCGACGACGACAACTTCGTTGACGGGAGCCTTGGTGCGCTCCCAGCTACCGTCCTTGTTCTGCTTCTCTTCGCCCGGCGCGCCCTTGGTCTCAACCTTGTGGGTACCGGCGGGGATGGAGTCGTCGTACTTGTACTCGACCTTGAACGGAACCTCACGGGTCGGAACATCGACTACGTTCACCACTGCCTTGGCAGTGTCCGTGGAACCGTCTTCATAGGTAACCGTTACGGGAATCGTGACCTGCGTACCTGGTTTGGCATCCGCCGGTGCGGTTGCGGTTACCTGGCCGTTGTCGTCAATGCTGACGGTCCAACCTGCAGGAACCTCACCCAGCTTGTAGGGGTTTTCCTTCGCCACGTTGACGTCGACCGGTTTCTCGAGTTTCACCGGCAGCTTCGCAGTCTCACCCGGGTAGACCGTCTCTTCGGGGTAGGTCGGATCTGCTTCCCAGTTGTTGGTCAGCTTGACGATGGTGCTGACGGGGACATCATCCACCGAGCCATCTGGGTAGGTAACGGTGATCTTGTTGTCGTGCTTATCGCCTGGCTTAGCGCCAGCAGGCGGGGTCACAGAAATCTCACCGGTGTCCGGGTTGATCTTGTACTTCCACCCGTCAATCTCTGTCTCGGTGATCGGTTCATCACCGTCCACGCCGAAGGCAAACTTGGACCCGACCGGAATGTTATTCGGTTGGATGGATCGTTTGACCTCGGTGCCCGGACCAGTGACTTCCACGGAGTAATAAGGCTCGTTGACGTCCTTCTGCTCCTCAATCACCTTGAACGGTGCGAAAACAGTCTCCTTGGAACCGTCCAGGTACGTAACCTCCACAGGAACCTGGATGCCGTCGCCAGCCTTCGCGTCCGCCGGCGGGGTCGCGGTCACGATGCCGGATTCGTCGACCTTGACAGTCCAGCCCTCGACGTTGTCGGGTGCACTGAATCGCTTCGACTTATCTTCGGCCAAGTCACGCTCAGGAACCTTGGTGTCATCCAAAATCGGGGAGGCCTTCTCGACGCCAGGCTTCGTGGTCTTCAGCTCATACTTCGGCTCGTAGATCTGGCGGTGCTTACCCCTCGCCACCACGGTGGCGATGGTGAAGTCGCGCGAACCATCCTTGTAGGTCACGCGAACTGGAATATCCGCAGAAGACCCCGGCAGTACATTCTTGCCGATCGGCGTGGTGATCTCACCCGTGACTGGATCAATCTTCACCTGGTCCCAGGTCAGGTTGCGCGGAGGTGCAATGTAGTCCGGATCCTTCGGGTCAGTCACGAGGGAGAAGCGCGGTTCAGCAGCATCACTCAAGTACGTGCGGTCGACCTTGCTCGTCACCGTGGTGCCGATATCACCGGTCACAGTCGGGTAGGAAGGCTGGTTCGCGCGCGCGTATGCATCAACGACGGTAAAGTCCGCCGGCACACTTGCCTTGGAACCATCAGGGTAGGTGACTTCTACCGGGATGGTGACGGTAGCACCGTTCGGCACGTTTTCACCAGGAGTAGCGGTAACTGTACCGCTCTCATCGATGGAGAACTCCCAATCCTTAGGCCACTGATTTTTCGGAGGCAGCTTGTATGTGGCCTTCTTCGGATCATCCAACAAGGTCGTGATGTCCGACTTCACCGGCTCCCCAGCCTTAGTGAGCTGGGGACGGTAGAAAGCGTTGTCCTCGCCAGAGCCGTCACCGATAACGCTGATGGTGCCAGTAGCGATCTGCGGGTTCGCGCCACTCGGGTAGTACACCTTCACCGGAACGGTGAGCTGCGCGCCCGGCAGTGCAGACTTCGGGATGGTGGAGGTCAGCTCACCAGTATTCTCATCGACAGTGACAGTCCAATCACCCACCTTGTACTCGGTGCTGCCGTCTTCAAAGGTGTAGCGGTTGGGCTCTTCGTCGTCTTCACTGCCGCCCAGACCCACCGGGGGCATGACCGGCTGAAGCTTCACTTCCTCCTCAGGCTTGCCGGAGACAGCGGTGTAGTCCGGCACCTTCACGTTGTTGACTACTTGGAAGGAAACATCGACTTCGTCGATCGTGCCATCCGGGTAGGTAGCCCTGATCTTCGGGGTGATCGTCGAGAAGTTCGGGGCATCCTTCGGGGACTTTGCGGTGACCTTACCGTTCTCATCCACGGTCACCGTCCAGCCTTCCGGCACACCTCCCACTACCTCATAAGACGTCGGGGTGAAGGGGCCGTAGTCATCAATGACCTTGCCCACAGTCAGCTGTGCTTCGATGTCCTGACCCGGAACGCCCTTAGTGTTGCCCGGGCTCTGGAGCTCCGAGACCTGAGTGTTGTTGTGGTCCACCGTCACAAGCAGCGGGATAATATCCCGCGAGCCATTGGAGTAGGTCACGATGACGCGCGGTTGGGCAAAGGTGCCAGGGGCTGGGTTTAGCGGAGCGGTGACGGTGACTTCGTAGGTATTGGGATCCATCTTGACATCCCAACCCGAGTAGACGTTCTTCTTATCCAGCTTGACCTCGGCGTCAAAGCCGCCGTCCTCGCGCTTCTTCACCAGGTTCGAAATCTTGTCCCCGGCCTCCTTGAACGTGACTACCTGTCGTTCCTTGGTGGGCTTGTTGTCCTCCACCCCGGAGATAATTGCCTGTTGGTCGGGGTTATACTTCGGGTCGTGGAACTGGGTGTCATCGAAACTCCACTGGTGGTTGGCGATAACGTTCGGCTTGCTATAGCGCGTCAGTGAGTTGGAGCTGTCGAAGACTTGGGTATCGCCAAATTCATTGTTGTTCTCACCGGCAGCCTGGAGCTGATCCACAGTACGCGGCTTGGCCAGCACGCTGAAGCGCATTCCCTGTTGATCGCTCAGCTTCGTGCCCTTGTACTCCGGCATGGTGTATTTGATGGTGCCGTCGGCGTCGATGGTCAGACGCTGCTGACCACCGGAGGCATCGGTGTCGCTCGTTCCGATGAAGTTGCCCTGAGCGTCGTAGGCTTCCACGACCATGCGGGACATGGAATCGTCGGTGCCGCCGCCAGTGATAGCAGGTACGTTGATCTTGCCGACCTCGAGCACCTCGCCCGGTCTGATGACCAGCTTCTCCTGGTTCTTCCACGACACCGTGATCGGGTTACATTCGATGTTCTCGCTCGGCCACGGGTTCACGATGGCCGTAAAGGATGCGTTGCTTCCCTGGGTGGCTTTCGGACCGTTAACGTTGTCCTTGGTGTACGTGCCCTGCCAGGCGTAGCGTACCGGGTTAGCGGCAGTGGCTTCAGCGAACTGCTTGACTTTTGCATCGGTAAGTTCCGCGTTGAGATTCAGGTTTCGCTGTCGGGCAGAAGCAGTAATACCGAGGTTTTCGGTGGCCTTGTCAGTGACATTGTTGCCAAGAAAAGTCTGACCGGCCCCCATAGAGGGAACCTGTCCCGCATCGAGAACCGCCGACAACAACCCTGAATTGGTAAAGCCCCAATCAGCGAACGTGCGATCCTTCGAGTTATCGAAGGAGACACTCAAACCCCACCGGGTTTTCGAGGGGCTGTCAGCGCCTGGTTCCAAGGTGTTCCAGCTGAAACCAGCCTGGCTGCCATCCGGAGCGGATTCCGAGACAACACACGAACCGGCCGGCAGGTCGGAGGCCTTCTGGGCGTCCTGCTCTACCGCGCCGTTGCCGTCGCTGCCGCGGAGGCCGCCGGTAAAGCCAGAAGCTGCTGTGGCCTCGGGGACGACAGTATTAAAAGAGGTGATGCTGAGGCCGCTCAGCGCGAGTGTAATAGCAGAAAGTGCTGCTACTCCTTTACGGGAAGAGGGCCGACGGGCCGAGCCACTTCGTGGTGCATTCATTCCTTAGGTCCTTTCAAATGCAGTACCCTGCCCCACCCCACAGTGCGGAAACCCGAAAGCCGCGACGGCTTCTCAAGGTATTTCCTCACAAATTCGTTTAAGGATTGACAGGAAATAGGCAGGTGAACTCTAAAAATTGTATCCTCCTATACATAAACCGGCCCTTCCGGTTTTAGAGTGCGTTGA
>NZ_KV827315.1:0-51827 GCF_001836065.1 Corynebacterium sp. HMSC035E02
CGCTTTTGACAAAAACTCGTTATCCATCTTGGCCTCTGCCAACTCACGGCGCAGGCGAGCATTCTCAGCACGAAGATCAGCCTCACTCATCCCATCTGAGGCTCCTCGGCGTTCACGCTCGAGTTTGACCCACCGGCCTAAAAGCCCGGCGGAAACACCAATCTCTTTAGCCACATGGGCAATCGGGCGCTCTGACTCGATTACCAGGTTCGCGGCTTCACGCCGGTACTCCGGCGTGTACTTCTTGCGCTGTTGACTCACAATGAACATCCTCTCTCACGGACACAAGATCCGTACAAATAGGGTGTCCACTAAACGAGGGTAACCTCACGGAATCATGAACATCTACTTTCCGGGGTCAGGCCCGTACCCACACACAAACCATCAGACACTCTCAAATGAACTGGACCGAATTCCTAGACCACTCCAACCCCAAGTGGGGCTCTGTCAGCACAAAGCCAGGTAGTGATCGAAAGATTACCGTCTACAAGTCCCCAACCAGAGGACAGCTCCCATCAACTACCCACACGACGAAAACCGGAGGACACGTCACCCTTTCAAGTCTGTGACCTCCGGTCGTCGCAGTCCGGGAACCGTTCGATACGAAGTCAAGTGGCGGTCGAGTCGCAACTTCTTGCGATGCCTGCCTGCAAAGCGGAATAAGTCTCAAATGCCCACGATTAATTCCCGGTTAATTCTTTGTAAACACTGATCCTCATTCATTGACCGGCAGTCTTGGCATAAATAGTCTGACCGATACAACCTAGCTCAGGAAAGGAGGCGACATGAACATCCGTACACTGCAGGCCATGGTCGACGAAACCGACCTTGCAATGAAGAGTGAGGAACGGAAGGAGAGCACCTTCAGCCAGAATCACTGCGGCGACAACGACGTCAGCACCATCACTTGGTCTTACTGTGGAAACTAGCGCCTAGTAAAGCAATGTATCCGATTATACTGGCGGGAGGGGGCCTCTCCCGCCAGTCTACTTTAGTGGGTAGCTCATGATTATGGAAATCGCCAGACGCTTTCGCCGTTGGGGAGTTACGAGCCAGATTATTTGGTGTCTTGCGTTTTCAAGCGCCTTCGCAGGATTCTCTATAGTACAGCCCGCCCTACTAGCGAAGCTAATTGACGGCTCTAACAACGTTGGGGAGAGTCTCGAAGAGCAAGCACTAGCCCTATTACTGGTAGTAGTTCTTGCAACCACTTTCAATGCGCTATTGATTCGACAAGAAGGGCGCTTGATTGCCAAAATAAGAGGATCTCTTCAAAAAGACCTAATCTCAACGGTCGACGCAAACCAGTTTGAGCTGAACCACGGGAGAGGACTACAAGTTGTCGTTGGCGATACTGATACAGTTGCACACTACATCGTAGGACTGCTAAGCAAGATACTTCCTGGGGCGGGAATGTTCATTTTCGCCTTCATAGCCCTTTTGCGTATTGATACAATATTGACGCTCTTAGTGCTAGCGATGGGAGTTTCCCTTTCAGCATTGAGTGTGCCATTTCTAAAACGCATGGCTCGGGCGGAACAGGCAAACCTCCGCTCTCGAGATGAACTAAGCGACACCCTATTGACATACTTCTCGGTCGCCAAGGTAGCAACACTGAATGGGCGTCTTGAACACCTAAAAAAAATCGTAACAAACAGTTTTGATAATTTACAGCAAGCAACCTACCGGTCAGCCACTATACAAGCTCAGTTTGCACCATTTAATGGTTCTATAGTACCCATCCTGGCCGTCACAACTTTGGGCGTAGCGTCATGGCGAGTGCGGGTAGGAGCCATGGATCCTTCGGAACTCATCGAGTTTCTAATGTACATGTTCATATTAATGGCACCACTGCTTCGGGCTTTATCTTTGGCCAGCCAACGGGCAAAGGCACACACTGCGTGGCGTGAAATTTCCACTCTAAATGATATTGAGAATCCTCGAAAGGCCCTGCCGGAACGAGTCTTAAAAGTCCTGGATAGAAACCAGCAAAAGCTGCTGGATTCAACTGGCATCACCATAATTTTGGGTCCTAGCGGCATCGGTAAGACTACGCTCCTGCACGACGTTGCAGCCACGGTCGGGCCCACCGACACTGCCTTTGTAAGTCAAGAACCGAAGCTACTTCCACATACTCTTGAAGATACCTTACAGCTATATGGAAGTGGACCAGACTCCGAGCGATTCATGAACAACTTGAGTTGTCTGCGAATGCCCGATTGCACGTTGACGACCACTATCGCCCGCATGTCCGGAGGCGAGAGACAAAGAGTGGCTATTGCTGCTGCGCTCTCATCTAACAAAGAAACGCTAATCCTGGATGAACCAACTTCTTCTCTTGGCACGGACGATCAACGAGATCTCGCAAAGCTACTACGCAACCACGTCAACAATGGTGCGAGGGTAATACTGTCCACGCACAACTCCGACTTCGTTGAATTTATGCTGCCGGCTAACGTATTGGAGCTTGAGGAAAATGTTTAACTTCGAAGGAGCTCTCCTTCGCTCGCGAAGATTTTACGCACTCCCAACTCTGGAGGACACCACAGAGGATTTCTTGACGGGAGAGCTCGATGGTTATGTACTCCGACGGGGCGAATATTGGACCAGCTATCGGCTAATCGGTTCCGATATTTCCCCTCAAGGCTGGAAGATACATATCTCATCAAGTCCGACCGACCTTGATGAAGTCGTAACTCAAACATTAGCGGTTATTGATGAGTATCGGTTGCACTTCAAGATAGTCAATACACGGGACTCATACTTTCTTGCAAACAGTAAAAATGCTAATCGCACATCGGCAGGGAAGCTGATAACTATTTACCCCGACAAAGCATCCTTTGAAAAAGTAGTAATCGCCCTTGCCTCTAGGCTTAAACCATTTGACGGGCCTGAAATTCTAACCGACCTGCCCGGTCCCGTTCCCTGCATCCACTTCAGGTATGGAGCTTTCGTCCCAATGGTCAATGCCGACGGAGAGTACTGCTTATTGAATGACGATGGAGACCTCGTTCCTGACCGCCGCGAGGTCTTGGACCCAGTGCAAAGTCCCGAGACAGACTTAAAGATCGTGCATGAGGCTGTTGCCCGTCTGCAAAGCGGGAGGACTCTCGATGTTTCAAATGTCACTCTCGTAAAGCAGTCGAACGCCGGCGGAATATACCGCTGCACTTTTGATGGAAAGAAAGCGTTCTTGAAGCTTGGCCGGAAATTTGCAGGTTTTGATCAAGACTTGAACGACGGAGCCTTTCGAGTCAAGAACGAGCACACACAACTAAGCAGACTTATAAGCTCTGGTGCGACTCCAAGAGTTCTTGCTTTAACCGAGTTAGCCACTGATGTCGCGCTAATAACAGAAGATTTAGAATGCCTAGATCTTCATCAGTTTAAGAAAGCGAAATTTCCACTATATGCGAGAAATGGCGACGATTGGGTTCCTTATCTTCGCGAAGTGCTGAAAGTTGCAACTCGGCTGGAAAAGCGCATAAAGCTGTTACATTACAGTGAGGTATACCATCGCGACCTCCACGGTCGTAATGTTCTAACTGATGGCGAAGAAGTGTATTTCGTAGACTTTGAGGAGGCTACAAATTCTTCGGACGACGTTCCCGGAAGCTCTAAAGCACAAGGCTACGCCAATTTCAACGTAAACGATGCGGAAGAATCCGACTGGTTCGCCTTTAGACAAATTATTCAGGAACTGACCTTCGGGAATACACGAGTAAATCAATTCAACGAGGCCGGCTGGGATCGCAGATGGGATGACCCCTATGAAAGTATGCTGAATGATCACAGAGTATCCACGCTGTTGAAACAGCTAAGGAAGCTCGCCGCTGTTGATGGTCGTCTGAGAAACCCCCTACTAGACCCTTCCTTCTCGGACTCAAAAAAACCTACGATTACAGCAAGAACAATGAGGCAGAAGATCAGTCATGATGCCGAGCTTTGCATCCGCGAAACTGGCAGCATCTCAGTCTCACCTGATCGCCTTGAAAATGGCGCAGGGTATTGCCTGGAATTTGCGTATCTCAAGACAGCTCTACAAGCCGACTGGGATTTAGCTCGAGTCGTACCTAGTTTTTTGCAGCACAGTCAATCATCCTACGGTGTTGGGCTTCCTGAGATCATAGACCGACTGGAAGAGCAGTACCAGTCCATCGAGGCCCCAGCTGCAAGCATCTCACGATCCGAAGTACTGCAGCTCCTGTTGATTGCACGATTCTCGAGCCAAGTTTGTGCATACCAAGGAGTAGTACGTAAGTGGATTCTTCGTATTGCAAAGCAAGCACGGAGTTTACACTTCGAAAAGCCCTTGCATGAGAACTCTAACCGGCCGAACGACCAGCGTACAGGCCTGCTGTATGGGCCTCTGGGATTGGCATGGATTTTGTCTCTCTGGTTGGAAGAAATGCATGAATCCGATGTTGCACTAGCAAAAGAAGCCATTACCTACTTAGTTGAACAGGAATTGACGAACTACGACTCCAATAGTGAAGGAGCTCTATTCGCCGTCCAGGGTAACCGCCTACTTCCGTACCTCAGCACAGGGAGCGCCGGATTCGGTCTACTCTTGCCAATGATAAAGAAGACTCTAGGCGGCGATTGGCTGCGCCCAGAGGCAGAACGTCTGCTGAACGCTGTGGACACTGAATTCAGCATTTGTAGTGGCCTCGCGAACGGGATGATGGGGCTCATAGTGGGAACCGCTGGAATTAGCAGCTACCTGGATCGTCCATATTCAGTACCTGCCCTCTACAGGCGGGTGCGCAGATTACTACCGATGGATAGCGCGGGAGACCTTTTCTTAGACGATTCTTCCCTTCGCTATGTTTTTGATGTATCAGAAGGTGCAGGAGGGTTCATACTTTTGCCTGGACTTCTCAGGATTGTTTCAATGGAGGCGCTCGATGATTTTGAATTATGATCAAAAGACAGGAAGCTTTCATGCAGCCACTCATACTTCGGGCTCGCCTGATATTGCAGTCCTAGATTCATTTTGTGCAGTCACGAACATAATTGAGCTCGTTGAGTTCAGAGTCCTTCTGTGCATCTATGATCCAACTGGCCACGAAAGATGGTACTTGCGTGTGTTGTTTGCAGATGCTCCAACTCGAGCCGAGACTCTCCCTGTAGCGGAGCCAGTACTCCTAGTGGATCGTAACAAGCCTGAAATCTTTATAAAAGTTTGGAGGTCGGGACATATTGAGTCTTTGCGGTGCAGGTTTGTGCATGGCGAACTTGAGTGGGAATTTTGCTCTCCGGATGCAAACGCAGAGTATCGCGTAATTTCTGAAACCTGGCCATTTAGAAAACTCCCACCGGAAGTATTGGAATCTGGAGCTTCAATTCATTACATTTCAGAAAATTTCTCCGCGACTGATGCTCAATCGCTATTGCAACAATCTATCAGGGCTACAGATGAGGTGTCCTCCGACTTTCTTCAACGGCTATCGTGCGACATCCAACAGTATTGGAGGTCATCACTTTCTTGGCCAGTCTTTGATTTAGCACACTCATCTAGCATCTGTGATGTTGAGATTTCCACAGCAGATTCTGTCAACAATGATTGTGACACGTACTTAGTGCACTCGTATGGGGTTTATGGCCAACGAGTTGCAGACGCCACAACTACGTTTGAAGGCTCGAATCTACTTAGGGTTCGGGAGCTGCTTTTGCCTCAGCCACGAGACTGTCTCGCAGACTATGCCGATGATTTGAGCTGCATTTCAAAACATTTTGCGACCAAAGGTCGGGTGGTTGCTAGCACCGTCTCTGCTGGTTCGGTGCCCCTTACTCTGTCGATCGCTAAGGAGCGAACCGCCTATTCGGGCCTGATATTTGATCGATGCATCTCAGCAAAGGGTTCCTCATATTTGTCAGACCTTGATAATCAACATATTTTACAAAGGTTGCCATTCTCTTCCCGACGTTTGCTCAGAAAAGGCTTCGAAGTCGCTCAAAAAGACCTACCAATCTTGTCATTTTCATCTATGTACGATTCACGTATTAGTAACAGGGACCAGCTCCGCTTCGGCTTGAATCTGCGCGAAGACCTTATCCAACTACATGTTTCCGGGGGACATGCCAATACGCCATGGGATGTTGATCGGTTAAAGAGAATCATTGGCATGGCATTCTTGATAAATTTTCTTCCTACAGTGAAGGACCGGTAGATGTTTGAGGTTATTGACGCTGGATTTCAATTCACGGTGCAGAACAGGAAGGATTGGCTATTCCGGAATGTGAACTTCTCGATTGCGAATGGCGAAGTGGTAGCCCTCATGGGGCCGTCTGGGTCAGGCAAGACCACTCTGCTTAATGGACTCGCTGGTATTGGGCGGTTATCCGAAGGTAAGAGCGTGCTTGATGGAATCCAGATATCGGGCCTGCCAAAACGAAAGGTGCGTAAACATCTAAGGGATTCTGTATCAATAGTTTTCCAAGACCACCTATTGATTCCGGGATTAAACCTGCTTGAGAACGCGGAGTTGTCTTGGGCCTTGTCGGGTAAGCCGAAGGGGATCTCCCCCAAAACAGTTTTAGACAGCTTGGCTATTGGAACAGAAAGGAACTCTCTGCCTGAAGAAGTCTCAGGTGGACAAGCACAGCGGGCAGCAATCGCGCGGGCCTTGGCTAGTGGCCCAAAGTTGTTATTCGCCGATGAGCCGACAGGGAGCTTGGACGAAAAGAACGCACATCGGGCTTTTGGTGAAATCAAAAACTGGTGCGGTTCACAGGGGGGACACGGTCTAATCGTTACCCATGATCCGGTCATTGCAAAGCTATGTGATCGTATTGTTCGTTTGGACGGCGGGACAATCAATGGATAATCCCAATCGCGATCAAGCAATCTCGCTTAAAGTTACAAAATCGTATTTTCGAGCGTCGTTAGGTCCCAACGTTGCAGCTGCGGTAGCTATCGGTTTTTCAATCGGCGTACTTGCAGCTGTTCTTAATACCCGAGCCGCGACTGAAGGTACAGCAGTGGGTGAGGCTGTCACGGTGAATGTAGCGACAAATGTTGCTATCTCTTGGACGATTGCCTCGATTTTCTGCATTCCGCAGATAGTGAATAGAGCGTTTACCAAACTTGACTATTTCATCGGTTGTCTACAAATTGTGGGATGGCCGGCTCGACGGTACCTTGTCATGCTCATCGCACAGCTCCTATTCATCGAAGTCTTGGCTATCTTACTTTCTTATCCTGTAGCTGTACTCTTTCAGCGGTTAGTGATGCTGATTTCCCGTCGGGACTCTGACGATTTGTTGTACCCTGGTCAGTTTTTTGAGCCGATATCGCTGAATTCAATTTTGATGGCTACGCTCATAATCACTGTTAGCGTTTTCATTGTCGGCATTATCACGTTCATTGGTTACGCTTTGAAGCAGAAGACTCAGGCATCGGGAGCGAAGCCTGTACGTGTTTCAATTGACGGGCTCAATAGGCTGCGGTGGGGAGACTTGGCCGCTGTACTGCCCGTCGTCTTTCTTGTAATAGCGGTCCAGGCTGGTGCTCAAGCAGGACTTTTTGTCATTCTAGCTATGGTATCTGCCTTGTTTTGGCTATGTAGTCGCTTTATTCTGCACATCGTCAGAGCGATAGAGAAAGGTACTACCCGATTGGCTGGTGTCACTCCCGGGATAGCTGTACTGGGCGCATTCTCTGCAGAGCTTCATAATATGACGAAGTCTATCGTCTTGCCGTTGTCCTACGTGCTGGGCATTCCAGCTATTGTCCTTTCAGTTTCACACACAGAGGCTGACGCATTAAATCAAGTGGGTGGGGGAATCCAGAATTGGGATTTTCTTGTAATGCTTGGTTTGCCCCTGTTCTTTGTAGGAATATTGTCGGTCACATCATTTCTAATGGCTGTAGATCAGGTCACGATTACAACTGACCGACTTAATAAAATTGGGTTTCCTGTCTCGGTGATCTATCTTGTCAGATTCGCAGGTTTACCATTTCTGTTTATGTGTGTCAGCCTTGGGATTGCAGCTATATTCGCACTGGTCAGCTCGATCATTCATGTGATAGTTCTTGGTTCGTCGATAAAATTTGCAATCGCCGGGCTGTCAATGATGGTCTCGCTATTATTAGCCGGGGCACTCTATTTATCTTTCATCCTGTTCGGGCTCTTCTACTCCCTTTGGAAATACCTTCACCACAAGTACATCGCTGACCACCGTTCGAGGAACTAAGTGAAGCATGTTTCTCTTCGGCTGGTCGTCTGCAAGTGGCTAGAGAATGCAACCACTTCTTCATTCAGCCGCTGCATCAGACACTCACTTCTTCCGATGACTTTGCGTGTTACCGGACCAACTTTGCTGGCTTCGCGATATAAGTAGTCGCTTGTCCACAGTCCACGATTGGAGTCCATTCCAGATGGAATGTGCTCGTAGCCAGTGACATAGGCCCCACGCTTATGCGAAACCCGGTGGGTTGACACGGTTGCCCGGTCAAAGAGGGTCAACAGCTGGCCGGTGATACGCACATCGACAGTGCGGCCAACAAGCTGGCGCGGAACGGAGTAGCCCACTGTTGCAACCGTGATGTGGAAATCCGGGGCCACTTTTGCCCGTTTCCATTCGGTGTGTTGCCACGGGGTTGTCGGCAGATCCGTAAGCAGATGCTGTTCGTGTTCTTCAAAGAGATCCCGGCGGCTTGACTGCTGGCTGCGAAACGGCACGGACGTGTTTGATTGCGTCGACGAAGCCCACAATCTTTTCAGTGAGCTCGTCAAGGTTAACACACACTGGTGGCCATTAAGCGGCTCTTCCGGTTTCAGAGTGCGTAGTGAGGTGAGGTTGGCCACGACGAGTTCAGCGGGTCACGGGTCTGACCCCCGACGTGTCTACTTTCCGGGGGCCAGGACCCATCTCCACACCAAAACGGCGCCGGGATGGGTCTTTGCGTGCATGCTGAGCGGGTAGGGCGGGGACTATGGGCCGCTGGCGCCATATGGGGGTGATGAGCTATTCGTAGAGACCCGTGGGCACGTCGCCCTCATCCTCGGTGGAGTAGACATCCAAGGGTGCTGACTCGGCGTCAAGCTCAGTTTCGTTCTGAGCGAGGTAGGACTCAAAACCGATGTCGGGGATATTCGCTGTGAGGAAGGCCAGCACGGCATCGACGGCCATGCGGTGTAGGCCTTCGGTGTTGTTGTGGGTATGCATGTCGATGTCGAGCAGGTTGCTCATCATCGCGTGATTCGTCACCCGGTACATCGTGAGCGCAGAAATCAACGTGAAGATGTCGTTGGCGGAAATGCCTGGGCGGAACGCGCCGGAATCTTGGCCCAGCATAAGCAGCCGGTCTAGGTGGAGGGAGATCTCGGAAACGTCGACAAGCGCCTGCGAGGACTCCAGCACACTGTGGGAGGATTCCATCGTCAGCATCCGAATGGCTTCAGGGTTATCCACATGCTGGCGGAACAACCAATCCACCAAGGTGCGCACGCCCTCGACCGGAACGGCGGAGTTGATCTCCAGGCTGCCCTCCGGCGGGTTGAGGCGCCGCGCCGCCGCCGCCAAGGCTTGCTGGTAGAGGCCCTTCTTGTCCCCGAAGTAGTAGTGGATCATGCGCTTGGACATCCCAGACAGCTTCGACACGGATTCGAGCTTGGTCTCGGCATAGCCGTGCTCAGCAAACTCTGCAATCGCAACATCGATCACGCGCTCAACAGAGCCGGAGTCGACCGATGCAGTCTCAGTGCTCATGGAAAGTCCCGTCTAGTCGATGAATATGCGTACAGTTGTCCACTATGCCGAAAAAAGACGGTCATGGAGCTCAAGTACAAAGAACTCGCATCTTTCGGGGGTAAAATTACACCCCATGGGGGCGAAAAACGGGACTAGGCTGGGAAGGTGAGTACCGAGCCGAAAGGATTCACACATGACTGCTTCCCAACCCGTCAAGATTACCGTGACCGGCGCCGCCGGAAATATCGCTTACTCTCTGCTGTGGCGCATCGCTGCGGGCGATGTCTATGGCAAGGACACCCCGGTGGAGCTGGCTTTGCTGGAAATCCCGGACGCCATTGGCGCAGCTGAGGGCGTGGCGATGGAGCTTCATGATTCCGCATTCCCGCTGGTACGCGGCATCACCGTGACCGATGATCCGAATGTGGCCTTCAAGGACACCAAGGCCGCTTTCCTCGTGGGCTCCCGCCCGCGCACCAAGGGCATGGAGCGCGCAGACCTGCTGGAGGCTAACGGTGCCATCTTTACCGTGCAGGGCAAGGCGCTGAACGACGTCGCCGCGCGCGACGTCCGCGTCCTCGTCGTGGGTAACCCGGCCAACACTAACGCTTATATCGCTGCCAACAGTGCACCGGACCTGGACCCGAGCCAGTTCACCGCGCTCATGCGCCTGGACCACAACCGCACCCAGAGCCAGGTCTCCCTCAAGACGGGCATGCCCACCGCGGAGCTGACCAAGGTTGCCGTCTGGGGCAACCACTCTGCATCCCAGTTCCCGGACCTGACCTTCTCCAACGCGGAGGTTGATGAGACCTGGTACAAGGAAGAAATGATTCCGAAGGTGGCTAAGCGCGGCGCCGAGATCATTGCTGTGCGCGGCAAGTCCTCAGCCGCTTCCGCAGCGTCTGCGGCAGTGGACCACATGCACGACTGGATCCACGGCACCGAGGATTGGCGCACCGCAGCCGTCGTCTCCGATGGCTCCTATGGCGTGGACGAGGGCCTCGTCGCAGGTTTCCCCACCGTCGCCCGCGACGGCAAGTGGGAAATCGTTCAGGGTCTCGAGCTCAACGATTTCCAGAAGGAACGCATCGAGGCCTCTGTGCAGGAGCTGCGTGAGGAGCGCGAGGCCGTAGCCCACCTGCTCAAGGGCTAAGCCTCAAGCACCAAGTTATCGATGAGCCGCACCGGCCCCACCTGCGCCGCCACCAGCGCCAGGGCGGGCCGGTGTTGCGCATCAATGGGCTCCAGCGTGGCCGGGTCCACCACGGTGAGGTAGTCCACCATGACGCCGGGGGAGGAGGCGAGCTGGGCTTCAGCCTCGTCGAGGGAAGCACCGTCCCGCAGCGCAAAGAGCGCCTGGGACAGCGCCACGGCTTGCTCGCGCTCGGCAGGGCGCAGACGAGCGTTGCGGCTGGACTCGGCCACGCCGTCCGCTGCTCGCACGATGGGTGCGCTGACGATGTCGAGCGGCAGGTCAAGGTCCGCCACCAAGCGCCGAATAATGGCCACCTGCTGGGCATCCTTCTGCCCAAAGTAGGCGCGGTCGGGGCGTACGAGGTTGAACAGCTTGCTCACCACGGTGGCCACGCCGTCAAAGTGGCCGGGGCGCGAGGCTCCTTCCAAGACCGAGCCCATCTCGCCCGTGCGCACCCACACCCGCGGGGTGCCATCCGGGTACATCTCCTCCACGCTGGGGGCGAAGACAGCATCAACACCCAGCGAGTCCAGCAGCGCGGCATCCGCATCCAGATCGCGCGGGTAGGCGCGGTAGTCTTCGCAGTCGCCGAGGTCGGTGAACTGGAGGGGATTGACAAAGACCGAACACACCACGGTGTCGTTCTCTTCGCGGGCGCGGCGCACGAGGGACGCGTGGCCGTCGTGAAGCGCGCCCATCGTGGGCACCAAGCCCACGGTGCCGGAGACTGCGGCGCGGAAGGCACGGAGTTCAGATTTAGTTGTGAGGATCTGCATGGCCAAAACCTTAGTCCTCGAAGGACTCCTCGGCGTTGGGGAAGGAGCGCTCGCCCACATCCGCCACGTATTCCTTCGCACCCTCCAGCAGCGCACCGCGCAGGTCGGCGTAGCGGCGCACGAAGCGCGGCGCCTTGGGCCCGCCCAGGCCGAAGGCATCGGTCCACACCAGAATCTGGCCATCGGTCTGCGCACCCGCGCCGATGCCAATGGTGGGAATGGGCAGCTCCTTGGTGACCTCCCCAGCCAACGCGGCCGGGACCATCTCCAGCACCACGGCGAAGGCGCCGGCCTCGGCGAGGGCGCGGGCGTCGTCGTGAAGCTTGTCCGCACCGGCACCGCGGCCTTGGACCACGAAGCCGCCCAAGGCGTGGACCTGCTGGGGCGTGAAGCCGATGTGGGCGCAGACGGGGATGCCGGCGTCGACAAGCGCGGCGACAATGGGCGCGCGCTCGGCGCCGCCCTCCAACTTGACGCCTTGCGCCCCCGTTTCCTTCATGACGCGCACGGCAGACTCCAGGGCCTGGGTGGGGCCGGCCTCATAGGAACCAAAGGGCAGATCCACCACCACGAAGGCGCGGGAGGTGGCTGAGACCACGGCGCGGGCCAGCGGAATGATCTCATCGAGCGTGAGCGAGAGCGTGGTTTCGCGGCCCAACACCACGTTGGCCAGGGAATCGCCGACGAGCAGGAGATCGACCCCGGCTTCATCGAAGATTTCGGCGGTCATGCAGTCATAGCTCGTCAGGCACGGGAAGGCCTGAGAGTTTTCTTTGGCACGGGCGAAATGGCGGGTGCGGAGACGGGCGCGGCGGCCAGGATTGTGAGACATGCCCTTACTCTAGACAGGCCGCTGGTGCCAGTTGACGCACAGGGTAGAGTTGGCCAGGTGACTGATCAGAATAAAGAGCAACTCGTTGGCACCAACCGCGCGGACCAGCTTCCCAAGTCCTGGGAGCCGCAGGCAGTAGAGAAGGACCTCTACGAAGGCTGGGTAAGCGCCGGTTACTTCACCCCGGATGCGTCCTCGGAGGCGGAGCCTTATTCCATCGTGCTGCCGCCGCCGAACGTCACCGGCCAGCTACACATGGGCCACGCCCTGGACCACACTCTGATCGACTCCATCATTCGCCGCAAGCGCATGCAGGGCTATGCCACCTTGTGGCTGCCGGGTGCTGACCATGCCGGTATCGCCACACAGACCAAGGTGGAGGCCCGCCTGCGCGAGCAGGAAGGCAAGAAGCGCTGGGACTATGAGCGCGAAGAATTCATCAACAAGGTCTGGGAGTGGAAGGAAGAGTTCGGCGGCACCATCCAGAACCAGATGCGCGCCATCGGCGACTCCGTGGACTGGTCCCGCGAGCGCTTCACGCTGGACGATGGCCTCTCCCGCGCCGTGCAGACCATCTTCAAGACCCTCTACGACGAGGGCCTGATCTACCAGGCCAACCGCCTGGTCAACTGGTCCCCAGTGCTGGAGACCGCCGTCTCTGATATTGAGGTCGTGTACAAGGACGTCGAGGGCGAGCTCGTGTCCATTCGCTATGGCTCGCTGAACGACGATGAACCGCACCTCATCGTGGCCACCACCCGTGTGGAAACCATGCTGGGCGACGTCGCCATCGCCGTCCACCCCGAGGACGAGCGCTACGCCCACCTGGTGGGCAAGGAGCTGCCGCACCCCTTCCGCGATGATCTTAGCCTGAAGATCATCGCCGATGATTACGTGGACATGGAATTCGGTACCGGCGCGGTGAAGATCACCCCGGCGCACGATCCGAATGACTACGCCATGGGCCAGCGCCACGACCTGGACATGCCCACCATCATGGACACCACCGGACACATCGCGAACACCGGCACGAAGTTCGACGGCCTGACCCGCGAGGAAGCCCGCGTGGAGATCCGCGAGGCGCTGCGCGAGCAGGGCCGCATCGTCAAGGAGATCCGCCCCTACGTCCACTCCGTGGGCCACTCGGAGCGCTCCGGCGAGCCCATCGAGCCGCGCCTGAGCCTGCAGTGGTTCGTGGCCGTGGAGAAGATGGCGAAGATGTCTGGCGACGCCGTCCGCGAGGGCGATACCACCATCCACCCGAAGTCCCTGGAGCCGCGCTACTTCGAGTGGGTTGATGACATGCACGATTGGTGCATCTCCCGCCAGCTGTGGTGGGGCCACCGCATTCCAATCTGGTACGGCCCGGAGGGCGAGGACGGCCAGCGAGATATTGTCTGCCTCGGCCCCGACGAGGAAGCACCGGAAGGCTACGTCCAGGATCCGGACGTTCTGGACACCTGGTTCTCCTCCGCGCTGTGGCCTTTCTCCACGATGGGCTGGCCGGAAAAGACCGCCGATCTGGAGAAGTTCTTCCCCACGAACGTGCTGGTCACCGCCTATGACATCCTCTTCTTCTGGGTCGCCCGCATGATGATGTTCGGAACCTTCGCCGGCGCCCACACCCCGGAGCTGCTCGGTGAGGGCAAGGATGGCCGCCCGCAGGTTCCGTTCACCGACATCTACCTGCACGGCCTGGTGCGCGATGAGCAGGGCCGCAAGATGTCGAAGTCCCTGGGCAATGGCATCGACCCGATGGATTGGGTGCGCGACTATGGTGCGGACGCACTGCGTTTCACCCTGACTCGCGGCGCGAACCCGGGCGTGGACCTGCCGCTGGCTGTCGACGCTGCCGCCGCCGGTCGCAACTTCGCCACCAAGCTCTTCAACGCCACCAAGTTCGCGCTCATGAACGGCGCGGGCGTGGCTGAGCTGCCGGCACGCGACGCGCTGACCGACGCCGACCGTTGGATCCTCGACCGTTCCGAAGAGGTCCGCGCCAAGGTGGACGCCTACCTGGATGACTACCAGTTCGCCAAGGCCAATGAGCTGCTCTACCACTTCGTGTGGGATGAGCTGTGTGACTGGTACCTGGAGATTGCCAAGACCCAGATCCCGCGTGACTTCGATGGGGCGAGCGCCGAGGAGCAGGCCACCGGACGCACGACCCAGATCGTTCTGGGCCGCGTTCTTGACCTGGTTCTGCGCCTGCTGCACCCGACCATGCCGTTTGTCACCGAGGTCCTGTGGAAGGCTCTGACTGGCGGGGAGACCATTGTCACCGCGCAGTGGCCTACCCAGGAGCACACCAACGGTGGCGCGGAGAAGGATGAGGTGGCCGCGCGCCGCATTCAGGACGCCGACAAGCTCATCACCGAGCTGCGTCGCTTCCGCTCCGATCAGGGTGTCAAGCCTTCCCAGAAGGTCCCGGGCCGCCTCGACTTCGCCGCGGCCGACCTGCAGGAGCAGGAGGGGCTCATCCGCAACTTGGCCAACACCACGGAGCCGGGCGAAGACTTCACCGCCTCTGCTTCCATCGAGGTGCGCCTGTCCCAGGCCACCGTCGAGGTCACCCTGGATACCTCCGGCGCCGTCGACGTCGAAGCCGAGCGCAAGCGCCTGGAGAAGGATCTGGCCAAGGCCCAGAAGGAACTGGACCAGACCGGCAAGAAGCTGGGCAACGAGGCCTTCCTGTCCAAGGCGCCGGAGGCAGTCGTGGAGAAGATCCGCGTTCGCCAGCAGGTGGCCCAGGAAGAAGTCGAGCGCATCACCGCACGTCTGAAGGGACTCAAGTAGTGGCGGGGGAGAAAGACCGCGAGGAATTTGAGGTCGTCGATGCCCTCGCGGAGGGCACCGATGGCGGGCCGGTCGAAATCACCGACTCCGGCCTAACACTCAACCTCGGCGGCGAGGATGACTACGAGGAGGCAGCGCCCGAGCAGGCCACGCCGGAGGAGCTCGCGGAGCTGGCTCAGGTAACCGCGGAGCTCAACGCGCGCGCCCCAGAGACCATCATTGAGCCCAGCCTCGAGCGCATCGAGATGCTCATGGATCTGTTGGGCAATCCGGAGCGTTCCTTCCACGTCATCCAGGTCGCTGGAACCAACGGCAAGTCCTCGACCGCCCGCATGATCGATTCGCTGCTGCGCTCCTTCCACCGCCGCGTAGGCCTCGTCACCAGCCCCCACCTACAGCTGGTGACCGAGCGCATCGGCATCGACGGCCACCCCATCCACCCGCGCGACTTCGTGCGCATCTGGCGCGAAATCAAGCCTTATGTGGAGATGGTGGATTCCCGCTCCGACATTCCCATGTCCACCTTCGAAGTGCTTGTTGCCATTTCCTACGCAGCCTTTGCCGATGCCCCCATCGACGTCGCCGTCGTCGAGGTGGGCCTCGGCGGCACGTGGGATGCCACCAACGTGGTTAACGCGGAAGTGGCCGTGGTCATGCCGGTAGGCCTCGACCACACGGACTACCTCGGTGACACCATCACCGAGATCGCCGGTGAGAAGGCCGGCATTATCAAGGCCCGTGAGCACGATGCCGACGACGTGCTCACGCCGGGGGAGAACATCGCCATCATTGCCGAGCAAGACCCAGAAGCCATGCGGGTTATCCTGCAGCGCACCGTGGACGTCGGCGCTGGCGTGGCTCGCGCCGGCTCCGAATTCGCCGCGCTGGAATCCCGCATTGCGGTGGGCGGCCAGCAGCTCACGATCCAGGGTTTGGGCGGTCTCTACGAAGACATCTTCCTGCCCCTGCACGGCGAGCACCAAGCCAAGAACGCGGCCGTGGCGTTGGCGGCGGTGGAGGCGTTCTTCGGGGCGTCGGCGGGCCACCCACTCGACATTGCTTCGGTGCGCACCGGCTTTGCCAAGGCCATTTCCCCCGGCCGCTTGGAGCGCGTGCGCACGAGCCCCACGACCTTCCTGGATGCTTGCCACAACCCGCACGGCGCGAAGGCCCTGACCGCAGCGCTCGACCGAGACTTCGATTTCGCGCGCCTCATCGGCGTGGTATCCATCTTCACGGACAAGGATGCCGCCGGCATCCTCACTGCCCTCGAGTCGGTCCTCACGGAAGTCGTGATCACACAGAACACCTCGCCGCGCGCCCGCGATGCCTATGAGCTAGCGGAGCTGGCGCGCGACATCTTCGGTGAAGAACGGGTGTACGTCGAGCCCGACCTGCCTAGTGCCTATACTCAGGCCGTTGAATTGGCGGAGGACGCCGACGTGCAGTCCGGATCCGGCATCGTGATTACCGGCTCGGTGGTCACTGCTGGTGACGCCCGCGCACTCTTTGGAAAGGAGCCCGCATGAGCCCCCGCAAACCCATCCCTGAGGAGGAGATCGGCCCGCTCGGACTAGGCCAAGCACCGGCCAAGGATCCCCTCAAGCAATTCGGCGGCATGGTGGTGGCCAGCTCCCTCACCATGGAACTGATCACCCTGGTTCTGGCGCTGCCAATGCTGTACAAGCTGTATGACGGCACTCTGTGGACCCCGTTTAACTACGGCGTGGTGATCGGCTTTATGGTGCTACTGCTTGCATCCTTCCCCTTCATGAATAAGCCGTGGATCGTTGGGGCACAGATTGTCCTCCACATTATCGGCATTGTTCTCGGCTTCATGGTCCATTGGTCCGTGGCCACGATCTTCATCATCTTCGCCCTGCTCTGGGCGCTCGCGGCCTATATGCGCTCGGTGATCGTCGCCCGCATGGAACGCGGTTACCTCACCACGCAGCACCTGACTGAGAAGTAGGCCGCAGCGGTGTATATTCGCCCGGAGCTGCGCGCGGGCGCGGCGTTCATCTCACTGTGGGATCCAACCAATCCGCTGATCCGCCGCGCCGGGCGTGTAGTTCCCGCGCTGTGGCCCGCACCCTATATCCAGGGCGTGCGCACGCAGCAGGTGAAGAATTCCGATATCCGCGCGACCATCTATAGCCCGGAGAACCCGCGCGGCGCTGTGCTGTGGATCCACGGCGGAGGGCTGCTCATGGGCCATCCGCGCCAAGACGTCAAACACCTCAAGGAGACCGCCGCGGAAGTCGGTGTCACCGTCATTGCGCCGCACTACCGCTATGCCCCGGAGAACCCCTATCCGGCCGCGCTTGACGACGTCCACTCGGCCCACCACTGGCTCCTCACGCATGCGGAAGATCTGGGAATCAGCCCAGATCGGATTGTCATCGGCGGCCAAAGCGCCGGGGGAGGGCTCGCCGCCGCACTGTGCCAGCGCCTCCTAGATGAAGGCGGAATTCAGCCGGCGGGGCAGTGGCTCTTTTGCCCGATGCTCGATGACCGCGCTGCCTCCACCGACCGCAATCCCATCTGGGACGCGGACTCCAATGCGCAGGCTTGGCGCTACTACACCAACGGCAACCCAGACGCACCCTATGCCGTGCCCGGTCGCCGCGCGGAGTTAGCAGGTCTGCCACCGGCTTGGTTGTATGCGGGGAGCAGTGAGCTTTTCTACGACGAAATTGTGGACTACGCCGAGCGTCTGAAGTCTGCCGGCGTGCCCACGCAATGCGAGGTCGTAGACGGCGGCGTGCATGCCTTCGAGCTGTGGGCTCCCCATACCGCGGTGGCAAAGCGCCTGCTCATGAGTTCTCGCGCCTGGCTGCAGTCGACGCTGGACGCGCTACACTAACGGGCATGCTCTTTCTCCTCTATGGTCTTTCCGCGCTGCTGTGCATCGCCGCACTCGTGGCCAAGCTGTATGTTGGGGGCTTTGCGCTCCCGCTTGCGCTGATGCTCCCGGCCTTTGTGTTCCTCGTCGTGGGCATGCTCAAGCAGCAGCGCGATGAGAAGCCGGTGGAGTTTGCGGATCTGGAGGAGTGGCAGCGCGAGGATCTGAAAGGCCTGCTGGAGAGCGGTCAATACGGCACGGCCGTGCGCCAAGTGCAGCTGTGGTTTCGTGGCACGAGCCATGAGCGCGCGGAGGAAATCGTGCAACGTCTTACGTAGCGCTTAATAATTGGCCCACTGGCAGGACGCGGGAGCACCCATTCTGTACTATGTGCCCTATGACTGAACGTACACTGATTCTCATCAAGCCGGACGGCGTCAAGAACGGCCACGTGGGCGAGATTATCTCCCGCATCGAGCGCAAGGGCCTGAAGCTCGTCGCCATGGATCTGCGCGTCGCCGACGAGGAGACCGCAAAGAAGCACTACGCCGAGCACGAGGACAAGCCTTTCTTCGGCGAGCTCGTTGACTTCATCACCTCTGCACCGTTGGTTGCTGGCATCGTCGAGGGCGAGTCCGCTATCGCCGCATGGCGTCAGCTGGCCGGTGGCACCCACCCGGTGGAGAAGGCTACCCCGGGTACCATTCGCGGTGACTTCGCTCTGACCGTTGGCGAGAACGTCGTCCACGGTTCCGACTCCCCGGAGTCCGCTGAGCGCGAGATCTCCATCTGGTTCCCGAACCTCTAACTATGATTACCGCGCTGAGCGCGTAACGAAGCCCGAGCATAGCGCTCGGGCTTTTGTCATTTCTGACCCTTAACCCGAACCCGTCCTGTGTGCTCGAGCGCAGATCCGATCAGGTACCGGTTAGTCGAACGACAGCAGCGTGCGCAAGGCCGCAAAAGCGTCTTTGTGCACCTGATGGGTGACGGTGCGGCCGCATTGCTGTCTGGATAGCAAGCCGGCTTCCCGCAGGCGCGCTAGGTGGTGCGAGACCGTGGGCTGACTCAGCGCAGTGAGCTCGGTGAGTTCCGTGACGCTCATGGGCCCACAGCCTTCATCACACAGGATGGACAAAAGACGCAGGCGGGCAGGGTCTGCCAGCACTTTGAATTGCTGCGAAAAATGCCTCGCCTCGGCGTCGCTGAGCGGGCCTGTGCTTAAGGAGCAACACTCAGTGCTGGGCGCGCTGGTTTCGGGCGTGGAAGAGGAAGCCATGCGATCAGTATAGGGGTTATCCTTGCACCCTACGTTATATTGACGCGTATCAATACGTGCTGTATATTGCATGTTTGTATTGTCCATTGTTTAACGTCGAAGGAGGGGGGACATGGCTGTGTCGCAGCGCCCGAAGTTGTCTTTTCTTGACCGATTTTTACCCATGTGGATCATTCTGGCGATGGCTGCCGGACTGCTCATTGGCCACTTCATTCCCGGGATTGGCCAAGCCTTGGGCGCCGTTGAAATCGGCGGGATTTCCATCCCGATCGCCATTGGTCTCCTCGTCATGATGTACCCACCCTTGGCCAAGGTTCGCTACGAGAAGACCAAGGAAATTGCCACGGATGGCCGCCTCATGGCGGTATCGCTCGTCCTCAACTGGCTGGTGGGGCCGGCGTTTATGTTTACCCTGGCGTGGCTGTTCTTGGCGGACCAGCCGGAGCTGCGCACCGGCCTCATCATCGTGGGCCTTGCTCGCTGTATCGCCATGGTGCTTGTGTGGTCGGACCTCTCATGCGCTGACCGCGAGGCAACGGCTGTGCTTGTCGCCCTGAACTCCATCTTCCAGGTCGCTATGTTTGGTGTTCTGGGTTGGTTCTACCTGCGCGTCCTCCCCGGATGGCTGGGCCTGGACACGACGAGCGCTGACTTTTCCTTCTGGGCCATCGTCAAGGCCGTACTCGTCTTCTTGGGCATACCGTTCCTGTTGGGTGCGCTGTCTCGCGTGTGGGGCGAAAAGGTAAAAGGACGGGAATGGTTTGAGAACCGCTTCCTCCCAGCCGTATCGCCCCTGGCCATGATTGGTCTGCTGTACACAATTGTGTTGCTCTTTTCCCTGCAGGGCGAGCACATTGTGGAGCAGCCAGCAACGGTAGTGCGCGTGGCCGTGCCGCTGGTTATCTACTTCGTGGGCATGTTTGTGCTGTCGCTGGGCGTAGCAAAGGCCGTTGGCATGAATTACGCGCAGTCTGCCAGCGTGGCGTTCACTGCAGCAGGAAACAACTTTGAGCTTGCTATTGCAGTATCCATCGGCACCTTCGGAGCGATGTCTGCTCAAGCCCTTGCCGGAACGATTGGTCCTCTTGTTGAGATTCCAGTCCTCGTTGGTCTGGTCTATTTCATACTTTGGATTGGCCCGAAACTCTTCCCGGGAGATGCCACTCTTCCGCGCTAGCGCGTGCGTGCAGCGTCCATGCTGCGCACGCCAGCTTCGGTCAGAGTGATGTTAAAGGTCCGCTCACCACTCCACTTGATGAGACCAGGCAGTTTCACCACGCCGGCCGCTTCGAGTTCACGGAGTTCTTCTTCGAGCCCCTCCTCGTAGCCGATCAGCCGCCCCAGCTCAGAGATGGAGGTGGTATTGCCAGTGACTGCACCGGCGGCGACTAGCCCGCTGAGGACTTCCGGGTGAGTTTCTACTGCGGCGATGCTCGCTTGAGTGACGCCTTCGAGGCTTCCTTGTTCGGTGATGGCCTTGATGCGTCGCTTGCCCACTCGGTAGGAGGTGGTACCGAAAGCGCGGCCACCGAAGATGAACGCAGGGATGGAGAAAGCAGTAAGTCCAGCGGCGATAAGGATAGGGTTGGGTGAGACATCGCCGATAATCCCGGTGGATTTAATTCCCTCAGTGATGAGAGGGGAGAAGATAGCAAGCACCGGTAGAAAATAGGCGAGAAGAGGGTAATCGCCCGCCCGGTACTCTTCTTGGGAGGCCTGCACCAACCTCGGCTCGCTGCGAATGATGCGGAAGACTCCGTAGAGCATCACCATGATGAGTACCGCGTAGACCGGGACCGCGTAGGGGTAAGGGAGGTCAACGGCGCGAAGGCCGGAGGCGATGCCCGCGGGCACGGCCACGGTCACAATATCCCGCAGTGCAATCTCGTTACGAGCGCGCGCCTGCGCCACTGTGCGTGGCGCGTGGACAGGTATTTTCCGCTCTGCCGGTGTGTTTGTGGGCGCGCTGTCGGACATAGCGGCGATACTAACATGTGAGCCTCGGTCGAGCTCTGTGCCAGAATGGAAGGCACTGACAACTAAATAAAGATGAAGAGAATTTTTTCAAAGTCTCACCGCCGTGTGGCGGCAACCTGCGCCCGGGGTGAGCACAACGTCAGGAGATTAGCCACTGATGGCATCCAAGAAGAAAACAGAAACAGAAGAAGCACGCACTGAATCGACGTTGGCCGCGGCTGTAGCGGGGATTGACCGCGAGGCGCTCGCGCCTAAGACTCGCCTTTATGCCTTGGCTAAGCAGGTGGGCGTGGCCTCCAAGGAATTGGTGGCCCAGTTCGCGGAGATGGGCATCAAGAAGTCCGCACAATCCACACTTACGCCGGAGGAGGTGGGTCAGCTTATCGATGCCCTCGTGCCAGCCACTGAGGACACCAATCAGGCCGCCGCCGAGGACGCCGAGCAGGCTGCAGTCACGGCCGATGCTGCGCAGACCCCCGAAGAACCTGTCGAAGAAACTACTGAAGCCCCGGCTGAGGAAAAGCCGGAGAAGACGGTGAAGAAGAAGCGCACCAAGCGCGCGGCGAAGCGCGTGAGCAAGGCAGGCAAGAAGGCTGAGCCGAAGGAGCAGGCAGAGGAACCCGCACCGGAAGAGTCTGCTGCGCAACAGGATGGCGCGGGGGAGCCGCAGGAAGCTGCACAGGCACAGGACTCGACACAGGATACTGAACAGGCCGGGCAGCCGGAGCAGCTGAGCGAGGAAGAAGAAAAGCTGCGCGAGCGCGTGCGCAAGAACGTTGATAACGAGATTTCGCAGATCGTCGACAAGGTCGATGCCGAAATGCTGCACGAGGCGCTCGCCGAGGCCGGTGATAGCGACGAGGACGACGAGCTCACTCCGCTGATCACCCCGATGGCTGAGGAAGACCCGGACGTGTACGACTTCGCGCCGGTCTTCATGGCGCCGAAGATCACTCCGCTGGCCAAGCGTCAGAAGTCAGAAAAACGCGAGGAAGAAATCGAGGAAGATTCGGCACCGGCAAGCCAGCCGCGCGGTCGCCGTCGCGGCAGCCGCGGTACCTCTCGTGGCCGCGGAGCAGAAGGCCGCGGGGTAGTCCGCGAGGAAGTCGAGCACATCGACGAGCCGAAGGCGATTAAGGGCTCAACCCGCATCGAGGCGCAGCGTCGCCGCCGTGCGGAGCTGCGGGAGAAGGGCCGCGAGCGCCAGCACATCGTCTCCCAAGCGGAGTTTTTGGCGCGCCGCGAATCTGTAGAGCGCACCATGGTGGTGCGCGATAAGCAGCGTACCGACGGCGCTGGCATCATCACCCAGGTTGGTGTGCTGGAGGATGATCTCCTGGTCGAGCACTTTGTCACGACCGAGACGCACCCTTCCCAGATTGGCAATATCTACTTGGGCCGCGTGCAAAATGTCTTGCCTTCGATGGAGGCCGCCTTCGTCGATATCGGACAGGGCCGAAACGGCGTGCTGTACGCGGGAGACATCGACTGGCGCGCCCTGGGCATTGGTGGGCGCAGCCGCAAGGTGGAAAACGCGCTGAAGTCCGGTGACCAAGTCCTGGTCCAGGTGGCCAAGGATCCCATCGGGCACAAGGGCGCACGTTTGACCACTCAGATTTCCCTGGCCGGTCGTTTCCTGGTGTATGTGCCGGGCGGGCGCAGCGCGGGCATTTCCCGCAAGCTGCCGGCGCCGGAGCGCAAGCGCCTCAAGGGGATTCTGGAGCGCGTCATCCCGGGGGATGGCGGCGCCATCATCCGCACCGCAGCGGAAAACGTGTCGGAGGAGGACATCGCGTCCGACGTCAACCGCCTCCACTCATTGTGGGAGGACATTAGCGCCCGCGCCGCGCACGAAAAGGCAACGAAGGGCGCCAAGCCGGTCACCCTGTACGAAGAGCCGGACCTGCTCATCAAGGTGGTGCGTGACCTTTTCAACGAGGACTTCAGCACCTTGGTGGTGGACGGCAAGCGTTCCTACAACACGGTCAGCGCCTACGTTGATTCCATGGCGCATGACTTGGCCGACCGCGTGGTGCGATACGACGCCCGCGAGCACGATGGCGAGGATGCCTTCAGCGCCTACCGCATTGATGAGCAGCTGCAGAAGGCCCTGGGCCGCAAGGTGTGGCTGCCGTCTGGCGGCACCCTCGTCATCGACCGCACTGAGGCCATGACGGTCATTGACGTCAACACGGGCAAGTTCACCGGCTCCGGCGGCAACCTGGAAGAGACGGTGACGCGAAATAACCTCGAGGCGGCCGAGGAGATCGTGCGCCAGATGCGCCTGCGCGATATCGGCGGCATGATCGTCGTGGACTTCATCGATATGGTCTTGCCGGAAAACCAGGATCTGGTGCTGCGCCGCCTCAAGGAAGCGTTGGGGCGCGACCGGACTCGTCACCAGGTTTCTGAGGTCACCTCACTGGGCTTGGTGCAGATGACGCGCAAGCGCGTGGGCACCGGCCTCATCGAGACTTTCTCCACCGAGTGCGAGGCCTGCCATGGCCGAGGAATCATCATTCACGAGTACCCGGTTGATGAGGAGACGGAAGAGGATAACTCGAAGCCGCAGCGCCGCGGCCGTAAGGAACGCCGTGCACCGCAGCGCGATCCGAAGAAGCACCCGGCCGCCGTCCGTATGCATCGCGAGGACGACGATGCCGCTTCCGAGCATGAGGCTGCCCGTGCTGACAATGAAGAAGCAGCGCGCGACGAAGAATCTTCGCTGGAGGAACTCGTGGCCAGCGTGGTCGTCGTGGACGACGATGACGCGGAGACGCCGGATAGCGCGTCCATTGGCTACGCGGTAGCGGAAAGCCTGGAAGCGAAGCGATCGAAGCCGAAATCCAAGCAGAAGCGCTCGCGCAAGCCGCGCCGGGCAACGCGTACCTTCCGGGAGCCACAGCGCGAGGAGACGAGTGAGGGCTTGCGCGCGCAGCAAGGCAAGCAGGATAGGAACGCTAAGAACGCTGAAGCGGAGAAGAAGTCCTCCGCACAGCGCTCGGAGCCAACCTACGAGGAAGCCGTCGAGGCTTTCGAGAACTCGCCGCGCCGCAAGCGCCGCACACGCGGAAATTCCCGTTCGGATATTCGCCCGAAGCGCGAAGACTTTGCACAGGGCGAGACCCCAGCCAAGGACGCTCCGCTGGCCACCTCTAAAAAGGAGGCCAAGGCAGAGCGCAAGGCCGCGGAGTCGGGCGAGAACATGAACGTGCGCGCGACCCGCAGCCGCGGTCGCCGCCGAGTGGTGCGCAAGATGGCGCAGAGCCAATCCGCGCCGGCACCGAAGGAACGCGGTAGGGGCGCGGAGCACAGCACTGAGGCGAAGGAGCGCGAGGAGACTACGGCGTCGACAAGGCGCAGGGGCGGGCGCGGGAGGCGTCGAGTAGCACGGCGCAGGTCGCGCTAGAAAAGGCGTTTTGCCTTTTCGCCCCCTCACGGGGTAGTCTTTGACAGTCGCTGTTTAGACCATGAATGCGCTCGATGGGACGCGCTGCGGTTTCCGCACGTCTCTCGCGGATGTGGTTCTAAACGCCAATGTCCAATGTCCATTCGTTAGCGGCACCACCCAGCTGCTAGCGAGCCGAGTTTAGATAAGGGGTAGCCCTCTATGTACGCGATCGTCAAGACCGGCGGAAAGCAGTACAAGGTTGCTGAAGGTGACCTCGTCAAGGTCGAGAAGATCGAGGGTGAGCCGGGTTCCTCCGTTGCTCTCACCCCGGTTCTGCTCGTCGATGGCGCAACCGTCAAGTCGAAGGCCGCAGACCTCGAGAAGGTCTCCGTCTCCGCTGAAATTGTCGAGCAGGGCAAGGGCCCGAAGATCGACATCCTCAAGTACAAGAACAAGACTGGTTACAAGCGTCGCCTCGGTCACCGTCAGCCGGTGACCACGCTGAAGATTACCGGTATCAAGTAAGCCTTAACCGGCACTAATTCATCCCTGAAGGAGGGAAAACCACATGGCACACAAGAAGGGTGCTTCCAGCTCCAGCAACGGTCGCGATTCTGAGTCCAAGCGTCTCGGCGTCAAGCGCTTCGGTGGTCAGCAGGTTAAGGCCGGCGAGATCATCGTGCGTCAGCGCGGCACCAAGTTCCACCCGGGTGAGAACGTTGGTCGCGGCGGCGACGATACCCTGTTCGCTCTCGCTGCAGGCTCTGTTGAGTTCGGCGTCAAGCGTGGCCGTCGTCTGGTCAACATTGTTCCGGCTGAAGAGGCTGCTGCAGAAGCAACTGCCTAAGAGCTTCATGGCTTAATCCCGAGCGTTTGCTCGGGATTTTGTCGTTTTCACGCGGCCGGCGTGGCGGGAGAGCGTGGAGAAGACTAAAGGGGCCGTGGGCTTCAGATCCCCGGCAGTGCTCAACTAGGACGGTATGCCAGGAACCGTTAGACTAACGGGCATGGCACGATTCATTGACCGAGTGGTTTTGCACCTGCAGGCAGGCGATGGCGGACACGGCTGCGCCTCCGTTCACCGCGAAAAGTTCAAGCCGCTCGGCGGGCCCGATGGCGGCAACGGCGGCCACGGCGGAGACATCTTGCTGGAGGTCTCAACCCAAATCCATACGCTGATGGACTTTCACTACCGCCCGCACATCAAATCCGAGCGTGGCGGCAACGGTGCTGGCGACTGGCGCAACGGCGCGCGCGGCAAGGACCTCATTCTGGAGGTGCCGGCAGGCACCGTGGTCTATACCGAGGATGGGGAGATGCTCGCGGACCTCACGGTCCCGGGGACCCGCTTCGTGGCTGCGGAGGGCGGTTTCGGCGGACTTGGTAACGCAGCACTGGCCTCGGCTGCTCGTAAGGCTCCGGGCTTTGCGCTGCAGGGAGAACCTGGTGAGGCGCGCGATCTCATCCTGGAGCTGAAGTCCATGGCGGACGTCGGCCTCGTGGGCTTTCCTTCCGCGGGTAAGTCCTCCCTTATTTCTGTTCTCTCGGCGGCCAAGCCGAAGATTGGTGACTATCCTTTCACCACCCTCCAGCCCAACCTGGGCGTAGTGGACATGGGCCATGAGTCTTTCACCATGGCGGATGTTCCGGGCCTGATCCCTGGGGCCGCCGAGGGCAAGGGCTTGGGACTCGACTTCTTGCGCCACATCGAGCGCACCGCGGTCCTGGCCCACGTGGTGGATACCGCCTCCATCGAGCCGGGCCGCGATCCGCTCTCTGATATCGAGGCCCTCGAGACCGAGCTGGCCAAGTACCAAGAGCTGCTGGAGCAGGACACCGGCCTGGGGGATCTGCGCGAGCGCCCGCGCGTCATCATCCTCAACAAGGCGGACATTCCCGAGGCCGAAGAGCTAGCAGAATTTGTCAAGGGTGACCTCGAAGAGAAGTACGGCTGGCCCGTCTTCATCATTTCCGCAGTCGCGCGCAAGGGCCTCGACCCGCTGAAGTACAAGCTCATGGAGATGGTCAACGAGCACCGCAAGGCTCAGCCCAAGGTCGCCGCGGACAAGAACCACACCATTATTCAGCCGAAGTCCGTGGGCAAGAAAAAGAAGGGCAGGTTCGCCGACTTCACCGTCACCCCAGACCCCGAGGTGGAGGGCGGCTTCATCGTCGAAGGCGAAAAGATCGACCGCTGGATCCGCCAGACGGACTTCGAAAACGACGAGGCCGTGGGCTACCTTGCGGACCGCCTTGCCAAGGCCGGTGTCGAAGAGGAACTGCACCGCCAAGGCGCGCAGGAAGGCTGCCCCGTGACCATCGGGGACATCACCTTCGAGTACGAGCCCATGGCTGGTGGCCGCGCGACCGACGCTGGCCGCGGACAGGATGGCCGCCTCATGAGCACCGAGCGAGTCTCGGCTGCCGAGCGTAAGCGCGCTTCCCAGGCGCGCCGCGGTCTCGTCGACGAGTTCGACTTTGGCACGGATGGGGAGGTCACGCGCGAGTCCGCAAACCGCGATCGCTGGCAGGGCTAGCCCGGTATACTGAGCCGGTATGTCATCCGAACACGACAACCAGATCGACTATCCTCTTCCCCTCGAACCCTTTGAGGGTCCAACCCCGGACATGGACTATCCGGAGACGACCACGCTGTCGGAAAAATCCAGTGGTTTTTCCTCACCCCTGCGTGAGGAGATCTCCAAGGCCAAGCGCATCGTCATCAAGATCGGCTCCTCGTCGTTGACGCGCGATGACTTCGTGACCTCGACTGAGAAGATCGACAAGATCGTTGACGCTGTGTGCGCCCGCATGAATGTCTCGGACATCATCATCGTCTCATCCGGTGCGGTGGCTGCGGGCATGGGCCCGCTGGGCCTGACCACGCGCCCCACCGATTTAGCCACCAAGCAGGCAGCTGCCGCGGTGGGCCAGGTCCACCTCGCCTACGAGTGGGGCGTGTCCTTCGCCCGCTATAACCGCACCATTGGGCAGGTGCTGCTGACCGCGTCGGACGTCGGCAAGCGCGATCGCGCCCGCAACGCCCAGCGCACCATTGACCGCCTGCGCCAGATGCGCACGGTGCCCATCGTTAATGAGAATGACACCGTCGCGACCTCCGAGATGCACTTCGGTGATAACGACCGCCTCTCCGCGCTCGTGGCCAACTTGGTTGGCGCGGATGCCCTCTTCCTCTTCTCCGACGTGGACGGCCTTTATGACAAGAACCCGGCGGAGCCCGATGCCAAGTTCGTCGAGGAGGTGCGCACCGGCAAGGACCTCAAGGCGGTTGTTGCTGGTGACGGCGGCAAGGTCGGCACCGGTGGCATGGCCACGAAGGTCTCTGCTGCGCGCTTGGCCACCCGCGGCGGCATTCCCGTGCTGCTGACCTCGGCGGATAACATCGGACAGGCGCTTGACGACGCCTCCGTAGGCACCGTCTTCCACACCCGTGAGGAGCGCCGCCTGTCTGCGTGGAAGTTCTGGGCGCTCTACTGCGCGGATACCGGCGGCTCGCTGCGCCTCGACGAGGGCGCCATGGAAGCCGTGGTCCGCGGCGGAAACTCCCTGTTGGCCGTGGGCATCACGGATATCAAGGGTGAGTTCAGCGCCGGTGAGATCGTGGACATTATGGGCCCCAAGGGCCAGGTCATTGGCCGCGGTGAGGTGGGCTATGACTCCGCCACGCTGCGCAACCTGCTGGGCAAGCACACCGAGGAGCTGCCGGAGGACATGCGCCGCCCGGTTGTTCACGCCGACTACCTGTCCAATTTCGCGTCCCGAATTTAATGCGCTATTTCATGGGCCCCGATGTGTGGGCAGCGACCGTGGCAGATATCGACGCAGCCGGGCACGAGCGCGTGGAGAGCTTGGCGGAAGCCGAGGTCTTTGTGAACACCGCCTCGGACCCGGCGCAGACCCCGGAGATTCCGGAGAATATCCAGTGGGTGCAATACTGCTTCACCGGGGTGAACCGCCATATCGAGGCCGGGCTCATCCGGCCGGATGGCCTGCCGTGGTGCAACTCCGCCGGCGCTTTTGCCAAGCCCGTGGCGGAATCCGCGCTGGGGCTCATGCTCTCCCAGGCGCACCACCACAAGGCTTTCGCGCTGGCGAAGTCCTGGTCGGTGGCGCGTGAGCTCGATGAATCCCAGGCCTGGCTCTATGACCAACAGGGGCCTACGCGCGTGCTCATCGTGGGCGCGGGAGGAATCGGCACGCAGCTCATGGCCTATCTCCGGCCCTTTGGCGTGCACATCACCGCGGTGAACCGCTCGGGCCGCCCAGTGGACGGCGCGGACGTAACACTCCCTATCGAGCGCGTCGACGAAGCATGGGGCGAGGCGGATTTCGTGGTGAGCATTCTGCCGGCGACAGAAGCGACGGAAGCTCTCTTTGATGCTGCGGTGTTCCGCGCCATGAAGCGCTCGGCGGTGTTTATCAACGTCGGCCGCGGCAGCACCGTAGTCACTGATGATCTCGTGGATGCACTGCGCACGGGCGAGATCGCGGGAGCGGGCCTCGAGGTCATGGATCCGGAGCCGCTTCCGGATGGCCACCCGCTCTATGAGCTTCCCAACGCTACGCTGACCCCGCACATGGCGGCCTCGGATCACGTGGCCCAGTACCACCTGGGTGCTATCTTCAATGCCAACGCCGCCGCGTGGGAGCGCGGCGAGGATATGCCCACGCGCGTCGACCCGGACGCCGGATACTAGCTAAGGAGGATGTGCATGAAGTACGCCATCGAACCACACCCGTGGGAGGAAACCATCGAGGTGCTTGACGCCGCGGGCTTTGAGCGCGCCCGGCTAGATGAGGCCTCCTTCCTCATCTACACCGGCGACGGCACCGACTTCCCGGACCCGCTGCCGGAGAACATTGGTTTCGTGCAGATTCCTTCGGCGGGCGTGGACCACGTGCTCGACGCAATGAAGGGGAGCAGCGTGCCGTGGTCAAACGCCGCCGGGGTCTATGACAACACGGTGGCGGAATCCACCATCGCGCTGCTTCTGGCGCAGCTGCACGCGCACCGTCGCGTCAACGGCACGTTTGATTCTTATGCAGAGATGGAGGCCCACACCTCCTACCTCTACGACGATAAGACGGTGGCCATTATTGGTGCCGGTGGCATTGGCAAGCGTCTGATTAGCATGCTGTCTGGTTTCGGGCCGCGCATCATTGCGGTCAACCGCTCCGGCAACCCGGTCGAGGGCGCGGAGGAGACTTACCCGATTTCTGAAGTGGACAAGGTCTGGCCGAAGGCGGATTACTTCGTCCTTATCGCTCCGCTGACCCCGGAGACCCGCCACATGGTGGATGCGGAAGCTTTTAAGCAGATGCCGGATCACGCGGTCGTGGTCAACGTGGGCCGCGGCCCGCTCATCAACACCGAGGACCTCCTCGCAGCACTCGAGTCGGGCGAGATCGCGGGTGCCGCACTCGACGTCACCGACCCCGAACCGTTGCCGGAGGATCACCCGCTATGGCAGGATAAGCGCGTGGTTATCACCCCGCACATTGCCAATACGCAGCGCTCCGTGCGCGAGAAGATTGGCGCGCACACCATCAAGGTGGCCAAGGCTTTCGCGGCGGGGGAGGAGCTGCCCACTCTGGTTGACCCGAAGGCAGGTTATTAATGGAGAACCCCGATATCCGCGTTGGTGATGCGGAGCGTTCTGCGGCCCTGGAGCAGTTGAGCCAGCACTTCGTCAACGGTGCGTTGGGCCCCGATGAATTTGAGCAGCGCACCGGCGAGGCTGCCGCGGCGCGCACGCGCGGAGACGTCGAAAAGCTCTTTGCGGACCTGCCGGAGCTTTCCACCCCAAGCGCCACAACACCCGCACGCCGCCACGAGGCGGAGTTGGAGGACATGCTCTCCCGCGGCCGCAAGGTGCAGATAGTGGATTCCGTCATCTGGTCGGTGGCGATGATTGCGCTCTTCCTGGGCCTCTTTGTCTTCGACTGGAGCTATTTCTGGATCTCGCCCGTCATCGCGTTCTTCGCTTCCTGGGCTGCGCGCGGGGTGTTGAAGTTCAGCGAGTCGGATGAAGAGCTCTTTGATGAGCTTTCCGAAGGAGAAAAGAAAAAGCGCGCCGAGCGCCTGCGTGCCGCGGCGGAGCGCCGCCGCGAGCTCGAGGCCTAACTAAGGGCCGATCCGCGCCCATAGCTGCACAAAATCCCTGACAAGCGGGCAGACCTTCCGTACGCTGGTATGGCATGAGCAACACCGAACGTGAAGAAGTTCTGTCCAAAGCCCGCGCCGCCAAGGCGGTGGCGCCGCAGTTCGCGCAGCTGACCACCCCGCGCAAGAACGAGATTCTCAATCGCGCCGCGGAAAACCTCATCGCGCACACCGAGGACATCCTCGCTGCTAACCAGCTCGATATCGAAGCCGGCCGCGCCAACGGTATGTCCGAGTCCCTCATCGACCGCCTGTCGCTGGACGCCGCCCGCATCGAGGGCATTGCCGGCGGCCTGCGCCAGGTAGCTTCCCTCCAGGACCCGGTAGGGGAGATCCTGCAGGGCCGCACCATGGATAACGGCATCCAGATGAAGCAGGTTCGTGTGCCGCTCGGCGTGATGGGCATGGTCTACGAGGCCCGCCCGAACGTCACCGTCGATGCCTTCGGCCTGGCCCTGAAGTCCGGCAACGTGCCGCTGCTGCGCGGTTCCAAGTCCGCGAAGAACTCCAACGCTAAGCTCGTGGAGCTCCTCCAAGACACCCTCGTGGAATTCGATCTGCCACGCGAAGGCGTGCAGCTTCTGCCCTGTGAGACCCACGATTCCGTGCAGGACCTCATCACCGCCCGCGGCCTGGTGGACCTGGTCATCCCGCGCGGCGGCGCGCGCCTTATCAACGCTGTGGTGGAAAACGCCACCGTCCCCGCCATCGAGACGGGTACCGGCAATTGCCACTTCTACGTCGATGCCTCCGCTGACCTGGACAAGGCTACCGATATGGTGATCAACGGCAAGACCCGCCGCACCTCGGTGTGCAATGCTACGGAAGGCGTGCTGATCGACGCCGCGCTTGACGACGCCGCAAAGCTCCGCATCATCACCTCCCTCCAGGAGGCAGGCGTCACCATCCACGGCGATGTGAAGGAGCTCGAAGCCTTCGGCGTTAAGGACGCCGTGGAGGCCACCGACGAAGAGTGGCGCGAAGAATTCCTCTCCATGGATATCTGCGCCAAGGTGGTCGATGGCGTCAACGGCGCCATCGCGCACATTGCTGAGTACACCACCGGCCACACTGAGGCCATCGCCGCCCAGGACGCTGACGTGCTGCTGACCTTCGCCAACGAGGTGGATGCTGCGGCCGTCATGCTCAACGCCTCCACCGCGTTTACTGACGGTGAGGTCTACGGCATGGGCGCGGAAATCGGCATCTCCACTCAGAAGTTGCACGCGCGCGGCCCGATGGCTCTGCCGGAGCTGACGTCTACCAAGTGGGTGCTGCAGGGCACCGGCCAGACCCGCCCCTAGGGACAGCTAGAAAAGCTACTCGAAAGGTACTCGAAAGGAATTTTTCGAGCCTGACCTGCGCAAAACATCCTACTCGAAAAATTTTCGAGTAGGATGTTTCTCTGTGAGTCTACAGCGAAACTTTCACGAAGAGCCACGGTTGCTTTTGAGTGTGCCTGAAGATCAGTGGTTCGACCGCAAATCGTTCCGAATCAAGCCTAAGGATTTGGCCAAGACAATCGTCGGAATGGCTAATGCTGAGGGTGGCGTTGTTGCCGTGGGGATTACGGATCGTGAGTTTGATGGTCTCCCTACCGCGGGTCAGGGGAACGATTTGCGGCAGACCGCGTTGGACCATACGGATCCGACCGTTAAAGTTCGCATCGAAACGCTCGAAATTGACGAGGGCGTAGAGGTGTTCCTCTTTCATATCCTGCCCAGCGAGCGTGTTCACTATTTAAGGTCGGGGGAGTGCTACCTGCGGGTGGGAGACGAGTCTAGGCATCTCAAGGCCGATGACATCCTCGAGCTTCGATACACCAAGGGCGAGCAGCAGTACGATGCTACTGTGCCGGCGCATGCTAGCTCAGAAGATCTCGATATGTCCTTAGTCGAAAATTACGCTGACATTATCGGTTCGTCTTCCGGCGTAGATTCACTCAACGCGCGGAATCTGATTGACCGCCAGGGGCGTCCGCGGACCGCCGCGCTCTTGCTGTTTGGAAAGAATCCGCAAGAGTTTTTCCCGAATGCTCACATCCGAGTACTTCGCTTCGCAGAAGATGAGCGCCTGCCAGGTCAGCAACAGCAGTTGATGGAAGACCGTCGCTTTGATGGTCCGTTGCCTGATCAGATCCGTGCAGCACAAGAGGTAATCGGTGGGATGCTGCCGACGGTTCGTAGGTTGTCGGGGGCGGGGTTATTTGAGGACGAGAATCTCATTCCGCATGATGTGTGGCTGGAAGGCCTAGTTAACGCTGTTGTGCACCGTTCATACAGTATGTCGGGTGATCATATTCGATTTGAGGTGTACCCCAGTCGGATTGAGATTTCTAGCCCCGGACGTTTTCCGGGTCTTGTTGATCCCGCTAAGCCTGAATCGATAGCACGTTTCGCGCGTAACCCCCTCATTGCACGCGTTACTGCTGAGTTACGCATAGGCCAAGAACTGGGCGAGGGCATCCGGCGTATGTTCGCTGGTATGCGCCGCGTCGGTTTTGCTGATCCCTCTTATGTGCAGACCAGTGGCAGCGTTGTTCTGACGTTGAAGGCAATTCAACGATTGAACGAGCAAGTGCTGCAGGATTTGCCCCGCCATGCTGAAGGGGCGTTGGCAGCGTTGGAAACGAGCGCACGTCCAATGTCTACGGGAGAAGTGGCCGAAGCTCTTGGCGTGTCAATTCCATCTGTGCGTCGTGCATTGCAAGCCATGCGTGACAAGGGGCTTGTGAAATGGAGGGGTAATGGTCCGCGCGATCCGCGGGCAGTGTGGTTTGTTGAGGGGCCTTTTGGGTGAGCTGAGTAGAGCTCGAAAGCTACTCGAAAGCTACTCGAAAGGAATTTTTCGAGCCTGACCTGCGCAAAACATCCTACTCGAAAACTTTTCGAGTAGATTGTTCGCCTTGTGTGGGGTTCGTGCTGCGCGGCGGGACAGGACTGGGTACTCTAAAGCGCGGTAATAACAAAGAACTGATTGGTGCCTTCCGCTCATGCTGTCCCGCATTGCTTCCTCCGTCGCCGCCGCCGTCGTGGCCGCGGCCGCCCTCATCGTCCCGAACACCGTATCTGCACCCGCCGCGCATGCCGACGAACAGTGCCCCGCCGTGGTCGTCGTCGCCGCGCGCGGCTCCGGCCAGAACGGCCAGATCTATCCCACCCAGTACTCCAACCAGGGTGGCCGAGCCTCCAATGGGTGGGAAGGCGAATCCATTCGCGCCATGTTGCACGGCGCTGAAGCGCGCTATCAGGCAACACACGGTGGCAACTCGCTGATGAAGGATGTCTACGTGCTGGGGCTGGAGCCGCAATACTACCCGGCGACGTACCCGGAGTATTCCGTGCCGAACGAGTCGCTTCCCACCACCGCGGCCGACTTGGTGCGCCTAGCCGCACAGTACGCCAACCCGGTCATCAACACCGCGGTCTCCGCCATCAACCAGTTCATGTACTCCGTACAGACCGGCAAGCGCGGCGTGACCAGCGCCATCAACAACTACGAGGCCGCTACCGGCTGCCACCCGCAGTACATCCTGTCCGGCTACTCCCAAGGTGCTATGGTCCTGTCCAACCACGAGCTGGAGCTAGCCCACCGCGGCCAGCTCGCCGGTGTCGTGACCTTTGGCAACCCGCTGACCCGCGCCGGGGATCCGGCCGTTGTCGGTGCGACCCAGGGCGCAGGCGGCCCGATGGGCCACTTCCCGCAGATGCGCGCCAACGTCAGCCGCGTGGACTACTGCCTGCCCCTCGATGCCGTGTGCGACCTCTCCGCCCACACCCTCTACGCCGCTAAGCCCACTGGCGGCTCCCACGGCCAGTACTTCTTCACCTACCACGAGTGGGATAACCAGGTCTACGATTCCATCGGCCGCATGGTAGACAGCGTTCGTTTCCGCTAAACAGGAAAGGGTGAAGCCTCTTCCTCTTAGCATGTGTGCCGCGCTTGGCGCAGCAGCGTTTCTCCTGAACGTTCCTGCGGCCTCGGCGGGCGGTATCGACACCTGCCCCGACACCGCGGTGCTTGTCGCGCGCGGCTCGGACCAGAACGAGGAGCAAGGCGAATACGTGGGCCCGCAGCGCTACTCCGTGCATGCGCCAGAGTCCACGGGCTTTGAGGGACGTAACTTTGCTGCGCTGTTCCACCAGGTTGAGCAGCGCCACCCGGGCGCTATGGATGGCGTCTATGTGCTAGCGCTCGACCCGGAATCCTATCCCGCCGCCATGAACCTGCCACCCTTGGCGCAGGAGGGTGAGGACCTCGGCCCGCGTGAACTCGTGCAGCGAACCGTGGAGATCCTCCAGGAGCACCCCATCGGGGAGTTGGCATACTCGGTGACACTGGGAGCCGCCGATAGTCTGCGCACCGGTGTCCGCAACGCCCCGAAGGTGGTCGAAGACTATGAATCCACCACCGGCTGCCACCCGCGCTGGGTGGCCGCCGGCTACTCGCAGGGCGCGCTCGTCGCGACAAGCGCCCAAAGCTACCTCGCTGATACCGGGCGCCTGCATGCAGTGCTGACGTTCGGCAATCCGCTCCACCAGGTGCCGTGGGTTCAGAACCGCGCCGGGCTACCGGAGCACCGCTCCGTCGATTATTGCTTGGACGGTGACTTCGTCTGCGACTTCTCCCCGGAAGCCGCCAACCGAGCGTTAGCCACGAAGGCCAAGCGCCATGCCTCCTACTTCCTGGGGGAGCCTACCGAGCAGGACGTGCAGGTCATTGATGCTGTGGCCGGTATACTCACCAGCCATGACTAGTCCACAACGCATCGGCATCATGGGTGGCACCTTCGATCCGATCCACAACGGCCACCTCGTCGCTGCTAGCGAGGTAGCCCACCGTTTCCGCCTCGATACGGTGGTCTTTGTGCCCACCGGCCAGCCCTGGCAGAAGGCAGATAAGCAGGTCACCGCCGCCGAGCATCGCTACCTGATGACCATGGTGGCCACCGCTTCAAACCCGCGCTTTACCGTCTCCCGCGTAGACATTGACCGCGAGGGCCCCACCTACACCATCGATACGCTGCGGGACTTGCGCGAGCTTTTCCCCGATGCCGAGCTCTACTTCATTACCGGTGCGGATTCTGTCGCTTCCATCATGAGCTGGCGGAACTGGGAAGAGATGCTGGAGATGGCGCACTTCGTTGGCGTGACCCGCCCCGGCTACGAGCTACGCAAGGACATGTTGCCGGAGGGCTCCCAAGACGACATCGAGCTGATCGAGATTCCCGCCATGGCCATTTCCTCCACCGATTGCCGCGCCCGCGCCGAGCAGGGCCAGCCGGTGTGGTACCTGGTGCCGGATGGGGTGGTGCAATACATCGCCAAGAATCACCTCTACAGCCCGCACCCGGAAAAACCGCTGTAGTATCCGCGCAGAGGCGGGGGGAATTCGACTAGGAAAATGCGCCTTGTCGTGTAAGACTAGAGTTCTTAAGAGAAAAGTACTTGTGTAGGGATTGTCATGTCGATTACTGATGAAGCACGCCAGATGGCGGAAACCGCCGCCTTGGCTGCGGATGAAAAGCTGGCCACCAACATTGCCGCTATTGACGTTTCCGACGTGCTGGCGATTACCGAGGTCTTCGTCTTGGCCTCCGCCGATACCGAGCGCCAAGTGGCGTCCATCGTCGAGGAAGTCGAGGACGAGCTGACCAAGCAGGGCTTTGAGCCCAAGCGCCGCGAAGGCAATCGTGAGAACCGGTGGGTCTTGCTCGATTACGGCCCCATCGTGGTCCACGTCCAGCGCAACGATCAGCGCGAGTTTTACGGCCTGGATCGCCTCTACCACGACTGCCCGCTTCTCGACATCCCCGGTCTGGACACCCCGGAACGCCCCGGCGAGTGGTCTGATGAAGTCAACCCGCGCGACGTGGACTCGATCGATGAGATTCCCCTGGCCCAGCCAGAGCCGGAAGATGACGAATTATGACCCGCCGTCTCCTCCTCATCCGCCACGGGCAAACTACCTACAACGCCACCGGACGGATGCAGGGGCACCTGGACACCGAGCTGTCGGACGTAGGGTACTCCCAAGCGCGCGCTGCTGCTGACCTGCTCGAGGATAAAGGCATCACCGCGGTTGTCGCCTCGGACCTCATCCGTGCCCGCGAAACCGCTGAGATCATCGCCCGTCACTTGGGGCTTGCAGTAACCGTCGATAAGCGCCTGCGTGAAACCCACCTGGGGGAGTGGCAGGGGATGACCTCCGCCGAGGTGGATGAGCAGTACCCCGGGGCGCGTGCGCTGTGGCGCCACGACCCCACCTGGGCGCCGCCGCAGGGCGAAAGCCGCGTCGATGTGGCCAACCGAGCCCGCCCGGTCATTGATGAGCTCATGCAGGAGCACTCCGACTGGGATGAAGGCGCGGTGCTTGTCGTCGCGCACGGCGGCGCCATTTCCGCGCTGACCTGCCACCTTTTGGGCCTTGAGCATCACCAGTACGGGATTCTTTCCGGTCTGAAAAACACCCATTGGTCGCAGCTGACCGCGCGGCCTGAGTTCGACGCCGCTCGTCCGCTCTCCCCGCTGGAATTCACCCCGGAGAACGTCAGCCGCGCCCAGTGGTACTTCGACGGCTGGAACATGGGCGGCGCCGTCGTTGGTGGCGCCGGGGCGGACGTCTAGTGATTCGCGTCGTCACCGATTCCGCCGCGGGGTTGCCGGCGGATATCGTCGAGGAGCTCGACATCTGCGTCGTGGACCTGCACGTCATGGAAAGCCACGGCAAAGATGGCGCGGAGCTGTCCACCTCTGGTCTGACTGCCTTGGAGCTAGCGGCCCTGTATGGCCGTCAGATGGAACGCTCCGGCGATGACGGGGTGCTAGCCATCCACCTGTCGAAGGAACTGTCCTCGACGTGGTCGGCGGCGGTGACTGCCTCCGGCGTTTTCCCCGACACCGTGCGCGTCATCGATTCCGGCACCGCGGGCATGGTCATGGGTGCCGCTGCCATGGCCGCAGCGAAGCTTGCCCAGGAAGGCGCCTCACTCGACGAGTGCTATGCCGCCGCCATCAACACCCTCGAGCGCGGGCACACCTTGGTCTATCTCAGCTCGACGGAGGAGCTGCGCCGTTCTGGGCGCATGTCCGCGGCCACGGCGATGCTGTCGACCGCGCTGCTGGCCACCAAGCCAATCATGGCGATTGAGGGCGGCAAGCTGGAGATGGTGGGCAAGACCCGCACCCAAACCAAGGCCTTTACCAAGCTCGTGGATCTGGTGGCCTCCCGCGCGGAGGGCAAGCCGGCGTTCATCGTGGTCCAGTACAACGAAGACAAGGTCTCGGCCCGCCGGCTGGAGGACCTGCTGCGCTTGGCGTTGCCGGATTCATCCTTCATGCTGGTGCCGCTTACCGACGTCCTCGCGGTCCACGTCGGCCCCGGAGCCATCGGCGTCTCCGCGGTCTTTAGCTGACGGCGGAGCCGAGCTAAAGACGTTGTTGATGTCTTCAACAAGTTATCCACAGGCTGCGGCTTAAGCCCTCGACGGGGGTGTGGGCGCTGCGTAGCGTCGCGGGCATGAACGCCATTGCTGATCGTCTCCGCGACCTCACCCGCCCCACCGGGGAAGAAGAACTGCTCAACGTCGACTTTCCGCGCGTGCGCGTGCCACCCTGGCTGGCGCTTGTCGTAGCAGGTTTAGCCGGCGTTGCGCTCCTCGCCTGGCTGGGGCTGAGCCGCAGCGCGGAGAACCCTTATGAGGTGGCCGCGCCGAGCAGCGAGGTGGCGGCCGACATCGTGGTCTCCGTCGTGGGCGACGTCGAGCAGCCGGGCCTGGTGACCTTGGCACCGGGCGCGCGCATCAACGACGCCCTTGAGGTGGCACGCCCGCGCGTGCCCACCGACAACCTCAACCTGGCGCAGAAGCTTAACGACGGCGAACAGATCACCGTCGGCGCTCCTCCCGCTGCCCTAGGCGCTGCGGCCGAAGACACTATCTCCCTCAACTCCGCCACCGTGGAGGAGCTCACTGAGCTTCCCGGGGTCGGGCCGGCCACGGCTGCGGCGATCATCGCGCACCGCGAGGAAGTCGGGAGCTTTACCACCGTGGAGCAACTCATGGACGTCTCCGGCATCGGACCGGCGAAGTTCGCGAAGCTCAAGGACAAGGTTCGGCCGTGAGGGAACTGCGGCTCGTACCCGCCGCGGTGGTCGCATGGTTGGCCACGCTCGCAGTACTTTTCGGCTACCCCTGGCTGCTGGGTGGGCTCGTGCTCTTCGCTTTAGCGCGCGGGCAGTGGCGTGGCCAGGGCATCTTGTGCGCGGCAAGTGGGGCCATCTTTGCCACCCTTGCGCATGTGCGCTCGGTGCGCGCGGCGGGCTTTCATTTTGGTTCGGAGGTGACGGGAAAACTTGCCGCCGACCCCACCCAGACCGCCTCCGGGTGGATGGTGCGCTTGCGCGTGCCCGGCTACCCGGCGCAGCTGCCGGTCTTCCTCAAGGAAAAACCGGAGGCCTTCAGCGGCTCCCTTGTCACGGTGCACGGTCACCCCGGTCCGTCTGACCGGGTAGGGGTAGGGCAGACCGTCTTCAGCGGCGAACTCACCGCGCACGCCCATAGCTGGACCGCCGCGGTGGCGGAGAACTTCCGCGCCGTGTGCGATAACGGCCTTATCCCTGGCATGGTGCTGGGCGATACCAGCCTGCAAAGCCCCGAGGACAAGCAGCTTTACATCGACACCGGGCTGTCGCACTTGAGTGCTGTGTCGGGCTCTAACGTCGCCATCGTGTGCACCGCGGCCGCGTTGGTGGTGCCGGGGCCGCGGGCGAGGGTGGGGGCGTCGGCAAGCGCGTTGGCGTTATTCGTGGCGCTGGTGGGGTGGGAGCCCTCCGTCCAGCGCGCCACCGTCGCTGGGCTGGCCGGTTTGGTGGCGGTGCTCCACTCCTCGAAGATGGAACCGCTCCATGCGCTCTCCCTCGGCGTGCTGTTCCTGCTCGCGGCGGACAGCGACCTAGCGGTCAGCTTTGGGTTCGCGCTCTCCGTGGCGGCGACCGCCGGCATCGTGGCGCTGACCCCGCTGCTGTTGCGCGTGCTGGGCACAGGTATTGTCGCCCGCGCCTTCGCCGTGGCCATCGCCGCGGATATCGTGACCATGCCGCTCATCGCGCTGATGTCCGGGCGGGTCTCGGTGGTCTCTGTCATCGCCAACGTGCTGGTGGCTCCGGTCGTGCCGGTCATCACCGTCGTGGGGCTTATCGCCGCCGCCCTGGCGCAGGTGGGGCTGGGCAGGCCGCTTGTGATCCTCATTGAGCCCTTGGCGGATTGGATCCACTTTGTCGCCTCCTCGATGCCCGTGACCACCGTGGCCGCCGGCCCTATTGCGGTCCTGTTGCTCGGCGGGTGGATCATCGCGGCGTTGCTAAGATGACAGGTATGTCTTCAGCCCCCGTGCACCTCATCCTCGGCGATGACGAATTCCTGGCCGAGCGCGCCCGCCTGAGTATCCAACACGGCGAAGTAACCAAGCTCAAGGCCTCCGAGGTGAGCGAAGGCGAAATCCTGGAAGCGACCAGCCCCTCCCTGTTTGGGGAGGACCGCGTCATCGTCATCAGTGATGTGGAGCGGGCCGGCAAGGAGGTCACGAAGATCCTCCTCGACGCCTGCGCCAACCCGATGCCCGGCATCACGCTCATTTTGATCTACTCGGTGACGGCGAAGACGCTGAAGAAAAAGAAGAAGCCGCCGGAGCTCATCGCGGCGCTGCGCAAGGCGGCCGAGGTGCATGAGGTCTTTTCCCTCTACCCGAACGAGCTCGCGCAGTGGGCTACCCGTGAGTTCGCCTCGCATGGGGTGCGCCCCACCCCGGATGTGGTGCAGGCGCTTCTCGACGGCGTCGGCTCCGACCTCCGCGAACTCGCCTCCGCCATCTCGCAGCTGGTCTTCGACACAGGTGGCAAGGTAACCCGCGAGGCGGTGCACGCGTATTACGTAGGCGTGGCAGAGGTGGCCAACTGGGATATCGCGGATGCTGCTGTGGCTGGCCGCGTGGAGGCGGCGGTCTCCACGTGCCGTCGAGCGCTGCAGTTAGGGGCGAGCCCCGTGGCCATCGCCTCGGCGCTGGCTAACAAGGTGGGCAATATCGCGCGGCTTTACTCCGCGCGCGGGGATCAGTATTCCCTGGCCTCCCAGACCGGCATGGCGCCCTACGCGGTAAAACTCACCCAACCGGTGGCGCGGCGCTGGTCGGGGGAGAATATCACCAAGGCCGTGATCCTCATGGCGGAGCTGGATGCTGCGGTCAAGGGCCAGGGCGGGGACGAGGACTTCGCCATCGAGGCGGCCGTTAAACGGGTGGCGGAGCTGGCGCGCTAGACTAACCCTCCATGGATGACATCCAGAACTTTGCCACCAAGCTTTTTGACTTTGCCCGCAACGGCGATGCCACGCTGCTCGAGTACATCAAGCAGGGCGTCAACGTGGACACGGTGAACCAGGACGGGCAGTCCTTCATTATGCTTGCCGCCTACCACGGCCATGCGGAGCTGGTACGCCAGCTCGCCGCGGCGGGGGCCGACGTCAACCTCCTCAACGACCGTGGCCAGTCGCCATTGGCCGGAGCGATTTTTAAGAAAGAAGACGCGGTGATCGACGCGCTTCTCGACGCCGGCGCCGACCCCTCCGCCGGCCAGCCTAATGCCCTCGACTCGGCCCGCATGTTCGGCCGCGAGGACCTTCTCGAGCGCCTGTCATGAGCTGGTCCGCGTTTGCGGCCATCCTCCTGATGAATCTCGTCGGTGCGGCAGCACCCGGCCCGGACATCGTCCTAGTGACGCGCTATGCCACGCGCTCGCGCCGCCACGCCATTGCGGCGGCGACGGGCATCCAGGTCGGCGTGCTGTTCTGGTGCACGCTGACCGTGTTCGGTGCGGCCGCCCTGCTCACCGCCTTCCCCGGTGTCCTCTCGTTGATTCAGGTGATCGGTGGCTGTTTCCTGGTGTTTATGGGCGTGCTCTCCATTCGCTCCGGGCTGGAGCTGCGCAAGCAGCCGCCCGTCGATGAGGAGGAGGCGGCCGCACGCTTGGGGTCGGTGGGCAAGGTCTTCCGCACGGGTTTGGCTACCAACTTGTCCAACCCGAAGATCGTGCTCTTCCTCGCCGCTATGGTCGCCCCGCTGCTGCCGCCGCACCCGCCGGTGTGGGTATCGGTGGCGCTGGTGCTGAGCTTGTCGTTGTCGAGCTACCTGCTTTTCGTGGTCCTCTCGACGGTCATTTCTACCCGCGCGATTCGCCGACGACTCTTGGCCGCGGGCCCGTGGATCGACATCGGCTCCGGAGCCTTCTTCGTGGTGGCTGGCTGCGCTCTGGTGTGGGCCGGCATCCAGGCCGCCTAGGCCTGCTCGAGTAGCTCCGCGAGCCACTGCGACCACGCCGCGACCGTGGCGGAGCGGCGGCGCAGGGTCGTATCGTTGAGTCCCAGGTGGGCCGCGCGCATGAAGACCAGTGCTTCTTCTTTGCTCACCATCCGGTGGGTATCCACGACGTGCTGCACCATGTTCCGGAACACCGGGCGGGAAGCCAGGGCCTCGACGAGGGTGAGATTGCGTTCATCGCGCGTGCCGCTCAGTTTGCTTAGGCCTAAGTAGCGGGCGGCGTTGCTGTAATAATCCGCCTGGCGCGGGGTAAAGCCAAATTCCTCGGGCATCTCCGCTTTGTCCACTGGGTTCTCCAGCAAGCTGATGACCCGCGCAAAGGAGTCCGCCTGTGGGAAAGGAACGCGCGTGCCCTCGACCTGAGTGCGAGCCAGCACCGCGCGCACCGTCGCGTCGGTCACGCCAGACTCGCCCAAAACATAGCGCGCCGCGCTTACGAGCTCGATGCTGCGGAAGTCCTCCGGCTGTCTAAACGCGTAGCGGTAGAAATGGAAAATGCCGTTGGAGTAGACCAGGTACACCGGCACCACCTCTTTATCCAGAGCCAGCGAGAAGCGGCGGAAAGGGAAATAAAGCTGGCGGATGTTGAAGTCGGGGGAGAGGTGGTTCTTCGCCTCCACGAGCACGAGGTGTTCGGCGGATTCGAAGCCGGCATCGATCTCCATCTGGGCGCGGTCCACCACCACGTCGCGCCCGCCGATACGCATGGGCAGCGTGAGCGTCGACATGCGCCCGCTGACCGTCGGCACCAGCTTACCGCCCAGGAAATCTTCGAGCATGCCGCTTAAGCTCGCCGCGGTCAGTGCCGCTGCCTCCGAGGTCAGGTTCTCGAAGTCAATGGACTGGATGTGGCTCGGAACCGGCATCGACTTCAGCGGCCCGGCCTGCTCCGGGAAAGGCTGGTACAGGTCAAAGCGGCCAATCAGGTAGGCATCGCGGCGAATCGGCAGCATGGACAAACCGTGCTTTCGAAACACTTCGGGGCGCGCCGCCGAAAAGTCATGCTTGGCCATCAACCGCGGCTCGCGGCCCGATAGCTCCTTAAGCTTCGCGGCGGGCAATACCGCAAAGCCCTGGTCCGCGATGTCGGCGGCGATGTGGGGGTAGACGAGGTCCCAGGCGGCGTCGTTAAGCATAATTGCGCACGAGCACCTCATCGACCTTGCCGCGCTTCGAGGCCACGGAGTTCACCGCGCGCGTGGCCCCCACGATGTCGATGTGGTAGTCCGCGTACAGCTCCTTGATGAAGTCCGTCGCGGAATTCGACAGCAGGAACTTCACCCCGCGGGCATTGAGGTCGTCGCAGGTTTCCTTCAGACGAATCTGGTCCGCGCGGCCAAAACCACCCGACTGGTAGCCGGTGAAATTGCTCGTGGGGTTGACCGGATCGTAGGGCGGGTCGAAGTAAACGAAATCCCCCTCGTTGGCCTCCACCGCGGCGTAGTCGCCGTTATAAAACGTCACGTCGTGGGAGGACAGGTACTCCGAAACCGCACGCAGATTGGGCTCATCGCAAATCTTCGGGTTGGCATAGCGGCCAAACGGGGCGTTGAACTGGCCGGCGTTATTCACCCGATAAAGCCCGTTGTAGCAGGTCTTATTCAAATAAATCGTGCGGGCAGCACGCTCAACGGGGCTTAAGTGCGCAAAACCCGGCTCGCGGTCGCGGGCGCGCATCTCGTAGAAGAAATCCGGATCATTCGGATAGCCCTTTAACAGGGCGATGAGCTCGTCCACGTTATCGCGGACCACCTCGTAGACGGTGATGAGCTCGGTGTTCAGGTCATTGACCCGGGCGCGTTCGGGCGCCAAAGAAAAAAGAACCGCTCCGCCGCCCAAGAAAGGCTCGACATAAGTATCGAAGCTCTCGGGCAGCACGGAGTGGATAGCGGGTAGCAGCTGGCGCTTTCCCCCGACCCACTTCAGGAGCGGTTTCATTTAGGCCATCTTGTTGAAGGCGGTGGCCATGCCGGACTTCTTGTTAGCCGCAGTGTTGCGGTGGAAGACGCCCTTAGACACGGACTTGTCCAGTGCGCGGGAGGCAACGCGCAGCTGCTTCTCGGCTGCAGCCTTGTCACCAGCGGCGACGGCCTCACGGAACTTGCGGATCTCGGTACGCACGGCGGAGCGTACGGACTTGTTGCGCTGACGAGACTTCTCGTTGGTCAGGATGCGCTTCTGCTTGGACTTGATGTTTGCCATCGTTATACCTCTTAGAGTCGTAGGAATGTGCAACCGAGGAAGGCGGACCCAAGGTCCTGACCGCCAGCGTGCCCCGGCATCCCAAAAAATTTAGCAGGGCTCGGACCGAATCCCCAAATCAGGCCCAGTGATAACGTGAGCGCAGCCGGTTGGCGATGCGCTCGAAGCGGCGTTCCGGGAAGAGCGTGCCCTGTCGGCGGCATTGTTCCTCGGAGATTTCCAACACGCGGTCCATCCGCACCCAGCACTGCCGGCCGGATTCGTCCCATTCACCGGTACCGATATCGAGCCATTCCTCTTTGTTTGCGTGGCCCGGGTTGGGGGAGATGAGCAGACCCAGCACGGTGGTGCGCGTGCGCGAGACAATGAGCACGGCCCGCTCGCGCGGCGGGGACTGCTTGCCATCCGAGGGCGCCCACACCCAGACAACCTCGCCGGAGTCTGCCTGCCCGTCCATGTCGGGGGTGAAGAAGACGCTGCGCGGGTGGGCGGCGGCACACTCGACGCGAATGTCGGCGGCTTTGCGCGGTTCCGTCACGGAATCATTCTGGTTCAACCCCAAGCCTTCGGTGATGCGCTCGAGACCGACGTCGACAGGCTCAGGGCCTCCGATACCGAGAATGCGTGCCAACCTAGACATGTCGTCTATTCTAAACACATGTCTACAAACTTCGCGGCCACTACGTTTTCGGATCCGTCCAAGATCCGAAACTTTTGCATTATCGCCCACATCGACCACGGCAAGTCGACGCTGGCTGATCGCATCCTGCAGTTGTCGCAGGTGGTGGAGGAGCGTGATATGCGCGACCAATACCTCGACAACATGGATATCGAGCGCGAGCGCGGCATCACCATTAAGGCGCAGAACGTGCGCCTGCCCTGGATTCCTCGCTCCGGTGAGTTCGAGGGCCAGGAGATCGTCATGCAGATGATCGATACCCCCGGCCACGTGGACTTTACCTACGAGGTCTCCCGCGCGCTGGAGGCCTGCGAGGGCGCCATCCTGCTTGTCGACGCCGCCCAGGGCATCGAAGCCCAAACCCTGGCCAACCTTTACCTGGCCATGGAAAATGACCTGGAGATCATCCCGGTCCTGAACAAGATCGACCTGCCCGCGGCCGACCCGGAGAAGTACGCCTTGGAGATTGCCCACATCATCGGCTGCGAGCCGGAGGAGGTGTTGCGCGTGTCCGGTAAGACCGGCGAGGGCGTGCCGGAGCTGCTGGATAAGGTGGCGGAGCTCATTCCGGCACCGACGTCCGAGTTCGGCGAGGATGCCCCGGCCCGCGCCATGGTCTTCGACTCCGTCTATGACACTTACCGCGGCGTGGTGACCTATATCCGCATGATGGATGGCAAACTGACCCCGCGCCAGAAGGTCACCATGATGGCCACGGGTGCCAACCATGAGCTGCTCGAGGTGGGCATCGTCAGCCCCACCATGCAGAAGTGTAAGGGGCTGGGCCCGGGTGAGGTGGGCTACCTCATTACGGGCGTGAAGAACGTGCGTGAGACCAAGGTGGGTGACACGATTACGTGGGCGTCGAATGGCGCGAGCGAGCCCCTTAAGGGCTATGCCGACCCGAACCCCATGGTCTACTCCGGCCTGTTCCCCATCTCCCAGGCGGACTTCCCGGACCTGCGTGATGCGCTGGAGAAGCTGCAGCTTAACGACGCCTCCCTCACCTTCGAGCCCGAGACCTCCGTCGCCCTCGGTTTCGGCTTCCGCTGTGGCTTCCTGGGCCTGCTGCACATGGAAATCACGCGCGACCGTCTGGAGCGCGAGTTTGGCTTGGACCTGATTTCCACGGCTCCCTCGGTGACCTACCGCGTGGTGGCGGAGGATGGCGAGGAGTCCATGGTGCACAATCCGTCGGACTGGCCCGGCGGCAAGCTGCGCGAGGTCTACGAGCCGATTGTGAAGATGACCATCATCGTGCCGGAGGAGTTTGTGGGCTCGACGATGGAGCTGTGTCAGTCCAAGCGCGGCCAGATGGGCGGCATGGACTACCTCTCTGAGGACCGCGTGGAGCTGCGCTACACCATGCCGCTGGGTGAAATCATCTTCGACTTCTTCGACATGCTGAAGTCCCGTACCAAGGGCTATGCTTCCCTCAACTATGAGGAGGCCGGCGAGCAGCTGGCGGACTTGGTGAAGGTCGATATTCTGCTTAACGGTGATCCGGTGGATGCCTTCTCTGCCATCGTGCACCGCGAATCCGCACAGTGGTACGGCAACAAGATGACGAAGAAGCTCAAGGAGCTCATCCCACGCCAGCAGTTCGAGGTGCCCGTCCAGGCGGCCATCGGCTCGAAGATCATCGCGCGTGAGAACATTCGCGCGATGCGCAAGGACGTGCTGGCCAAGTGCTACGGCGGCGATATCTCGCGTAAGCGCAAGCTGCTGGAGAAGCAGAAGGCCGGTAAGAAGCGCATGAAGTCCATCGGTTCCGTGTCCGTGCCGCAGGAGGCCTTCGTGGCGGCGCTGTCTACGGATAGCGATTAAGAGAAACTAAGCTTCACTGGGATACTCCTTTGGTTTTGATAAAGGTGCTTCATTGGCATTGGTCAATTGAAGCACCGTATCGTCTTGATGAATAGGTGCTGAAGCATCGTGCGTTGAAACAATGATCGTTTTTTCGCGTGCAAGGTCTTCAATAATGTCCCACACCAACGCCCGTGAGTTCTTGTCTAAGCTACTGGTTGGTTCATCGAGGACCACAATTGACCCGGGCTTAGCGATCAATGCTCGTGCCAAGGCGATTCTTTGTTTTTCCCCACCGGATGCCCCACCGTCTTCACCCGCTACATCGGAGTTCTTCTTGCAGCCCGTTGAAGAAAACTCGTGTAGTCCTACTGCTGTGAGTAATTCGTCAGCTTTGCACACGGCTATTGATCGGCCAAAAATAACGTTGTCTATGGCGTTGGCGTGTAACAGGCTTGCGCTTTGAGGCGCATACGTTGAATTTTCCCTTATCTCACAAGATTCTTGTTGCAAGGGTAACGAATACTCATTTAGATTTAGGAACCCTTCCAAAACCGTCGTTTTCCCTGAGCCGCTTGGACCAAGAACCCAGATTGGTCTTTGTTCATGTCGCTGGTGTGCCGAAGCTGCCATGTCAGACAAACGCAGTATTTGCTCATTCCACAAATCCACGTTTTGGCTTGTTGCGGCGACGAACCCCGTTGGGCGAATCTTTTCGCTTGCTTCACTCGCATGGGAAACTGAAACAGCGAGTGTGGACACTCCAAATCCGACGGATTGAAGAGGCGTAATGGCTGCAATGGCGATTCCTGTAGACGAGATAATTGATCCGATTGCCTGCGCATCTCCATTACTTGTTCGAAGGATAATGGCTATAATGAGAACACAAATCGTTATTGCTAAAACGATTCCTTGGGCAACATACAGCCGCCGCGTCATGGTATAGGAATAGACTCCAGCGCGTTCTACAGTACTTCGATCCTTTCTATAGCGAGATTCCAAAAATGCTTGGGTAGAAAACACTGTCGCTTCTTTCCAGAGGGACAAAGAATTCCCTAGGACGCCGAAACTGCGCATGCTCTCTTTGAAAAACTTTGTCTGGGCGTTCTGGTGGCTTTGGATTAGCCGGTAGCTGACCGCACAATAGGTCACAATGGCTGCTGTGAGGATTATTCCTTCTAACCAAGTGCTGGCAATAACGACTAGGAAAATGCCGGAGGCTAAAGAAATGGTTGCCGGCAATATAGACAGGTAGATGCTGGATAATGTGTCACGATATGCGGAGGCCTCGCTATCAATGGCAAATGAGATCTCTCCATTATCAGCATGCGATCGTGCGCTAGGGCTGGCATCGATGCTATCGGTGAGAGACCTGGCCATTCGCTCGGACTGCAGCTTTTGCTCAATCGTTCCATACGTTGGAAATAATATGTATCTTGAGGATGTTCCTAAAAACCAAATCAGAGAATAGAGTATAGAAAGCTGTAGGCCAATTGTAATGAAGTCCTCCCTGTTTGAACTATTAAGGAGAGAGTTGACTCCACCACCGAGAACATACGGGGCAATAACTGTAGAAATTGACGAGATTACAATGGAGACGAGGACTAAAAAGTTGTTCCAAGGCGATAGTTTCCAAGATTGTGTAATGACTTGTCGTATAAGTTGCATTCGGAATCCATTTTTAAATGACTCGTGATTATCGTGATGTCAGATGAATTTATCCGAAGGGGACCGGCCCGGGTCTGAATTCGTTTCCAAGGTAGGTGCTTAGAGTTTTTAATGCACCAGGTCTATCGTCCTGCAGTCCCGAGGGCCAGTCGTTGCTTAGAAGCCGGGCTATGTACCAAGGCGAACCGTCATAGGAAAGACTATCTACTAGCATTAGTGGCGGGTTTGTTGTATTCGCTAGCAGCTCTAAAGCGTTATTAGGTGTTCGTCGTAGCTGTGAAGGAATTGTAATCCGCAGTGCGGTTGAATTACTCCATTCTTCGGATGTATTTGGTTTATTTGCCTTGAGATACTCGTCTTGTATGCAGTCCATTAATGGGCGTCCCGTCAATCGTCTAAACAAGTTGTCTTGCATAGATAGAATTGCTTGGCGGCATTCTCTCAGCGCCTTCTCTACAGTACTTTGAAGATGGAATCCCGAAGCAGCGCCGGCAGAGTACTGAGTGCTTTTCGCAGGTGAGCTAAATAATGCTAGGCAAACGTATACGCCTTCAAATATTGATATTTCGTAAATCCGCCAGGTTTCTGAAGGGTGATCATTTTCAGCTGGATTGTTCATGGATAGTTCTACTCCATGGGTTGAGAATCTCCAGTGGGCAATTAACGATTGTCTTTCGATAAATTCGAGACATGCAGATTCAATGGCCTTTTCAAGGCTGCGATGTATTGCTGTTCCGGATGAATCTGTTACATTCTGTGCTTGCTCTGAAACCATCAATTTATCATCGTTGAAAGCGTTCGAAAGACTGTAGATTTTCGCGTGATCGCTTGGCCCCCGTTTCTGCCAGAATCGTTCGAGTGCTTCTGCCGTAGCGCGTAGCTCGCTCTGTGGCTCCCCGAATCCGATTCCTGATGCTAGATTTGTGACGTCTGCAATAGCGATGGATTCGTCCGAGAGAGGTGAATACCGGAATTGTAGGCTTTTCATGAGTCTTCCTTAGCGAGGAGTTGGAGTTGCTCAATCCAGATATCATCAGGATTTAATCCCCATAGGTTTGCTATAGAAAGTTCGTCAAAATACCCATATGGTCTGGTAGAGAAGTTCATAGAACCAGCGTTCCTGGTTACTTCTTGGATCATTTCTCCAATCTCAATGAGTGAGAACTTGTAACCGCGAAGTCGATATTTTGCTATTGAGATTTCGGGAATTATTCCGAATCCCAGTACTAGGTCGACCTGTTCTAGAGCTACCGGTCCATCACATCCAACGTAGTTAAATATTTCTGTAAATGGGACTGGGCCTAGGTTCTCCAAGCGGCGAGCTAATGGTAGTAGGTGGAAGCGTTCCCATTGTCGTCCCTGCCTGGCGAGTATGAATACCTGTACTGGATATAAACTGCCGGCACTGGCATATGGACGGCTCATCTCTGGGGAAGTCAGGGGCTTTAGGAAACAGTTGTTTAAAATAGCATGAAGGTCACTTTGCTCCAGTGAGCGAGCTTCTATATTGATATGTCGGTCTGCGTTAGTGAGACTTGGTTGGCGAGAGTGGATGTCTTTTGTGGGGGGATCAATTGGTTGGGAATTATCTAGGTCCAGTGCGTAGTCAAACTCACCAAGCCGCATGATCCAATGGTTAGCGGAGGCCGCGCTTAGAGGTGAAATTGCGAATCCACTGTCAATTGTAAGTGCATTTCCTGCACATAGTTGGCTTCGTACAGCCCTAAGGGTAGTGAGGTCGATGGCCGGTATAGAGCGTCGAATCTGTAACCTTGTTGCGTCATTGCTGTATTTATTTTCCATAGAATCCCTCATGATTACACTTTGGATCCGTGGGGAGGACAGCGGTGTGTACTAGCCCATTAGTTAGATCTTGGAACTCAGCGTATCGAAGGGTATCTGCTGCGTGAGGATCATTATTCTTGATTGCCAGGCCAAGTGTTATTGCATCTGTAATTGCACTGAGTATGTTCAATGTTTGGATTGCCTCTAGCTCTTTAGAGCTACCCCTATGGGGATCATTCTTGGCTGAATTTAATGCTTTCTTAATGGTAGCCTCTGCCTTTGGTTCACTACTTCTTTCTATTGCAATGGAACATAGTGGACATGGGCGCCCGCTCCGAAACCAGTTGATACTACTTCTAAAGCGTTTGAGTGGGTCGAAGGAATAAGTTACATTAGGACGATTTTTGTCGCGGCCCGTGAGCTGGTGGGGATTACCTTTCTCGTAAATCAGAAAATCTACGACTTTTCGCCGGTTTTTGCTTTGGGGCCACTGCATGCTAGGGGAGTAAAGTGATATAAAGTTCGAGATATTTGGAACATCGGGTAGTTTATTCCCGATGTATACAAGATTCACTTCTACCGTGCTTTTTAGTACGTCTTTGTGGGAGATCCTGAGCGCTTCGAGGCTTTGTTCATAGTGTAAAGCTTGGTCTTTTTCAACTCTATTGATAGAGAATTGGGAGATAATATATTGCCGGGTGGGGCCTTGGAGAAGTTCAAAGGGTGTGGATAAAAGCATGTCGCTCTTTTGGATGTTCGAAAACGGGACAGGCGGTCGGAAATACGGGGAAGTAAGTCCGACTGCCTGAAGATTTTATGTCTATTTAGGCGAGGAGCCTTTCGAGCTCTTTGTCAACAGTTGGTGTGGGTGCTGACGAGGTTGAGGGCAGGCCTGGGGAATTGGAGCCTGTGCAGGAGGCGCAATTTCCCGGAGACTGGGAGAGCGCAGGGGACTCAGTAGTGGTGTCAGCTTTTGAGCACACTTCGACAAGGTCTATGGTGAGCATTAAAAATTCCTTCCAATGTGAGTTGGGTGACAATCGGGCAAGTGTGTTGACCATAACTCATTAGTTGTTGATTGTCTACCCCCTAGTGTTTCTTTGTTATGTCCATAGGGCTTGGGGTATGGAGTCCGGTCTCTTTTTTTGGGCACGGAGTCCATGGAGGTCTTGGACACTTCTAGCGGTTTATGGTTGCGGCCTGCGTTTCGGCCGGGGTTTGGATAGTTTCGGGTTCATCCGTGGTGGTTGGCGGTGTTTCATTCCTTCAACGAGGTTGATGTTGATCTGACCACCTGGTGGTCTGTGGCTCAACGTGATCGGCAGTGGCACGCTGAAGAGG
>NZ_KV827316.1:0-398 GCF_001836065.1 Corynebacterium sp. HMSC035E02
GGGCGCCGCGGACGCAAAGATGACCCGCTGTACAAGCACCGGCGCACCCTGTTGACCAGGACGAACTATCTCACCGAGCGGCAAAAGCAACGCTTAGAAATGCTGTGGGCCACCGATGACGACTACGTGGCCCTAGAAGTAACGTGGCTGCTCTACCAAGACGTGATCGCAGCGTACGCGCATCCGAAGAAATCGGAAGGCAAAAAGCTCATGGAACGCATCATCCACACCCTGCGTAAGGGATTACCGAAAGGCTTAGAAGAGCTTGCCCAACTGGGACGCACCCTGTGGCGTCGGCGCAAAGATGTGCTCGCCTACTTTGATATCGGCGCATCCAACGGCCCCGTTGAGGCAATCAACGGCAGACTCGAACACCTACGCGGCATCGCCCTAGGATT
>NZ_KV827317.1:0-248 GCF_001836065.1 Corynebacterium sp. HMSC035E02
ATGGCGGCTTCGTCCGCGATCATGCCGGCGATGGTCTCAGCAGAGGTATCACCCGGGATGGCGATCATGTCCAAGCCCACCGAGCAGATCGAGGTCATGGCCTCCAGCTTGTCGATGGAGATGGCACCGGTGCGCACCGCATCGATCATTCCCTTGTCCTCAGAAACCGGGATGAAGGAACCGGACAGCCCACCCACGCGGGAGCAGGCCATCATGCCGCCCTTCTTGACGGCGTCGTTAAGCAGCGC
>NZ_KV827318.1:0-276 GCF_001836065.1 Corynebacterium sp. HMSC035E02
CACCGCTACCATTTCAGTCTTCTGAACATCTCGGTAATCACTAGCGTTGCGTAGTTGCGCCTCAAGCTCCGCAATTATCGGCAAGGCCAGCTCGTGGGTGAAATGGCTTCAGAGCGCCTCGGTGTCCCGTTCGGCATCATTGACCTCTCCCTCGCCCCCACCGCGGAACTAGGTGACTCCGTCGCGCACATCCTTGAGCACATGGGCCTCGACCAGGTGGGCACGCACGGTACCACGGCGGCGCTGGCGCTGCTTAACGACGCCGTCAAGAAGGGC
>NZ_KV827319.1:0-331 GCF_001836065.1 Corynebacterium sp. HMSC035E02
TGTTGCGACCGGCTATTTGGTAGCAGTGTCGTGACTATCCGGTAGCGCTTCAGTGAGTATCTGGTAGCAGCTCAGGGCGCTCGGGATGATACTTCCGGTAGCCGCACCACTCGGGTGCGGCGCGTACTGGAAGGAGTCCGCTTATGCCGGATTACCGTGCGGTGATGACGCTGCTGATTAGGAAGCGTTCTTACCGCCAGATTGAAGACCAACTCGGGTGCTCGCACCGCGCGATTTCCCGAGCGAACCAAGCGCTGCGAAGCCTTGGCCTAACCACTGCCCAGCAGGTCGCGGCGCTGACGAATGACGAGCTGGACGAGATATTCGTTGA
>NZ_KV827320.1:0-9555 GCF_001836065.1 Corynebacterium sp. HMSC035E02
TCAACGCACTCTAAAACCGGAAGGGCCGGTAAACCTCAAGCTGATTCCGATGATCGCAATTGTTTCTAGTGGCGATAGGGCGCCTTCAACGGCAAGATCCGCGGAGACCATAATGAGAGCCACGATGAAGATCTGCACTACTATGCCGTTGAGTAGCAAAGCTAACGTGGATACGCATAGCTCGCGTATTCGTGCTTTATGGTCGATTTCTAGTGCTTGCTCTAGTGGCGCAAAAACTTGTGATTGTCCTGCCGCACGCAGGGCTGGTTGACGGTTAGCAAATTCTACGATGCGCTGGGAGAGCTCTTTACTCGGCCCCAGTGCGCGGTTCGATGCTTTCTCACGAATCCATGCAGCCAACTGCATCACCACGAGCGCCAATGGTGCGATGATAAGAAGGACCAAGCCCAGCTTCGGGTTCCAGAAACACGCTCCTACTAACAAGGTGACAAGTGCCGCGCTATCGCGGTATATCGTTCCTTGAACATGCGCAATGGTCTCGGACGCCACCATAAAGCGATCTGAAACGAGGCGAGATAGGCCGCCGGTATTAGCCGGTACGAACCAGCCGAGCGGTAGCGTTGCTAATTTATCGCCCACAGTCGTGTGCGCGGCTCGGATGAAATCCAAGGCCGTGTGGTAAGAGGCCAGGGTTGCGAAAAATCGTAGCGCAAAAGCTACGAGCGCAATTGCCAAAAGCGTCCACATCCATGGTGCGATCGTCGTATCCCCATCGAGTGCCTTTGTAAGTGGCACGAGCGTGAGAACGGCGAGGCCATCAAGCACGCCAACGATAAGCGATAGACAAGCATACCTTTTATTGAGCTTATGGCCTACAGGACTTTGCAGCTTTTTGACACTGCGAGTGAGTAGCGGATCACGAAGACGCGAACTAACAGGCGTAGTGGCATTAGACATGAGAATTATCCTTCATAGGCTTGAGGCAGATTATTTGGTCTGCTCCTTGGATGGACTCCGGCTTGTGGGCGATGACTAAGACGGTCTTGCCTCTGACGAGTGTGGCTAGAGCTGCTTGAATTTCTGCTTCGCAGTCAGGATCAGTTGCCGCAGTAGCTTCATCCAGGATCAAGATTGGGGCATTGGTAATGATTGCCCGGGCAATAGAAATGCGTTGCTGTTGTCCACCGGATAAAGAGGTGTCTTCACCAACAACGGTGTCGAGCCCAGCCGGTAAAGCGCGAATATCAGCAGCTATGTGCGCAGCCTCTGCGGCTTGCCAGATCTCTTCATCGCGGGCTTCTGGGCGTGCAAGGCGAATGTTTTCCCGAATACTCATACGCAGTAAGTGAGGATCTTGTAAGACGAAAGCCACAATGCGGTACAAACTGTCGAAAGTGAGATCACGGATATCCACGTTGTTGATAGTGATTGTGCCCGAATCTGGATCCTGGAAACGCGCCAGCATCGTTGCTGCTGTGGATTTGCCAGACCCGGAGGGGCCAATCAATGCCGTGACAGTGCCTGCATTTAGTTGCGCAGAAAAGTCTTGGAGGACTGGTTTGTCTGGGGCGTAGCTAAAGCTGACCTTATGGAACTCCACCTCCATGTCTTGACTACTGGCATCGAGGCTCTTTTGGCCTTCTTTCACATGGGAAATTGTCATGACTTCATCAAGGCGCAACGCCGCATTGCCAGCGAGCTGGTAAGACCACATCATTTGGCCGACGGTTTGAATCGTGCCCGGTATCACCAGCGCAATTAACGTTGTTGCGATGACTTCAGCGACCGTGACATAGCCACCAGCTATCAGCAGGGAACCGGCTCCTACATTGATAAGGATGAGGACAGGAACCGCCACCACAGACTCTGAGATTGCGGAAACACGCAGAAGCGGACGTACCCACTCGTAATAGAATTCCGCGAATTTTTGGGCAGCTTCGCGATATCGAGCGTGGGCTTTGCCAACGGTGCCGAAAGCCTTGACGACGGAAATACCTTCGGAGAACTCCACCGCAGTCGCAGAGACCTCACCCAGATAATTATCCATTTCCGCAGTTTTTGTGCCCATATCTTTCATTGAATACGCTTGGATTGCTAGGAAAATGGGCACAGTGGCAATAGAAAGTAGACCAAGGCGCCAATCCAAGATAAAGGCATAAACCAGAAGCGCGAGGGGCGTAAAGATCGCGGCGACCTTCTCTACAGGAGCATGGGCTGTCAGGGTGTGCAGAGTTAACGTATCGTCCTCGACGGCTTTGCGGACTTTGCCGGAATTAGTCTGGCTAAACCACGAGAGTGGTGCTTTCGCAATAGCGGTAATAATTCGGCGCCGGTTAATCCCCACCAGCTTTGCATCAGCGAAGTGGGTGATCGCAAGGGCAAGGAAATAGAAGAATAGCTGTCCCAAAAATGCAGCAAGTAGCCATTTCACAATGGACGCGACGTCATCAGTATTGCCGTCGATTAGAGCATTTCCCAGTGCCACCAACGCGACGTAGGGTGCTACGGCCAGTACCGAGGATATAAGCGAGAGAAACTGTGCGAAGTAGATGGTTGTTTGCACTGGGGCCAGTAGCTTTTTTAGAGCGACCTGCCCGGCTTTTAGTTTTGCGCGAGCCTCTTCTTCCGGTGACGCACCGTGTGATTCTGGTGCGTGGGTTCCGCTTGATTCTGTGGAACTTTGTTTTACTTCAGACATTACTTTCTCAATTCTTGTTGATGTCAGTCATATCGATGATTCTGGTGACTGATTCTTGGATGAATTCGTGGTCATGGGTGATGACGATGACCACTGCTCCGCTTGCTGCAAGAGATCGAAGGAGCGCAGAGATGGATTGCAGTTGGCGCCAGCCCACGCCAGAGGTAGGTTCATCGAAGATGTAGACCTCTGCTTGCTTGGCTTGGGCTGAAGCTATGGCTAAGCGTTGCCGTTGCCCACCGGACAGAGACTGCGGATGCCGTTGGGCCATTCCTGCCAGATCGAGGCGATGGAGAATCTCATTGACATCGATATGGTCCCGCTTCTTCTTTGCCAGTCCGAGCGTTACTTCTTCTTCGGTGGTGGCTGCGAATAACTGGCGGCCAACATCTTGCATCACCATGTACGCGGTACGTCTGCGGGCAGCCGCTCCTACTCGTTTGCTGTTCAAACGAAGACTACCGCCGCGTTTGGGAGAAGCAAGACCACAAATGATCCTGGCGAGGGTGGTTTTTCCAGCGCCGTTGGGCCCGATTAAGGCGGTGACTTCGCCGCTGGGGAAAAATACGTGGTCAATGTTTGGCACCTCATGCGTGCCATAAGAAAAACAGATGTTGCTTAACTCGAGTCCGCTCCGCTGGGGATCGGCGTTTTCGAGCGTGGGTGGTACCGGCACGCTCGCGGGCAGGGGAACGTGGTGTAAGCTGCGTAGCCCCAATTGTTTGCGTTCGGGTTCGTCTAAGGCATAAAACTCCTGAGCGTGGAAACTCCGCGTTATTTTTCCCTGAGTCAAGTAAATAACTTGGTCAGCGATATCTTTTAAGAAAAAGAGGCGGTGATCAGCGATAATGATCGTTGTGCCTAATTCCTTCAAGCGGTGTAGCGCGCGTGCAAGAATATCGATGCTTTCCATGGAGAGATTGGACGTGGGTTCATCGAGAAGCACGAGACTGCCCGGGGACACAAGCGCGCATGCGCATGCCACGTTTTGTAACTGTCCACCGGATAATTCTTTGAATCGCCGGCCCCGAAGATCGTTAATGCCTAGTAGCTCGACCGCTGATTGAATCCTCGACTCAATTTCTGTGGGATCCACACCAAGGTTTTCTAGCCCGAAGGCCAATTCTGCATTGACGCTTTCAGTGAAAAATTGTGTCCTTGGATTCTGGAATACTGAGGCGCTGAACTCGATGGCTCGGGACAGCGGTTCTTCCGCAGGGTTAAAAGCCTGGTCATCCTTTATAATAGTGATGGCGCCTAGTAGCTCTCCTGGATTGAAATGGGGGATGAGTCCGTTGATCAACTTGAGTACCGTGGACTTTCCCGATCCGGAATCACCGGTAATCAGTAGACACTGTCCTGGAGAGACAGAAAAAGACACATCAGATACACCTTGAATGCCTGGCCGAGCGCCCAATGGATATGTAAAAGAAGCGTTGTGGGCGTTTACACTGGTTGCGATACTGCGTTCGTTCATAAGTGGACCTCCGTGGGGAGCCAGACAGAGGCAACAATGAGGCCCAACCCAGCTAGTGCAGTTGCATCGACAAGCTTGAAGGAAAGATCGGCGGTGGTGGTTGGGCGTGTGGGGCCTCCCAATCCGCGGACAAGAGCAGAGGCAGCGAGCTCATCACCAGCGCGGACGACGGCGCCTAATAGGGGGATGATCAGCATCGCGGACGATTGTGTGGGCTGTGTGATCCAGCTTTTTACTCCAGGCTGGAGACCCCGAAGGACCATGGCATCGCGGATCGCTTTGGCTTCTGCCACGATTATCGGCAAAACGCGCAGGAAAACCGCCGGTGGAATGGTGGCCCAGCCTGGTAAACGCAGGTCCCGCAGTGCTGAGGTCAACGTGGATGGTGTGAGAGTGAGCAAGCCGAATGCGCCGATGGACATGCTGATGACAAAACGGCTTAGCCACGAAAAAATTGCCGCTGAAAAAGCGAAAAATGTGGAGCCAGGAAGCTGTAATAGGCCCCAATACCCTAGATAGGATAATGCAAAAGCGAACAGGCAAATAAGACCATAGTGTGGCTTTACTGTAGCTAGTGCGATGGAGCTGAAGGCGATAGAAATCAGCAGTGTCGGTAGGTGGCCGTGGCTGAGAGCTACCGCATTGATTACTAGAACAGAAAGCAGCACGGTCCGTGGATCGATCGAAGATCGACGAAGCACGCCCTGTTTTTGCAGGCTCACAGGAGACCAGCGCTTTCAAAGTGTTTGCGGCTGACGCGAACTCCGACCTTTCCTCCGATAAAGCCGACGATGAGCGCACAAATGGCCAGTACTCCAATGGTCCATGGCTGGAAGATATCCGACATAGCATCGGCGTATTCTTGACCCATTTGGTCTGCGATATCGACGTAGTATGAGTCCGTATCCAGAATTAGCGGGATAAAAGGCAAAGAAATCCAGACACAGAAGATGCCGTAGGCAATAGGGAAGGACTTGGCAATACTGAGGTGGCTTTTTGTAATAATCAAATCTGCGATAAACCCAAGAATTATGCTTCCCAGCAAGGTCCAGAAGTAGTGTCCGGTGAGCATGAATGCTAATCCGTTAATACCACCGACGAGGGTGAAAGCACCCATTTTGGACGTGCGGACGGCATAAAGCGCTAGCACGATTCCGTTTGCGATTGCCGCGATAAACCATCCAATAAACATGAATTGTGGTCCTGCGAATCCAATCATTCCGCTTATAAAGGTGATTACAAAGTAAAGTGCAGCAAAGATGCCAGCGTTGATGAGATCTCTGGTGTTTAAACGTGCCGTCGACCCACTGGATGAGCTTGTACTCCGTGCGGGCGTAGAGGACTGTTTGGTCATAGTAAACCTCGATTCATGAAAATCAGGCAAGGTAAGGCTTGCCTAATACATATAATACTGTTTATAAACTATTTCTAGTATTGATCTGAAGGTTCACCCTTAATGGGGGCGAATGCAGATAAGCTGACATCAAACCAGAGCACGACTACCGACTACGCACCGACAAAGTAGGCACGAACGGCAAGACAGCACTGCGATGGGGCGACAAACTACGCCGCCTCTACATCGGACGCCGATGGGGCGGAGAACCCATCACCATGGTCTGCGTCGACAACCACGTCGACATCAAAATAACCGCCACCGGGGCACAAATCGCCGCCTACACACGCACCGAGGAAAAGATCTATTACAACAAGAAAGACAACGAACTCAACCCCAACGGGGCAACTAAAAACAAAAAATTTCGAGACACCGACCGGAACGATGTCTCGAGACTTCACAGCGTGCCCCAGAGAGGATTCGAACCTCCGACACCGGCTTTAGGAGAGCCGTGCTCTATCCCCTGAGCTACTGGGGCAGGGGGTGCGTTGCGCACCTAGGTAAGACTAGCAGCCCTGCTTAGGGCGGCGGTAAACGCGTGGCCTTTGGTCGCGCTGGCTGCGGGGGGGGGGGGCTTATTCGCCGGCCAGCTCCGCGTACTTGGCGCGGACCTCGCTAGCAGCGGGATTGGTGGCGTGGGTGCCGTCGGAGTAGAGGACGGTGGGCACGATGCGGTTGCCGTCGTTGACGGACTCAATCCACGCGTTGATGTCTTCGGTGCCTTCGGCTTCGGCGTCGACAAGCGCGTGCGGGGTCTCCGTGCGGTTGAGTGCGGAAATGAGGCGCTGGCAGAACGGGCACCAGTCGGCAAAGAAGATGGTGACGTGCTCAGTGGTTTCGGGAGTGGCAACGTTGGTGCTCATTATGCAGCAGCCTTTCTGTCGTAGGTGAGGAAGCGGTATTTCATGGGCAGCTCACTCGGCGGCTGCCCGGGGATGGTGAGGTGGCCAGATTCGGAGGTGAGCCAGTCGGTATCGGCAGATAGGCTGAATTCCTCCGGCACTTGCGGGGCCAGGACGGCATCTGCTCCGTAGGCATCGCCCACCTGCACGCCCATGAGGGTGAGCTCGATTGTATCCACGCGGTCGAGGGCGGAGTTATAAAGCTGGCCGCCGCCGATGATCCAGGCGTCGCCGGGCGCGGTTTCGAGTGCCGCGTCGAGGTTATCCACCACGGTGGCACCCGCGGACCACTCGCCAGGTTCGCGGCGGGACAAAATGATGTTCTCCCGACCGGGTAGCGGGCGGAACTTGGGGTTGAGGGATTCCCACGTCTTACGGCCCATGATGACGGGCGCGCCCATGGTCACTTCCTTGAAATGCTTGAGGTCCTCCGGCACGTGCCAGGGCATGACCACGCCGTCACCAATGACACTGTCGAGGGACTGAGCCCAGATTGCGCCCAGCATTAGACGGACACCTGAGCCTTGATAGTGGGGTGGGGGTCGTAGCCGATGACCTCAAAATCATCGAAGTCATAGTCAAAGAGGCTTTCGGCCTTGTGGAGGTTAAGCTGCGGGTATTCGCGGGGCTCGCGGGAGAGCTGTTCCTTGACCTGTTCGATGTGGTCGTTGTAGATGTGGCAATCCCCACCGGTCCAGATGAGCTCGCCCACCTCGAGGCCTGCTTGCTGGGCAAACATGTGGGTCAGCGCGGCATAGGAAGCCAGGTTGAAGGGAACACCGAGGAACATGTCCGCCGAGCGCTGGTAGACCTGCATGGAGAGTTTGCCGTTTGCGACGTAGAGCTGGAAGAGCAGGTGGCAGGGCATGAGCGCCATCTTGTCCAGCTCAGAGACGTTCCATGCGGAGACCAAGTTGCGGCGCGAGTCCGGGTTGTTCTTGAGCGTGTCCAGGGCGACCTGGATCTGGTCGATGTGCTGGCCATCCGGAGTGGGCCAGGAGCGCCACTGCACGCCGTAGACAGGGCCCAGCTCGCCGTCCTCATCGGCCCACTCGTTCCAGATGCGGACCTTGTTCTCCTGTAGCCATTTCACGTTAGACTCGCCGCGCAGGAACCACAGCAGCTCACCAATCACGCCGTGGAAGTAGACCTTCTTGGTGGTCAGGAGGGGAAAAGACTCCGCCAAGTTATAGCGCAGTTGGGCGCCGAACAGGGAACGGGTGCCGGTACCAGTGCGGTCGCCTTTGGGTGCGCCTTCTTCGAGGACACGGCGCAGGAGGTCCTCGTACGGTGTTTTGAGGGATGAAGAAGCAGCGGGAGTTTCACTCATGACGTCCAAGTGTAGAGCGTTCAAAAAGTCTTAGGTAGTGAGGTAGGGCTACTAGTGGTTGGATTTGTCACTACGCCGACTGAGCTTGATGAATAGCCTTTAATGCTTCGTCGGTTGGGGTCGCCTGCCATGCGGATTTAGCTCCGGTAAGAATGGAGGGACGGTCCCACAGGTAGCTCATTTCTTGTAGGCCTCGCAGGTCCGTGCTGACAATGCCACCTAGCTTCAGCATCCATGGTCGAATCGTGATGGGGGAGTGTTGGCATCCGGCGCTTCGAGCAAATTCAGCTTGGGTGAGTGCGGGCGCGCAAGGCGTGGAAGCTATAGGGGGTGTCGATTCGTTCAGTAGTGCGTCAGCTAGCGCACGGGCGAAGTCGGGAAGGTACGTGACCGAGTGTTTAGCGTGTGCGTTAAAAAGAGCAAGGGGACGCTTCTTCCCGATGATGAGCTGATGGTAAACGCATCCGGGGCCAGCATCTGGTCCGTACAGATCGGCCGCGATTACCGAGGTAGTGCGCGAGGGAGAGGCTAAGCGGTTCTCGATTAGGGTCGCTCGAACACCGGGTTTGCCATTGTGGGATCGGGTGAGGGGCGTGTCAGGCGAAATTACCTCGTAAGTCTGGTCGAACCCATACATCGATTCGGGAAAGACAACGGGGATGCCCCGTTGGGCGGCTACCTCTAGCACGGTTTCTTCAGCTGGAATGAGCAGGTCGCGCCACTTTTGTGCGTCGTATGGGGCATGGATGCAGTGGGCAATTCCGTCGATCTGTTCTGGATAGGCGTCACTGTGTGTTGCATCGCCTTTCTTGAACTGCACGTTCCTACTGGCGGCGAAATGGGGCTGCCATCGCGTCATGATTGTGCATGTGTGCCCTCTTTTAGCGAGTTCGCGTGAAAGTGATCGGCCCACGGGGCCTGCCCCGGTGATGAGAAAATGCATTAGGTGACCTCTGCTCTAAATAGTGACTAGTGCTCTCTAATTCTATAATTGCAGTTATTCAGATTCAAGAGCAGTGCTCTCTTTCTTGTTGATATAGTTTCTATATGTCAATGACCCCAAGAGCGCGTGCTCGCGAACAGACGATGTTGCGCATTGTTGAGGTAGGGCGGGAGCAGCTTGATAAAGGCGGCCCAGAAGCCTTGAATCTTCGTGCAATTGCACGTGATTTGGGGATAGTTTCTTCGGGTATCTACCGCTATGTGCCCGACAGGGCCCACCTATTAACGATGCTGATCGTTGATGCGTTTGAAGCACTTGATGATGCCGTTGTGCGGGGAATCGGTGAGGCTACTGAGACGCGGGACAGATTCCTGCGCCTTGTGTTTGCTATGAGGGCGTGGGCTTTGGAGTTTCCTCAAAGGTGGGCGCTAATTTATGGCACGCCCATCATTGGATACGAAGCGCCAGTTTCAGAGACTACGGTCGCGGGTACAAAAGTTAGTCGGCGTCTGGCCGAGTTGTTAACTGAGGCCTCGGTTGAACAGTTAGAACCGCGTTCCTCTCAGTTCTCGCGCGACCTTGCCGCAGCCGCTGATGAGCTTGATGTAGAACTTTCCGCTGACGTCATGGAAAAGGCGCTTGAAGCGTGGATAAGTATTATTGGCGTAATAAATGCCGAGGTATTTGGATACCTCGGCAAAGACACGCTGCATGACCACCACGAGTTAAATGCTCGAATGGTCTCTCGTCTTGCAGATGAGTTGGGGATTTAACCTAGCTGTGCTGCATAGAAAGGTAACGCAGCACGAGAAACCTAGTAATGTTATGTCCATGGACTTTTTGGACACGGA
>NZ_KV827321.1:0-531 GCF_001836065.1 Corynebacterium sp. HMSC035E02
TCAGAGGCTCTAACTTTGGCAGAACGGGCAGTTCGACCACCACAGGAGGCTCAGCCACCGCCAACAAAAGGCCCTGCCGCCGTCGGCAAAGGACTTAGCCGGCATTAGCGCGGCTTAGTCGCCATCGAGCACGCGGTCGAGGACCCGGCCCAAGGCCTTGGAGACCTCGCTGGGCTCTTCCAAGATGACCATGTGGCCAGCACCGTCGACGACGGTCAGGGTGGAGCCCGGCCAGTGGCGGGCAATCACCTTCGATTGGCGGTGCGGGGTCACGATGTCATGCTGGCCCACCACGATTTCCCCCGGCACGCTGCGCAGCCGGGCCGTTGCGCCGAACTCGGAGTGCTCCACTAAGTCATCGAAGAAGCCCGCATAGCTCGACATCGGCGTATCCAGCAGCATCGCCACGTGGAATTGCAGCTTGTCCATTTGTGGAAAGCCCTGCAGCAGCGCCGCGAAAGCCGGGGCGATGACAGCCGCTACCTCAAAGCGCACCCGGTTGAGCCGACGGGGCAGCTTCAAGCACGCGCG
>NZ_KV827322.1:0-766 GCF_001836065.1 Corynebacterium sp. HMSC035E02
CATTTCGGATACAGCGTGTGGATTGTGCGCTTGGTTATAGGCGACTACGCGGGCCCAGACCTGCTCAGGATCGAGTGGATGTGTAGGCGATGGTGCCTTGGGGAAGGTATCGAAGGCCTGGCGTGGTGTGATGTGCATTTTGCCGACCAGCAGTGATTGGTGCCGTCGTCGTTCGTTGTAGACCTGGCGATATTCGGCCAGATATGTGTTGACCTCAGCAAGGCTGACTGGGTGGCGTGCATCGAGGAACTGGGTCAACGTGCGGTGAGAGCGTTCGTCTTTTCCCTGGGTTGTCGGGGCGAAACCAGCAATAGCAAGTACACCTTGGCTAGCGAGCCAAGTTTCAGTAGCAGAGAGAAAACCACGGTGATAGGTGGCGAACGCATCGCCATTGTCGGAAAGGATTTCTTGAGGTTTGCCGTAGGCGGCGAACGCTGCGGCCAGTACGGCGCGCGCATCAGTACCGTTTTCTGGCAGAGCGAATGCTGTGGTTCCGACATCGAATCTGCTGGCATCATCGATAATCTGGTAAATCGTGACATGTGTGTGGGCATGGTCAAAGAGGCGGTAGACCAGTCCATCGATTTGCCAGAGTTCACCGACGAGATCACGGGCGAAGCGCTTATAGGAGCTGCGGGGGCGTTTGCGGGCATTGGCATCAACAAATCCCAGTTCATGCAGCCACGAGGCGATTGTAGAACGCGATGGGGTGGAATCTGGGCCTGAAGTGTCAAACAAGAAGTAGTAGATCGACCAAGGCCCATAT
>NZ_KV827323.1:0-344 GCF_001836065.1 Corynebacterium sp. HMSC035E02
TTGTTGTGTTGGTTGTGTGTTCGTTATTTAGGGCGCATGGTGGATGCCTTGGCATGCTGAGCCGATGAAGGACGTGTAAGGCTGCGTTAAGCCTCGGGGAGTTGTCAATAAAGCGTTGATCCGAGGATGTCCGAATGGGGAAACCTGGCACCTGTTATGGGGTGTTACCCTTCAGTGAATTCATAGCTGTTGTGGGGGTTTACGCGGGGAAGTGAAACATCTCAGTACCCGTAGGAGAAGAAAATAAAATATGATTCTGCTAGTAGTGGCGAACGAACGTGGATGAGGCTAAACCGTGTGCATGTGATACTTGGTAGGGGTTGTGTGTGCGGTGTTGTGGGCCC
>NZ_KV827324.1:0-266 GCF_001836065.1 Corynebacterium sp. HMSC035E02
TGAAGGGATTTCACCGCGTGCCTTTGTCCCAGTGACTACAATCCAAGCCAAGCGTAAGTCGAGTCTTCCTGACCTGGTCAAGCGCATGTTTGATACTGGTGAGCTGAATCGGGTGTGGATGTCGGATATTACCTACTTGCGCACCGGTGAGGGCTGGTTGTATTTGTGCGCGGTCCGCGACGGTCATTCCCGCAGAGTGCTGGGCTGGGCTATGGATAGCGTGCAAGACACACACCTGGTCGAACGGGCCCTGCGGATGGCGCATA
>NZ_KV827325.1:0-438 GCF_001836065.1 Corynebacterium sp. HMSC035E02
GTTGGCTCGGTCGGCTCAGACGGCTCAGTGGTCTCAGACGGGTCCTTAGAGGTCACCGTCTGATCCTCATCGTCGATTTCCTTGTGCTCAGCAATCCAGTTCGGGTCCTTCGGATCAGTACCCGGAGTCTCCTTGCCCTCCTTGTCGACCTCAACAGAAGTCAACTCCTCAAAGGCAACCGCAGCCTCAACCGGCTCCGTTACAGACTCATCAACAGTGATCTCAACAACAACCTCACCATTGGCAGCCTCCGGCTTAAAGGTCTTCTCACCCTTACCCAGAACAGTCTCGCCATCAGCCTTAGAAATCAACTCAGCATAAAGGGTGTATTCCTTACCCGGAACCAAACCCTCATACGTCACCGTATCGTTAACCTTCGCACCAGCAACAACCTGAGTCGAACCCTCGGCAAAATCAGCATTCGTCGAAATCTTCGGC
>NZ_KV827326.1:0-22536 GCF_001836065.1 Corynebacterium sp. HMSC035E02
CGCAAATCCACACGAAATGTCCCTTAAGCCGCGTCTCTCGAGACACCGACAACACGAGCAGCGGCTCGGCAACCCATTCCCTGCTCGAAAAGCTCCACTAACTGCTCACGCTGAACTTCACTCAGCGAACTACGTGCTCTCAAAGAAAATGCTCCCCACTAGTTGTTGGCAACTGATTTCTCAGTCCAACTAATGGGGAGCAGTTCAACGCGGGGGACGGTTCAGCGATTGAGTCCTTTTACTTCGTGGCGTCCGCCAACGGCTGCTCGATCTTATCCAGCAGGTAGTCCAGACTCAGCACTGTTTGCCATCCAAAGGCTTTTTCTAGGTCGCCTTCCAAGTAGACACTGTGCCCATCCTTCACAGCGGGTAGCTTGCTCACGATTGGATCCTCGGTAACAGAAGCCTTGTCCTGCGTCGGAGCGTAGGACAACTGATCCCACACCAGTACGTCAGAATCAACCTGATCAGCGTTCTCCTTGGAGACCTCGCCGTAGAATTTATCCTTGGTGATTGCCGCGTAGGCGGGGTTGATCTTGAACCCCAGCTCGGTAAAGAAGCGGCTGCGCGGATCTTCTTCAGCAAAGACGGCCAGGCTGTCGGCAGAGACGGTGGCCACACCGAGTTCCTTCTCGGCCCACTCTGGGTGACGGTCCTTTAGGTCTGCAAACTTCGCTTTAACCTGCTCCACCTGATGTTTTGCCTCTTTAGGCTTGCCTACGGCTTGTCCAATCTCTTCCGTAGTCACGTCCCATGGCTGCTGCAGTTCTTTATATTCACCCTTTTGCACAACGACAGGGGCGATATCGGACAGCTTCTTGTATGTATTTTCATCAATATCCGAGTACACGGCAACGATGAGATCTGGCTTGTCCTTAGCGATAGCTTCCGCATTGACCTCTGTGTCTTTGTCGATTCGAGGAGTATCGCCCTCGATCTTGTCGTTAGACCAGTTGCCCGCAGCCTGCCCGTCTGGGGTCATGCTATCCCAATACTTCACGGAAACCGGCGTGATTCCGAGCGCCAGCAGCGCGTCCTGATCCGTATACCCTAGGGAGACCACGCGCTGCGGGGCTTCCTTGATTTCGGTGGAACCATAGCGATGCTCGATGGTGGTGGGGAATGCACCTTGCTCGGCGTTGACCGCCTGGGAGTCTGCAGAGTTTTCGGATTGGTCATCAGTCGAACACGCCGTCACCGCGGTGCCCAGAGCCAACACAGTAGCAGTACCGACAAGAATTTTCTTGAATGTCATTTTTCTCCGTTATTACTGGTGACGGATCTCAGCGCAAGGCCTAGCCCGTTCACGAATGGGGAAAGGTCAGAATATTTGGTTGGTTATACCCAAATGGGGGGGGGCAACCAAGTTCCCCAATCGTTGGAGACAATGACATATTCTCGCACGTTAAAAGGATAACTTAGGCTTGCCTAAATAATCAATGTTACGCTGGTCACCAAAAGATTTCCAGGCACCGCCTATGCGATGCACATGCAGCACACTCAACTTTGAGACAGGCACTACAAAAGGTGCCGCATAGAGTTTCACCTAAATAGTGGGCGCCTAGGGCCAGTTGCGATGACTTGCAGCCCTTCACTTTTACAGTCTTTTAATTAAATGAAGGCTTACCTTACATGAAAACGGTAATATGCTTGTCCATGATTGACAATCACACCCAGCAACTGCCTGAGCCACGCCTCGGGCGCAGCTCCTCTCCCCGCCCAGCGGGAGTAGCTAGGTACCTGTCTCCACCCCGCGGCTCAGGGATTCTCATCGCTACCTGTGAGCCGAAGCTCTCCAAGGCAACCCGCCGCAGCGCCGGTGCTCGCTGGGCACTATTGGCTGGGAGTGGGGGCATCGGCAAGCGGCAGCAGCGATTGGAGGCCACGCCATGAGTGTGCGCACTACCCGCCTCCTGGGCCTAGGAGCTCTGCTCTTGCTGGTCCTCGTTGGCACTATCTGCAGTTTGCTGTATGGCGCCCGCTCCATTCCTGCGGAGGACGTGTGGGCCGCGCTGCGGGAACTGCCGGCCGCACGCGGTGCCCAGGACGAAGTTTCCACCAACCAACGCGTGGTAGCTGAGCTGCGGCTGCCGCGCACCATCCTGGCCATAATCGTGGGGGCGGCACTGGGAGTCGCCGGTGCTCTAATCCAAGGCCACACCCGCAATCCCCTGGCGGATCCGGGAATCCTGGGTGTCAGTTCCGGCGCGGCGCTAAGCGTTGTAGTCAGCTTCGCGCTATTTGGCATCACCGCCCCGTGGGCCACCGCGGTGATAGCCTTCCTCGGCGCTATCGCTGCCACGGCACTGGTCTTCGGCCTCGCCTCCGCAGGCAAGGCAGCCGTCGATCCCTTGACCTTAGTGCTGGGCGGCGCCGCATTGTCGGCGGTCTTAAGCGCCATCACCAGCGCCTTCGTACTCACCAATGAGAATAACCTGGACCGGATGCGCTTTTGGACCGTCGGCTCCCTCGCCGGCCGGGATATGAACATCGCGCTAGGAATCCTGCCGTTCATAGTGGTGGGACTGATCCTGGCGTTCGCTACCGGCCCGCAGTTGAATATTTTGAACTTAGGCGACGACGTGGCCGCAGGGCTCGGCATCAATACCGCGGCCGCAAGGCTGGCCGGCATGGGCATCATCGCCTTGCTGGCTGGCGCGGCCACGGCTGCAGCGGGCCCGCTAGGCTTCATTGGCCTGGTAGTGCCCCATATCGTCCGGGCTCTTACCGGCCCAGATTATAAGTGGATTTTGCCGTACTCTGCGCTAGCCGGCGCGGCGCTGTTGCTATGTGCTGACGTAGTGGGCCGCCTCATCGCGCGCCCCGGCGAGCTCCAAGTGGGCATCGTATTGGCCTTCGTTGGCGCGCCGTTCTTCATCGCCTTGATCTACCGAAAGAAGGTGATGACGCTGTGATGCGACGAAACAAGGCTGCGCAGGCCGTACAAGATAAACAAAGCGCTTCGTGGCAGATGCCGGGCGGGGTACCATTCCGGGCTGGGCCCATCTCGTTCCTCTGGCGCCCACGGGTGGTGCTGGTATGCATCATCGCCGCGGCGCTCACCGTCTTTTTAGGCGCGCTTTCCATCGGGCTGGGTGACTACCCTATTTCCGTTCCCCGAGTACTAGAGGTGATTTTCCAAGGGCAAGGATCCCGCGTGGAAAAACTCGTGGTCTTGGAGTGGCGCATGCCCCGAGTGGCCACGGCCATCGCGGTCGGCTGCGCGCTGGGGCTTTCCGGTGCGCTCACCCAAACGGTCACCCGCAACGCGCTGGCCAGCCCCGATATCCTCGGCATCACTACGGGTGCCTCGGCCATGGCCGTAACGGTCATCGTCCTTGGCGCCGGCGGCAGTGGATTCGCCGGCTGGCTTGCCGGAATCGGAATTCCCCTAGCCGCATTGCTGGGTGCGATTCTTAGCGCCATGGTGATCTGGGCATTGGCTTGGCGACGCCAAGCTGATTCCTACCGCCTCGTGCTCGTAGGCATTATCATCACCGCGCTGCTGAGTTCCTACATCAATTTCCTCATGGTCCGCGCGGAACTGCGGGATGCAAGCCAAGCACAGTTCTGGCTCACAGGATCCCTGGCCAAGTCGGAGTGGAGCACCACCATTCCCATGGTTGTCCTTGTGCTTGTCTGCGCCCCGTTGCTGGCCTGGATCGCCTACCAAGCACTGGCCACCACTCTGGGGCCCGACCTCGCCCGAGCGCTGGGCCAGCGCGTCAACGCCGTGCAGGTGGCGATGTTGGCATTGGCCGTAGCTCTAGCTGCAGTAGCAGTTTCTGCTGCCGGCCCCATCGGTTTCATCGCCTTTGTAGCACCCCAAGTAGCACTACGGCTGTGCGGGGTACCCAGCCCACCGCTTGCGGCCTCGGCTCTTACCGGCGCAGTGCTACTGCTCGGTGCGGACATCGTGACCCAGGCTGTCCTGCCGGTGGAGCTTCCGGTGGGTATTGTCACCTCCGCACTGGGCGGCGTCTTCCTCATCTACCTACTCGTTCAACGCACTAGGAGCACAGACGCATGACCTCCCCCATCCCCCAGCCAAGCGCAGACCACCCGAATACCGCCGGTGGCGTGGATGCTTCCTCGGTCACCGTGGGCTACGGCCAGCGCACCATCATCCGGGATCTCAGCGCCACTTTCCCAGCCGGCAAAATCACCACCATCGTGGGGCCCAACGGATGCGGTAAATCAACCTTGCTGCGCGCCATGTCTGGCCTGCTCAACCTTGATACCGGAACCGTGAGCGTGGATGGCCAGAATATCTCGGACATGAAGCGCAAGGACGTCGCCCGCATACTGGGCATGCTGCCCCAATCCCCCGTGGCCCCAGAAGGGCTATTGGTCTCCGATCTGGTGGCCCGCGGGCGGCACCCACATCAGGCATGGTTCCGCCAGTGGTCCTCCACGGACGAAGACGCGGTCTTCGAGGCCCTAAAGCAAACCGGTTCTGCGGATCTTGCCAGCCGTACGTTGGATGAACTTTCCGGCGGCCAGCGCCAGCGGGCGTGGATCTCCATGGTGCTAGCGCAAAACACCGACATCCTCTTCCTAGACGAGCCGACCACTTACCTTGACCTGGCTACCTCCGTGGACATCCTCGAACTTGTCGATAGCCTGCGTCAGAAACTAGGAAGAACCGTAGTAATGGTGCTGCACGATCTAAACCTGGCGGTGCGCTACTCCGATTACCTTGTGGTTATGAAGGAAGGCCAGGTAATAGCTTCCGGCGCACCCGCCGATATCATCACCGCAGAGCTGCTGCAGCAGGCTTTTGATCTGCGGGCACGGGTGATCGAGGATCCGGAGACTGGAGATCCGCTCATCGTTCCACTCAGAATGAAGCGCCCTGGGTTTAGTTCCTCCCTCAGCTAAGGATTCCTCCGCTAGCCAACCTTCCGCATCAATATTTGAGGGGAAGGAATGCCCAGGGCGGTGAAACGCACCATCCGGCCCGGTGTATTCCGCATAGACGCGCTTGCACTTAACCGACACCTTGCCGAATGCCCGGCGCGTGCGCTCAGCCTTCCTCCGTGCCATTGCCACACCTTCCACAACGAGGGACTAGGGACTAGGGAAACGTTCCCTATTCATTCCCTAATCTTTCCCTAATCAGAGTCATTTAGTGGCAACTCGTGGCCACCTGTGGCAACACAGTATCATGCCAATGACCTGCACAGATACAGCAAATCCCCCGGTGAACGCTCACCAGGGGAAATGCTATCTGTGGAGCCGCCGGGAATTGAACCCGGGTCCTTCGTCACCTCGCCAGGGCTTCTCCGTGCGCAGTCTGCACAGGATCTCTACTCGGCCCTCCGGCTCGGGCAAACTCGCTCCGGATGATGGGCCCAGTTGCTCTCAAAGTCCCCAACCGGCCGAACAACAAACCGGTCAGGCAAGTTCCTTAGTCGATGCCAGGATCTAGGTCAGGAACCAAACCTAGGCTGACAGACACGCGTCGCTGTAATTAGGCAGCGAGGGCGTAGTCACGCTGAGAGTTCTTCTCTGCGTTTATTGGTTGCTACGACGCTTAACGGTGGTCTCTAGCCTGCACCGGCACGCTTCCCCTGGCTCAATGTACGAAGTCGAAACCAAGTCGACCCCTCAGTGACACATTGCTGTGAAAGCTACGCAGAACGCGTCTTTATTGCGCCCTACGGTCTGTTCAACGCTACTGCAGCCGCCCCTATTCCCGCAAGCTCCGCCGCAGGCCACGTGAGGCATAGCTTTCATAAGCACCCCCTTGTGATTAACATCTACTTAAGCGCTGTTAAGGTGTGTGAGTCCTATCCCCCTACGTTGTTAAAGGCTGCAAAGTGAGCACACATACCGAAACCACTAGCTCCCCAGAAGACACTAAACGTCCAGTCAGCAACACCGAATGGGCCATCTCGCTCTTCGGCACCGCCGTGGGCGCTGGCATCCTTTTCCTGCCCATCAACGCGGGCAGCTTCGGCTTCTGGCCCCTCCTCGCGGCCACGATTCTGATTGGGCCGATGACATACTTCTCCCACCGCGGTCTGGCCCGCATGATTTGTGCGTCACCACGCCAGGGCGAGGACATCACCGCAGTGGTCACGGACTATTTCGGCAAGAGCGCAGGTTTTATCATTTCGGTGATTTATTTCTGCGCCATCTTCCCCATCGTCCTCATTTATGGCGTTTCGATCACCAATACGGTCAACAGCTTCATCGTCAACCAATTAAATGGACCCACGATTTCACGCCCGCTGTTGGCTTTCCTCCTCGTGGGCATCATGACCATCGTCTTCGCCTTTGGCCAACGCATCGTGCTCGCCGTGACGCAGTTCTTGGTCTACCCGCTGATCTTCTGCCTGGGCGCGTTATCCATCTACCTCATCCCGCGCTGGGACGTCGCTTCCTTCATGGAGGTGGGCAACAATGATTGGCGCGTCGTCGGCGCTGTCGCCCTCATCATCCCCGTGCTGGTCTTCTCCTTTAACCACTCCCCCGCGATTTCCCAGTTCTCCTTGGCCATGGTCGCCGCACACGGCCGTGAGAAGAGCTCGGAGAACGCCTCGCGCGCGCTGGCGCTGACCGCCATTCTGCTCACCGTGTTCACCATGTTCTTCGTGTGGTCCTGCACCCTCACGCTTGGTGCGGACGGCCTCGCCGAGGCCCGCGAGCAAAACCTGCCGGTTCTGTCCTACCTGGCCAACGTCACCGGTGTTCCGGTCCTGGCATTCCTCTCCCCGATCATCGCGATGGTTGCCATCATCTCCTCCTACTTCGGCCACGTCTTGGGAGCTACCGAGGGCGGCAACTTCCTGCTGCGCAGCGCCGCTCCGCGCGCCACCAAGAAGCTCTCGGAGAAACAACTCAATTCCATCATGCACGGCATCATCTTTGTCTGTGCGTGGATCGTGGCCATCATCGATCCGTCGATCCTGGGCCTCATTGAGGCCATCGGCGGCCCCTTCATCGCCTCGATTCTCTACCTGCTACCGATGTATGCCATCCACCGCATCGACGCTCTCAAGCAATTCCGCGGCCGTGCCAGCAACGTCTTCGTCGTCATCACGGGCCTCATCGCCGTGGGAGCAACCATCTGGGGACTATTCGTCTAGCTTTCCTCTAACCATGCCTTCAACACAGTGGCGTGGTTGACCTCGCGGTCCTTGGCGGCGAAGAGAAGGGTGACGTCACCATCCTCTGCTAGTTGGCGCAAGCGCGCCAACTCCTCGCCGTCGTTCTCGTCGAGCTCCGCGCGGTAGCGCCGTGCAAATTCCTCAAAGGTGTCAGCATCGTGCCCCCACCACTTACGCAACCCTGGACTGGGCGCGACATTTTTGAACCAGTGGTCATAGGACAGACGCTCCTTGGCCACGCCACGGGGCCAGAGCTTATCGACGAGCACCGCTGCCCCACGCGGCTGCTCATCTTCCCGAATAACGTCATGCACCTTAGCCGTGTAAATCATGGCTTCCAGGTTAGGCGTTAATCCCCTTGACGCGGCGGCCCAGCTCGCGGGTAATGTCGCGATCCTGGTCGCGGCGCTTAATCGCCTCGCGCTTGTCATAGTCCTGCTTACCCTTGGCCAAGCCGAGCTCGCACTTGGCGCGGCCGTCCTTCAAGTACACCTTGAGCGGGATCAGCGTCTTATTGCCGTCGCGCACCTGGCCCATAAGCTTATCAATCTCCCTGCGGTGCAACAGTAGCTTGCGTGTGCGCTTCGGTGAGTGATTCGTCCACGAACCCTGGGAATACTCCGGGATGTGGAGGTTGCGGATGTAGACCTCGCCGTCGTCAATGGTGGCGAAGGCATCTGCCAAGGAGATTTTGCCTTCGCGCATCGACTTAATTTCGGTGCCCACGAGCACCATGCCGCATTCCAGGGTGTCGAGGATGGTGTAGTCGTGGCGGGCACGTCGGTTGGTGGCCAAGGTCGAGTTATTGTCGACGGCCGCCTTTTTCTTCTTTGCCTTCTTCGCCATAGTTCGCACTATATTACGCTACTGCCAGGCACAACCCACAACAGGCCTGTTGGGCTATGTCCGCACATAGGCGCGCATGGTCACCTGTGCGGTCAGTGCAGCGCACAAGATTGCCACGAGCCCCACGATAGGCAGAGCCGTCCACACGTCGCCTGCGGTCACCGGGGCCAAAAGCTGATTGTGGTACAAGTCCTTCAGTGCCGGATCGATCACCGTGTTCTTTCCCACGATGACACCGACCCCGGCGAGGATGACACCGCCGAGGGAACCAAGGACCGCCTCCATGATGAAGGGCGCGTGGGTAATCCACCGCGAGGCACCGACCATGCGCATGATCGCGGTCTCTCGCTGGCGCTGATAGGCGGCGATCTGCACCATGTTCGCAATCAGCATGATGGCGGCCAGCGCCATGACCGCTGCCAGGACGAAGGTGGCATTCCGGATGGCGTCGAGGTTGCCGGCGGCGCTGCGCACCTCCTCCTGCTGATCGATGATGTCGCTGACGGCGGGGTCGGACGCGATGGCGTCGATAGGCGCGGTATCCGTCGGATCCTTCAGCCGCACATGGAAGGCCGCCGGCAGCGCATCCGGGGATGTCTCCTCAACCATGACTGGATCGGTTTCCTTGAACAACTCCACGAAGCGCTCATAAGAATCCGCACGGTTGCGGTAGTTGACAGACTCAATATCCTCATCTGCTTCCAGCTTCTTCCTTAGCCCCGCGCAGGCAGAGTCCTTGCACTCCGGATCGTTCGCGGAAATATCTTCGTTGAGCTGGACCATGACCTCGACGCGCTCGAGGTAGATGTCTTTGGTCTCGTTGGTCATCTGGGTCACCAGAACACCGGCCACCACCAGGGCCACCGAAATGGCCGTGGTAATCACCATGGCGATGGTCATGGTGATATTGCGCCCAAGCCCCTTGAAAGCCTCTCTAAAAACAAAGCCCAGATTCACCTAAACCGCCTCCCCATACATCGCATTCTTCTCATCGCGCACGAGCGTGCCGTTGTGTAGCTCAATGACGCGCTGGCGGGCCTCGTTGACCGCGCGCGCGTTGTGCGTCGACATCACGATCGTCGTCCCGCGACGGTTGATCTTGGTAAGCAGCGACATGATCTCCGCAGCAGTGGAGGGATCAAGGTTGCCCGTCGGTTCGTCGGCAAGCAGCAGCTTGGGACGGTTGACAAAGGCCCTCGCGATCGCCACGCGCTGCTGCTCGCCGCCCGAGAGCTCATGCGGCATGCGGTGCTGCTTGGCGCCCAGGCCGACCATGTCGAGGACCTCGGGGACTTGCTTGGCAATCCGCGCCTTGCGTTTGCCGATGACCTCGAGGGCAAAGGCGACATTGTCGTAGACATTGAGCTTGGGCAGAAGCCGGAAGTCTTGAAAGACATAGCCGATGGATTGGCGCAAGCGGTTGACCTCGCGGCCTTTCAGCGTGTTGACGTGGAAGTCCCCGAAATAAATATCCCCCGAGCTGACATTGGTCTCGCGCACCATGAGCTGGAGGAAGGTCGACTTACCGGAGCCGGAGGGACCAATGAGGAAGACGAATTCTCCGTCTTCTATCTCAAAGGACACCTTGTCCAGTGCGGGCCTAGTGGAGGTCGAATAGACCTTGGACACATTCTCGAAAGTGATCACTTAAGCCACATTAGCAACATTTGTTACTCGGGCCTAGGGCTCCTGCTGCGCCATGCGCCACCGGATCCCGGATTCCAGGAAGCCATCGATATCCCCATCCAATACCTTGGAAGGGTCTCCTACCTCATAGTTAGTGCGCAGATCCTTGACCATCTGGTACGGATGCAGCACATAGGAACGCATCTGGTTGCCCCAGGAGGCATTGCCACCCGCGCCCAGTGCATCGAGCTCCGCGCGCTCCTCCTGGCGCTTGCGCTCCAGCAGCTTCGCCTGCAGCACGCGCATGGCAGAGGCCTTGTTCTGGATCTGGGACTTCTCATTCTGACAGGTCACCACGATGCCGGTCGGGATGTGTGTCAGGCGCACCGCCGAATCCGTCGTGTTCACCGACTGACCACCGGGGCCCGAAGAGCGGTAGACGTCCACGCGCACCTCTGAATCCGGCACCTCGATGGAGTCGGTCTGCTCCACCACCGGCAGCACCTCGACCTCAGCGAAGGAGGTCTGGCGGCGGGCTTGGTTATCAAAAGGCGAGATGCGCACGAGGCGGTGCGCGCCCTGCTCCACGGAGAGCTGGCCATACATGTATTCGCCATGCACCACGAAGGTCGCGGACTTAATACCAGCCTCCTCGGCATAGGAAATGTCGTAGACATCGACTTTGTGGCCGTGCTTTTCCGCCCAGCGCGTGTACATGCGCATGAGCATCTCCGCCCAGTCCGCGGCATCCACACCACCGGCACCGGAGCGGATGTTAATCACCGCTTCGCGCTGGTCGTACTCGCCAGAGAGCATGGTGGTCACCTCGAGCGATTCGATGGCGGCGCCAAGCTCCTTCAACTCTGTGTCGACGAGTTCCTGGGAGGCCTCATCGCCCTCTTCTTCCGCCAGCTCCGCCATCACCGGCAGATCCTCAATCCGCCCGCGCAGGGACTGTAACTTGCGCAGCTTTGCCTGCTGCGCCGACAGCTCCGAGGTCACCTTCTGAGCATGGTCGGGGTCATCCCACAGCGACGGGTCCCCCGCCTGGGCCTCGAGCTCGCGCACGCGCTCGGACACCGCCTCCGGGTCCATCACCTTTTCAATGGAGGTCAAGGTGGCGCTGAGTTCCTCAAGTCGTGCTGTTTGTTCCGGACGCATAGCCCCCTACTCTACTTATTCTTTCTCTCTGATTAGCCATCGGCCGCGTTTAGCGCGACAATAGGCGGCATGAGTGACCAGCCAAGCCTCACCGAGATGATCGATGCCATCATCAAGACCTTCATCGTCGCCCACGCGGACGATACCGACGCCCACCTTGCCCAGGCGCTTGTTTATAACGCCGGCCGCCTGGCCTGGCGCCTGCGCGAGCAGGGAGTAGGCATAGAGCAAAAGACCTCCGTCTCGGATGTCGTCACCGACGCCGACTTCGCCGCCGAGCGCTTCGTGGCCGGTGTGCTCGAAGCCCTGCGCGGCGAGGACGGCATCGTGGGCGAAGAGGGTGCGAACCGCGAATCGAAGTCCGGCCGGACCTGGGTCATCGACCCTGTCGACGGCACCTACAACTTCGCCTCTGGTTCCGATTATTGGTGCTCCGCACTCGCGCTTGTCGACGATGAAGGGGTCATCCTCGGCGCCGTCCACCGCCCCGCTATGGGTTATACCTGGTTCGGCGGCCGTGACTTCCCCACCAGCTTGGACGGCAAGGACGTCACCAAGCTCACCGACAGCCCCGCCGACAAGCTGTGCTTGTCAACGTACCTGCACCCTACGTCCATGACGGATCCCGCAATCGCTTCCGCCTGGGAAAAAGTAGCCCCGCACTTCGCCACCGTGCGCATGTTGGGTGCGGGCTCCGTGGATCTCTCCTGCGTGGCGGATGGCACGTGGGGCGCGTGGATGCAGCACTCGGTCAAGGATTGGGATTGGTTCCCCGGCCAGGCGCTGGTGCTGGCCGCGGGCGGCGCGGCGCGCAAGGTTGAGGCCGGCGGTGTGGAATGGTGTATCGCGGGTAATAAACAGGTAGTTGATCAGATGGAGGAATGGCTCCGTGGGTAAATACAAAGAAGACCTCGGCTTGGCATTGGAGATGGCAGGCCATGCGGATGCCATTACGATGCACCGTTTTGAGGCGGCCGACCTGTCCGTCAAGGAAAAGCCGGACATGACCCCGGTCTCTGACGCGGACCTGGCATGCGAAAAGGCCATCCGTGAGGCGCTCAAGCGCTCCCGCCCGCGCGATGAGGTGCTGGGTGAAGAGTTTGGTGGCGAGGCCTGCTTCGAGGGCCGCCAGTGGGTTATCGACCCTATCGACGGCACGAAGAATTTCGTGCGCGGCGTTCCCGTCTGGGCCACCCTCATCGCGCTACTGGAAGACGGCGAGCCGGTCGTCTCCGTCGTCTCCGCCCCTGCCCTGCGGCGCCGCTGGTACGCAGCCAAGGGCGGCGGCGCCTACCGCGTCTTCGGCGGCGAACCGAAACGCCTGCGCGTTTCCGAGGTCTCCAAACTGGAAGATGCCTCCCTGGCCATGAGCTCCTTGTCTGGCTGGCGCCCGCACCGCGATGCTTTCATCTCATTCACGGACAAGGTCTGGCGCCTGCGCGGCTACGGCGACTTCTGGAACTACTGCCTCGTGGCCGAAGGCGCCGTCGATATCGCCGCCGAGCCCGAGGTCTCCCTCTGGGACCTAGCGGCCCCGGCGCTCCTCGTGACCGAGGCGGGCGGCCGCTTCACCAACGTCCGCGGCGAAGACGGCCCCCACGGCGGCTCGGCTTTGGCCTCCAACGGCAAGCTTCACGACGCCGCCCTCAGCGCCCTCTCCTAGCGCCGTGCGGCGCCGCACGCCGGTGCCGCAGCCTAGCGCCGACCTGCGAACCGCACTCCGCAGGTCATTTCGATCAAATAAGGCCCCAGATCTTTAACGATCTGGGGCCTTAAATGTTAGAAACGTACATTTCCAGCCGTGCGCCCGCGGCTCCGTGACCGTTTTCGCAAACAAGCCCCTTCAGAACCCAAGTTTTCCGCCTTATTTACGAAAACGTACCGCGAATACAAGAAGGGGCCCGCAGGGCCCCTTCTTCAGTAGTAACTAGTTCTCCGGAATCGTGAATCCGGAACCCACGCCCTCGCGGCGGTTCAGGTCCGCGATGATGGCATCGGTGTTGGACACGACCGTCGGGTTGTGCAGTGCACCCTGCCACGGGGTGCGGCAGGACGGCAGCCCCGGAATCAGACCGCGGGATACCGATCCGACAATGCGGCCATTGTGGAAGACCGGCGCACCGGAATCTCCAACCATGGCGCACACCTGGTTGATGGTGATTTTCTGGCTGTGCTGGAAGGTCATGCCACAGGTGCGGCCGGTAGCCACGCCGCGCTTGCAGGTGATGTCACCCGGCTGGGTGGCCCCACCGATCCCGTACGCGGTCACACCGTTGTAGCTGCGGGTCACCTCTGCCTGGGAGCCGAACTCGATGAGCGAGTAGTCCAGCTGCGCGTTCTTGGACACCACGGTACCGGTCGGACCTACCTGCCAGGAATCCGCCGAAGACACCGGATCACCCACGTTGCCGCAGTGACCGGCAGTAATCCCGACCTTGCGGCCTTCAGCATCCGTGCCGGCAGCCGTCAGCGTGCACATGGTGTCCTCACGGATGTACAGCGGGGTACCCGGGCCGTACAGCGACTTGCCTTCAGTCATCGCAACATTAGATTCCTCGGGAATCTGGGGCGCATCGTAGAAGGAGCCGGGTACCCGGTGCAGAACATAGTCCGCGTGCGGTTTACCGGCCGCAATCTTGGAGAACAGGTCGTTCTTCCACACGTAGTTCGGATCAGTACCCTGGGGCACGAACTCCGGCTGCGTGGCCTCCTCCAGCAACCCGATGGGAGTCGGGTTCGTCAGCGGTTCACCCGTGATGGCATCAGCGCCGGCATAGTCCTGCTGCTCGGACGGGGCCGGCAGCTGCGTCTGCAGGTTCGCCTGCTCCGCGACGCGCTGCGCCGCAGGAGAATTCACGGCTCCTTCGACCGCCTTGTTCACATCCTTCGATGCCGCTGCGGCAGCCCCGTTGACGGCGGTGTCGACGGCGTCGGTCAGCGCTGCGTCCACTGGCTTGGTCTCGATGCCTACGGACTTCAGGTCCGCGCGCACTTGGTCAACAAAACCAGCCGAATCGATCTCCGGGATGGTGGGGAGCTCCTGGGCACCCGCCGCTGGGTTACCCAGGAAGAACGCACCTGCGAAAGCCGAGCCCACGAGGACTTTCTTAAGGTGCGGAATTTTTCGCATTGAGCAATTCCTCTTTCACTTCTTCTCGTATTGGTCTATAAGACCTACCCATGATGGCACGCGCATCGAAGCGGCCGTTTCTAACGTGTGAGACTGTGTCCAACCCGTTACATTACTGACAGTTTTCGGGTGCCCCCTCTCTTCTTTCACCGCCTCCCCGCCCCGGCGCGGCCCTACTATGGAGGCATGTCTGAGACCTCCAATTCTCCTTCACCCGCTGCAGACATTGAGGAAATTGTCGCCGTTGTCCTACGTGATACCCACGGCCGCGTGCTAGTCCTCCGCATCACCTCCACCCCGGAGTTTGTCCTGCCGTATGGCTCCATCGATGACACGATCAATCCCGCCCACGCAGCCCAGCTCATCGCTCACGAGGCCATACGTGCCGTGGTCGATATGTCCAAACTGCGCCGGCTTGCTACCTACATCTCCCCGGCCGCCAACGACGCCCCACAAACTATCCACGCACACGTCTATGTCTACGAAGAAGAAATCTCCGTGGCACACCCGGATAAGGAGATCGCTGAGCTGGCGTGGGTCGATCCCGCTGCCCCGGATGTCGATGTCGCCCCGTTACTCAAGGAGAGGGTATTCCCCGCCTTGCAGGAACTCTAGCCTCCCAAGTTTTAGACTCCACCCCATGACTACGCAGCGACTACTCCCCGTCCTCGCCGCCGGTTCTCTTGCCCTTGCACTGGCCGGCTGCGCCACCGATGACAGCACCGACGCCACGCTTTCCGACGTCTCCCCTACAACCACCCAGGCCGCCGACGCCGAATCCGGGGCTCCAGCACCCGTGGCTCCGCAATCGCCCGAGGCCGATGCTCCGGCCCCAGAGGACTCCCAACCTGCGGCAGGCGACGACGCTGAATCCACTCAGAACACCGACCCGGCCGCAGCTGGCAACGAATCCTGCGCAACGGCCCAGCTTGATATCGGCTTAGCCGATGAGCAAGGCGCTGCCGGTTCGCATTTGGCGGATATCACCTTCACCAATACGTCTTCCGAACCCTGCACTTTGCACGGCTTCCCCGGTGTTTCCGCCGTCACCAACGATGACGGCACCCAGCTTGGCGCCGCCGCTGTGCGCGAAACCGGCAAGGAAGCAACAACCGTCACGCTTCAGCCCGGCCAGTCGGCCCGCGCGGGCCTCAAGATGACCAACGTTGGGGTCCTCGACCCGGCTTCCTGCCAACCCCAGGCTGCCGACGGCTTGCGCGTGTACCCACCCGGCGAAACCGCCAGCGCTTTCATCCGCGTCGAAGGCCTCGAAGGCTGCGCCAGCGATGCGAATTACCTCTCAATCCAGCCGGTCTCCGCCGCCTAAAGCCCACCCCCGGGGGGGATTAGAAAATAGACCTTTCAACGTAACTGGCCGCAAATCATGCAACTCACGCCCCTCACGTAACAAACTTTTAAAGTTGATCTCCCAAGCTATTGCACAGCAATCACACAGGAGGCATTATAAATCTGCCACATACTGGCGATTCTCTTCTCTCTCAAGGAGCTCTCATGATTCATCTTTACAGGCTTGAGCAAACCCTGCCGCAGATTATTGGTGCCATTATCACCATCATCGCCATCATCGCCGGTGCCGTTAACGGTGCTGGCAGCTCGCACTCTGGCCCCGGCAGCACGACCCAACCGGCTCCGCGCCCATCAGTGACAAGTGAGAACCTTGTTCAGCCAAACTCGAGCCAGTACCTGCTGAACATGGACTACGTCAACAGCATTACGGTCAATGGCCAAACCATTTCCGACACCATGGTCCGTACCCGCACCACATCGGACAGTGAAGCGTACGTCGGACGAGGCGATCTGAATGGCAAGTACAACACCCTGACCTTTAGCCTTGCTTGGGATGAGAACATCAAGCGCAGGGAGGGCAACGACTCCGCCATCGTGAAGGTCTACCTCGGCAAGAACCGCGCAGAATACGCGAAGTCTTACGTTGTTAGGCCCGGTCAGGTAGTAAACTCTGGCCCCATCAACATCAGCGGGCTGGACAAGGTAATTGTTGAGGTGGAGCCTATTCACGGTCCCGGCCTTGCCATCTTTAACGCACGCCTCCACCGCTAATCACTAGTTTCCCGATGACCCAGAACGGTTTGGTTCTGGGTCTTCTCTTTTGTCTCAGCAGCTAAATCATCGACGACAGCCTACAATCGCGGCCATGGAATCCAAGAAGCTGACATCGCTGGTCTTTGGGAACGTAGTGCTGGAATCGCATATGACGAAGACGATTATCGTCGTCTATTCCGACGACATGCGGTCATGGTACTTCCGGCCGAGCCCATATACGGAGCTCAAGGTGCCGCTCGATGAGCTGCGGGGGAAGCTGAGCAGAGAACGCGCGGAGCTCATCTCAGAGCGCATTTTTGATAACGTCAAGCTGGAGCTCGAGGAAAGCTACCCCGGAGGCGTCGTCCGCGCCCAAAAAGATCTCTGCGGCTGGCTCTTGCATGAGGAATCAGCCGCTTAAACCATCGTCAGGCCGGTGTACCTGCTGATTTAGGCTCTATGCGGCCCGTTGGACCGTATGCCAGCCGGCGATGCGCCCACTCGAATGGGCCGGGTTTGCCCCAAGCCTCAAGCAAAGCGGCAAGAAGCAGCGTCAGGACAAAGACCAACAGACCGATTCCGAGCTTGCCACTCACCGAAGCATCCGCTCCCAGACCGAAGCCAGCCGGGGTAACCAGGACAATGAATAATATCGACTGCGCAATGTAGCCCGACATTGAACGCTTGCCCAGCGCTACAAAAGCATAGGCCCACCCGGGAACACGGTTGTTGAGGTTCTCTGTGAGCAGTGCCAGTACAGCCAGAATGCCCGGCCCAGTAAGAAAACCGAAAGCTTGGTTCAGCATGAAGAAGACCGGTTCCAGTTCTATTGGCAGGACACCAGCGGCAGCAAGGCCCCACGGAAGCCCCACAAAGACGATGACCACGCCTGCGATGACAACCCAGGTGACTAGGGTGCGGCGGTGCGCAGAAACGCTGGCCAGCACACCCTCCCGCGCCCAGATGTACCCGATGAGGAAAACACCGGTCAGCCCAACAAACATCAAGGGGATCTGTCCCAAAGCAGCGATCTCACCGCGCACGTTGCGGCCGAAGAAATCACCGAAGGTGACAAGCTCCCTGGTCATCGGCCGCGAACTGGGCAGAGGACTGAAGTAACCACAATAGGCTCCCAATGCACCCGAACCGGCGAAAACCGCATAGCCGCCAAAGAACCAGTAGGCAATGCGCCGCAGCATGCGCGTCGAAAGCGTAAAGCACCAAGCCAAAGCGATGCCCATGAGGCCATAGACCAGCATGATGTCACCGTCGAAAAGCACGAAGCCATGCGCCAGGCCAAAGACCGCCAGCAGCCCGTAGCGGCGTACCAGAATGCGTCTGGATTCCGTATCGGTGTAGCCCTTGCGGTGCAGGCTGGCAGCAATGAGACCAATGCCGAATCCCAACAGCATGCAGAACATGGGCAGGCCACGTACCCGAACAACCATGGCCGTAAATACCGCGGAGAAAATGTTTAAAGTGCTGCCGGGGCGCACACCACCCACGGTGGAGCTGGGACCTATCGACCAATCATTGACTACCCAGCTCTGCACAGCATTCGCCATGGCGATGCCCAGTAGGGCCGTTCCACGCGCGAGATCCGGCACGATGAGCCGTTGTCGTTTCTCCTGCATACACCCTATTTTACTCTTCTCAAGCATCATCTAAGGGCCGTTTGACTAGGCTAAGTCCCATGCCTGAGCCACTGTCCTACTCCTCCACCGAGGGCTTCCCGCAGCTCCACATGTCCCGTGTCATCGATGCCGATTTCGATACCGCCGCAGACAAACTGTTCCGCTGGCGCCTGCAGCGCAGCGGTCTTTTTCGGGTTCGCCCCAGCCACGCCACGGTGGAAGAAGGCGCGGAGGTCGGCCTCGGGTTGGGGCCGTGGGAGTTTCGCTGCCGGGTAGTAAAGGTGTTCAAGGAGCCTGGACGTTGTGGATTTACGTACGGCACCCTCCCCGGCCATATCGAGCGCGGCGAGGAAACCTTTACGCTGGAGCTCCTGCGGGATGGGCGCACGCTGCTGCTTGTCGACGCCTCCTCCCAGCCCGCCCGCCTCACCTTCCTGCGCCCGCTGCTCGATATTCCCCGGCGCGCACTGATCTGGTGGTTTTACCTGCGGGCGCTGGATGAGTGATAGGGATAGCAGCCGCTTTAACCGCAGTCCCAGTCGAAGAGAACCTTGTCGAAGTTACGCGCAGCGAGATCCTCCGGGTGGATGTAGAAGTTTCCGATTCCTCCATCACCCCATTCGAAGGTGCCACCATTATCCACCGTCGCGAGTGTGATGTGCTCATCGCCGATAGGCAGCTTGCTGGGGTTCCAGTAGGTGGCGTAGCCGCCGAGGCGAACCTCGCACTGCCCGTCCTCGAGGTTTACGCGCTCCTCTGATTCCTCAGCGGTGGGATCAACGCTGAACCCCTCGGCTTCAACGCGGGCCACAATCTCATCGAACATTTCCTTCTGGCCGTCCTTGGTATCGCCGGGGAGCTTGGTCGCCTCGATTGTGGTTTCCCCGTCGATAACGCGCCGCGTGATAATGTCCCAGCCGTATGTGTGAACATCCACCAGGTCCTCGCCGCGCCGCAGGAGGGCACGGAGATCATTGTTCCAGAAGGCGGTGCGGCCGAACTCGTGCGCGTTTTCGATAACGCTCAGCTCGCTCAGCTTCCCGTCGATAGTCGTAGCCTCCAGCGGTTCCTCCGCTGGGTGCTCTCCTGAATCCTCTACTTCCTCCGGCACCTCGCCTACGTGTGGGGCGGAAAGATCTTCGAGGTATCGAGCGAAGGGCGTGGAAGTGCGTTCACCTGTCGCCACATACTTGTTACAAAGTTCCATTCCCCATCCGTACTCACCGGGTACGAAAAGCTGAAGGAGGCCGGAGGTAGGGAAACCGGGAAGCGGTTCAAACTCAGCGAAGTTGAACTGGGCAATGAAGAACACGGGCTCGTCGTCGTACTCGGGGTACGGCGCGTGCTCTGGCAGGTACGGGGTTCCGCACAGCTTGGAGGTGGTAGGCGAATCTGGGCGGGAGCTTTCCTCAAAGTCGATGATCGGGCGCGTGGGGACACTGTCGAAGGAATACTTCAGGGCATAAAAGTCATCTTCTGCTGTCATGGGGGCGATTTTAAAAAAGAATCATGCAGGTAGCTCGGGGGTTATTCCCCACCGCCTTTTCGAATGCAAGCGGCACGCAGGCGTTCAATGTAGCTTGGCTCACATGGATAACACGTCACGCTTCTCTCTAACGCCCCTGTTAACGGCGTTGATCGCTGTTCTTGGAACAACCGCTCTTGCCGTTGCATCAGGTCTCCTCCCAGTAGCCGCTGCTGAAGAAGAGACGAATGCCTCCAGTTCCTCTTCGAGCAACATGGCTCCCACCATGGTGGTTTTCGATTCCTCCGGCTCGATGATCACCAACGATGCCGGCGGGCAGACCCGCATCGATGCCGCCAAGGAGGCTGCCCGCACCTTCATCACCGAAGCCGGGGATGACGCCCCTCTGGGGCTTGTCACCTATGGTGGCAACACCGGTGAGGCGCCCGAAGATGAGGCGGCCGGTTGCCAGGACATCACCGTAGTAACACCACCCGAGGCCGGTAACTCTGAGAAAATGATCGCCCATATGGATGGCTTGCAGCCACGTGGTTTCACCCCCATCGGCGAGTCCCTCCGCAAGGCCGCGGCCGAACTGCCAAAGGAAGGCCAGCGCAGCATCATCTTGGTCTCCGATGGCGTTGCCACGGAGTGTCGTCGATAAATAACTATTCGATGCGCAAAGTACAACGAAATACCGCTAGAAACAGACAACATATGGGGGTGCACAGAAACACATATAGGTTCTGCGGAAAACCTATAGGGTGCGTCGCTAAAAACCGCTGTGCGCGAAAAACATAAAGGGTTTACGGACCCGGTCCCAGACCCCTCAATACTCTGAGCCGGAAGAATGGAAAGTGGAAGGTTGATGTATCCCCACTATTTATTTTTTCCGTTTTTCGGAGTACATCGGGAGCTACAACTGCGGACCAGCTCTGTGTGAACTAGATGAGAAGGCGCAGCAGCGAATCATCGACGCTGGACAGTTGGTGCTGCGGGCACGCGAGCGGCACCCCCAGCGGTCACTCGCGGAGCACTACAACCCGTTATCGATGGACCCAATTCTGCTCAAGGCCCACAACAACTTGGACCGGGAAGTCGATAAGGCTTTCGATGTGGCACGCAAACTCACCAACGAGCGCCAGCGCCAGGAGCTACTGTTCGCCAGCTACGGGGAGTTGGCGAGGGGCTATGTCTCCTCGCTTTCATCAAAATCGAAACCACCAGCAGGGTCGTTCCCCGTGCGGGTGATTTTGATCGGTCCCGCTGCTGGGTGTAGAACCCTGTCGCTGGCAACGCCGGGAACTATGACTGTGCCCGACGAGAACACGTCACTGCCATAACGCGGCTCACGGTAGACGAACATGGGTCGTTCACTACTACTGGTGGATTTCGGTTTTGGTGGTGGGGGGATTACCGCCGCCGGCCTCGATTTTTCCGTTGAGGAGGGCGTTGACTACTTCCCGATTGTGAAATGGGCCGATGGCGCGGTGAAGAGGAACCAGTCACCTGGAAGAGATCGATCCAGTCGCTGGTGTGCAATCTGGGAGGTAGGGTTGCGGGGTCGATTCCTCGCGAGCGCAACCATGATTGTGTCTCTGAACGTGATGAAAACAACCCTGCCCTTCGGAGAATTTCCCCTATCCCGCGTCCCCGGGCGGTGAAAACGGTGTGCACCATCGCCTGAAAGGCTTTGCGTTGCTCTATCGGGATCTTCGGGTCACCCACCCGGCGGATCACTAAGATCCCCCCGTCAACGTTTGGCTGTGGCCGGAAAGCAGACCTTGGTACTCGGGAACCAAGGTGAAACGTGAACCATGGGGACCACTGAGCTGTCATCATCGTGCTTGCACCTACCCCGGCCCGGCGGCGAGCGACTTCCCACTGCATGAGGAGTACAGCGGCAGTCCATGCCGGCGCATGCAACAACTTTCGAAGAATGGCAGTGGTGAGGTGAAAGGGAATGTTTCCCACAATGACGCAGGGAGTGGCGGGTAACGGGAAGTTGAGGAAATCATCATGGACCACTTCGACCGACGCCGAGGCGGTCTTTTTTGTGAGTTTGGCAGCTAGTTTTGCGTCTACCTCAACTGCCGTTATTGCCCTCCCCAAGTGGGATATCGGGTGAGTGAGGGCACCGCTTCCTGGCCCGATCTCAATGATGGGGCCGGAGGTTTGTTTTACAAGATCGACGATGGAGTTGATGATCTTGTGGTCTGTGAGAAAATTTTGGCCATGTTCGTGACGGCCGTATCCGTATGTAGACATCAGGTGTGCTCCGTGGAGTTGAAACGGAGCCGGGCATGGCAAATGGCCGCCCGGCTAAAGGACCGGAGCGGTTTCTAACCTGCGGGAGGGAGAAAACCGCCTTAGCGGCTGGTGAGCGGCCGCATGAAAACGGAACCTGAAATCAACATGGGCCTATCGTATCCAATTAATTTCGCAGGGTCCAATACGGTGAGAAAGAAGACAACCGCACCGCAACAGTGCAAGACCTCTCTGGATTGGAATTTAATTGAACATGGGTTTGGGGTACGACGCGCCCTACTCGGAGTGGCACGGACACTACGGCTGCGCGCCCACACACAACAGTAAAGAGCTCGGCAATGCACAGACACGTAACGAGAGCGCCACAAATGTATGTACGTTTAAGTTACAGCATCGACACTGACGCTCCACATGGAGGGACGGCCGCAGCCCTGCAGCAAGCACACGGCAGGGTGTCTGCTTCGGGCGACGTGAAATTACGCAGAAAAATACGAAACACATCACCGCAGGTCACGGTAGGTATTTGCGGGTCATTTCGTAATCTCGTAAACGAAAAGAACAAAACTACGAAACACAAAAACATACGTTGAGCAGCGTAAATGGTTTTCGTTTCGTAATTTTTCCACTTTTTGAAGAAAATCTAAATAAGAAGAGACACCTTGATTGCGATTGTGTCCCGTGTCACATAGCTGCAACCCCTGCAGCGTGCCCTCAACGAGGACGCTCTGTGTCGTAGACATGTGCCTGCAATGCGTGTCTGTGTCTCTCTCTTAAAAGGTTTGGGTCGAAATACCGCAAAATTACGAAACACCGCCGAAATGTGACGTGTCTATGCAGGTCACAGCGTTATCGCGTGTTTCGTAGTTTTGTTCTTTTCGTTTGCGGAAATCACGAAACCGCAGGTAGAGCGTTTCGTAATTTTTTCGTATTTTGATCGGCAAATTACGAAACGAGGTCAAAACTACGAAACGAACACACAACACCTGTGTTGCGTGTCACACAACGGCGCGCCACGGACGTGTTGCAGCGTGGCAGTATCCCGGCCGTGTCACATAGCTACAACCCCTGCAGCGTGCCCTCAACGAGGACGCTCTGTGTCGTAGACATGTGCCTGCAATGCGTGTCTGTGTCTCTCTCTTAAAAGGTTTGGGTCGAAATACCGCAAAATTACGAAACACCGCCGAAATGTGACGTGTCTATGCAGGTCACAGCGTTATCGCGTGTTTCGTA
>NZ_KV827328.1:0-221 GCF_001836065.1 Corynebacterium sp. HMSC035E02
TCCTGTGTGACACCTTCAGGCGGGTCAAGGAAGGTAAATAATTGTCCGGCGTGGATGAGTTTTTCCAAACGTTTTAGAGCCCTGCGGGCGTTGCGGTGGGTGTACCACCATTTCTGGTTAGCGCTGACCCATTTCGGTACTTGGCCTGCCGGTATAGCACTGCGGTAGGTGCGCTGTTTAAGCCAATCAGCAAAGGTGATGCGGGTGTGGTGGACTGCAGC
>NZ_KV827329.1:0-215 GCF_001836065.1 Corynebacterium sp. HMSC035E02
ACATCCGAAATGATTTCTCAATGTTGAATAACCTGCGGTAATGCCCTATAACCTCACTAGCGGGAAGAGTAGTCAGGTCGGTTTCATAGCCTTTAATTCCGGCTAGGGCTCGGTGCTTGGCAGCAAGAGCGTAGTTGACCTTCTTATTCGGGGCGGAAAGATCAATATAGCGGTTGCGCTTGATTGCGATATCGCCGTCAACAGCGCGTTTGGCT
>NZ_KV827330.1:0-259 GCF_001836065.1 Corynebacterium sp. HMSC035E02
CATGGCCCCGACCCAGGTTTTATAGGTGGCTCTTCGGGCTTGAGCACGAGCCATCGCATGTGGATTATTAGGGTTGGTGGTGGAAAAGAAGAAGGTAGGCGGGCGTGTAGCAGTAGTGGTCATGGTCTCCCCCGAGATCAACATGAGTTAGAAGAAGTGTTCTAACCATGATTCTAGTACCACACACCCCACATAGCCATAGCCAGCACTAAATTCATGTCAAGTTGTCACTATAAACGGGGGTAGTCACCATGGGTTA
>NZ_KV827330.1:359-87246 GCF_001836065.1 Corynebacterium sp. HMSC035E02
TAGTCACCATGGGTTAGCCAGGACATTCGATACCGAATGATTTGAGTGGTGTCGCCTGTGTCCGCAACGAAAGGAAGAAAATGCGTATTAAAGGCAGCCTTTTGAGCCCTGTCTGAAACCTCGCCGGTGTCAGGGATAGACTGGGCACAGTTACCGCACGAACACGTATGAAGGGATTGTCAATGACTATCAAGGTAGGCGTCTTGGGGGCTAAAGGGCGCGTGGGCCAAGCAATCGTGGAAGGCGTTAATGCGGCAGAGGATTTGGAGCTAGTTGCTTCCATCGACCGCGAGACCCCGTTGGAGAAGCTGGTTGAATCGGGTGCCGAGGTCGCCGTCGACTTCACCCAGCCGGCATCGGTCATGGACAATCTAGAGTTTTGCATCGCACATGGCATCCACGCTGTTGTGGGTACCACGGGGTTCGATGCAGGACGCCTAGCCAAGGTGGAGGAGTGGACTAAGAAAGAGGGCGCCGGCAACGTTCTCATTGCCCCGAACTTCGCTATTTCAGCTGTACTGACCATGGTGTTTGCCGCGCAGGCGGCGAAGTTCTTCGACAGTGCCGAGGTAGTTGAATACCATCACCCGAACAAGCTCGATGCGCCGTCCGGTACCGCGGTTCACACTGCGCAGGGTATTGCGAAGGCTCGCCAGGAGGCAGGCTTGGACGCTATGCCGGACAAGACCGAGCAGTCTCTCGATGGAGCGCGCGGCGCAGACGTCGATGGTGTTCACGTCCACGCAGTCCGTATGCAGGGAATGGTGGCTCATGAAGAAGTTATCTTCGGCACTCAAGGCCAGTCCTTGACCATCCGTCAGGATTCCTATGACCGCTCTTCCTTTACCCCCGGTGTTCTGCTGGGTGTACGAGAAATCGCATCCCACCCAGGCTTGACCGTGGGACTTGAGAAGTACTTGGGGCTGTAATGGCAAAGGTCTCTGAGCTTGATGTCCAGCTCATTGCGGCAACCGCATTCCATGCGCCGCGAGGAGTGGACTGGGAGGTTGATGAGGGGGCGTCGGAAAGCGAGGCTCTAGTCGAATTTGCCGGACGCGCCTGTTATGAGTCCTTCGACAAGCCGAATCCCCGTACCGCCTCAAATCAGGCCTATCTGCACCACATTCTGGAGGTAGGCCACGATGCATTGCTGGAGCATGCTACGGCGACGCTCTATATACGGGGACTATCGCGGTCGGCGTCGCATGAGCTGGTTCGCCACCGTCATTTCTCCTTCTCGCAGCTCTCGCAACGTTTCGTGCATTCCGAGGAAGCGGAGGTAGTCCTGCCCAAATTCATTGCGGAAGATGAACAGCTAACGCGGTTGACCCTCCAGGCGGCCGACGAAGCGAGGTTTGTCTACGAGGAGCTCCTCGACGCTCTCGAGTCCAAGTTGGAAGAGGAGCCAAATGCATTGCTGCGCAAGAAACAGGCTCGACAAGCAGCGCGTGCGGTATTACCTAATCTCACGGAATCCCGCATCGTCGTGACGGGAAACTATCGCGCGTGGCGTCACTTTATTGGCGCGCGGGCGACTGAACAAGCCGATACAGAGATGCGCCAGCTCGCCGTCACGTGCTTGAAGCTGTTGCGGGAGCAATCGCCGGTGCTTTTCGACGACTTCCATATCACCACCCTGGCTGACGGCACCGAAATGGCTTCGAGCCCGTACGCTTAAAGGCTTTGCAGGAGACTCGCGCACGACCCCGATGCGGCCAATAGGGGCGAAAGCAGGTAATCTTGACGCCTATGAGCACAGGTATGACAGCACAGGCAGGCGTCGACACCTTCGGACGCGTAGGCGTAGCTATGGTCACTCCATTTGACCAGGACGGCGCCTTGGACGTGTCCGCTGGTCGTCGCCTAGCAGCTCATTTGGTTGATAACGGCGTTGATTCGCTCATTTTGTCTGGGACCACGGGCGAATCACCGACGACGTCGTTGGATGAGAAACTGGAGCTGTTCGCAGCTGTAAAGGAAGAGGTAGGCGGCCGCGCTAAGTTGTGCGCTGGTGCGGGAACTAATAACACCGCCACCAGTATTGAGGCCGCGCGCGCTTTCGCTGATGCGGGAGCAGACAGCCTTCTGGTCGTGACCCCGTATTACTCCAAGCCTTCCCAGGCTGGTGTGTACGCGCACTTTACTGCTGTGGCTGACGCCGTGGACCTCCCCATTTGTCTGTACGACATCCCTGGCCGCTCGGGCATTCCGATTGAGACGGAGACCCTTCTTCGCCTCGCGGAGGTGCCGAACATCAAGGCTGTTAAGGACGCCAAGGGCGACCTTGTAGCAGCCGCACCGCTTATCCAGGAAACCGGTTTGGCATGGTACTCCGGAGATGACGGACTGAACTTGCCGTGGCTGGCCCTCGGTGCTTCGGGCGTTATTTCCGTGATTGGTCACCTCGCTCCGCGCGCCCTGGCTGATCTCTACGTGGCCTTCGATGAAGGCGATATTGCACGTGCACGAGAGATTAACGCGAAAACTTTGTCCCCGCTCGTCGAGGCGCAAGGCCGCCTCGGAGGAGCAACTCTTGTTAAGGCTGCCCTGCGTCTGCAGGGTATTGAAGTTGGAGAACCTCGTCTCCCAGTTACCGCGGCTGACGCGGAGGAGATCGAGGCTCTCCGCCACGATTTGGAAAAGGCTGGAGTCCTTTAAGAATGACTGAATCCCGTAATCGCTCCCGCAAGGTAACCCGTAAGGCGGGTCCGCCTTCGGAGACTGAGACCGCCTCGAATGAGGCGGCTTCGCCGGTTTTTCAAGCGCCGAACGAATCGGCTGCATCCGGCAATAATTCGAACGAGTCTAATAACTCGAATTCTGAGGACGGCAACCGCCGTTCTCGCTCCCGTGGTTCCCGTGGCGGCCGTGGTCGCGGTCGCGGCGGCAACAACAACCACAACAACGGTGGCCGCAACAACAATCGCAACCGTAATAACAACCGTGGCCGCCGCAACGTTCCCAAGTCCATGCAGGGCGCGGATCTGACGAAGCGTCTGCCGGAGCCGCCGAAGCAGCAGAAGGATTCGCTGCGTATTTATGCCCTGGGCGGTATTTCTGAGATCGGTCGTAACATGACCGTCTTCGAGTACCAGGACGAGATGCTCATCATCGACTGTGGCGTGCTCTTCCCGTCCTCCGGTGAGCCTGGCGTTGACCTGATCCTGCCGGACTTTGGCCCGATCGAGAAGAAGATTCACAAGGTCAAGGCTCTCGTTGTAACCCACGCTCACGAGGACCACATTGGTGCTATCCCGTGGCTGCTGAAGCTGCGCCCGGATATTCCAATCGTGGCATCGCGCTTTACCATCGCGCTGATTGCGGCGAAGTGTAAGGAGCACCGCCAGAAGCCGAAGTTCGTTGAGGTCAACGAGAAGTCGGATGTGAACTACGGTTCGTTCCGCTGCCGTTTTTGGGCAGTTAACCACTCCGTTCCGGATGCACTGGGCATCATGCTGGGCACCCCGGCTGGCAATATCATCCACACCGGTGACATCAAGCTGGACCAGACCCCGCTGGATAACCGTCCGACCGACCTTCCGGCGCTATCTCGCTACGGTGATGAGGGCGTCGACCTGATGCTCTGCGAATCCACCAACGCGAACATCCCGGGCGTTTCCGCATCCGAGGGAGATATCCCGGCTACCTTCCGCCGCCTGGTGTCCAATGCTAAGCAGCGCGTCATCATCGCAACCTTCGCGTCCAACGTGTACCGTGTACAGGCAGCTATCGACGCCGCCGTTTATGCTGGCCGCAAGGTTGCCTTCAACGGCCGCTCGATGATGCGCAACATGGAAATCGCCGAGAAGATGGGCTTCCTGAAGGTTCCGCGCGGAACCATCATCTCGATCGACGAGGCTGCCAAGATGGCACCGCACAAGGTCTTGCTCATCACCACCGGTACCCAGGGCGAGCCAATGGCTGCGTTGTCACGCATGGCACGCCGTGAGCACCGTCAGATCACCGTCCGCGACGGCGACCTCATCATCTTCTCCTCGTCCCTGATTCCGGGCAACGAAGAGGCCGTTTACGGTGTCATGAACATGCTCTCCCAGATTGGTGCTGAAGTTATCACCAACAAGGAAGCCAAGGTTCACGCCTCCGGCCACGGCTACGGCGGCGAGCTGCTCTTCCTGTACAACGCTGCGCGTCCGAAGAACGTTATGCCGGTCCACGGCGAGTGGCGTCACCTGCGTGCAAACAAGGAACTGGCAGTCTCCACTGGCGTTGACCGCGACCGCGTGGTTCTGGCACAGAACGGCGTTGTCGTTGATCTGCGCAACGGCCGTGCAGAGGTTGTTGGCCAGATTACCGTGGGTAACCTCTACGTCGATGGCGTCTCCATGGGTGACGTCGACGCAGATACCCTGGCAGACCGCACCAACCTCGGCTCTGGCGGCGTCGTTTCCATCACCTGTGTGATTGATAACCGCACGTCCCGGCTGCTTGAGCATCCGGCTGTATCCACCACTGGTTTCTCTGACGATGACCGCGGCATCGTGCCGGAGGTTGCCAAGTTGGTTGAGTCCACGATGAACGATCTCGCCGCTGAGGGCGAGAACGATACCTACCGCATGGTGCAGAAGCTGCGCCGCAAGGTATCCAAGCTCATGGATTCCAAGTACAAGCGCGAGCCGGTCATTCTGCCGACCATCGTGCCGACGAACTCGGATGTCCTGATGCCTGACGACGATGAAGTTCACGCCTCCCGTGAATCGCTCTAACGTCTAGGTAGACAGTGCCCCAGCGTTCCTGCTTCTGGTAGGTATGCTGGGGCGCATGTCGTTTTCCTCAGCAGAACGCGCCAAGATGGTGGCGTTATTCCGTGAACTTGGTCCCGATGCTCCAACGTTGTGCGAAGGGTGGACGGCCCGCGACCTCGTGTCGCACCTCTGGATCCGCGAAAACCGGCCCGACGTCGTCATCAGTTCTTTTGTTCCAGCGCTGACTTCCCATGCGGACAGCATCATGGAGGAAGTCCGTGCGCGAGATTTTGAGGAACTGGTGGATGACTGGGGTAGGGGATTGGGAAAGCTCAACCCTCTGCGCTACGTGGATTCAGTGCTCAACACCGCAGAGCATTTTGTGCACCACGAAGACCTACGCCGGGCCAATGCGCACAGCGAACCGCGTGATTTCTCGCTAGCGGTGCAGAAGGAGTTGCTCGCACCGCTAAAGTTTCTCGGGTTAAGGCTGTTGGCGCACTCTCGCCTCCCGGTAGTGCTGGAGCCGGCTGGGTTTGCGCCACTCGTCGCGGCGGATAAACATCGTGTGGCAGCGAAGGGGGACAACGTGGTGCGGGTCCGTGGGGCAGTTTCCGAGTTGCTCCTATGGGCGTTCGGCCGCGAGGCGGCTCGCGTTGAGATTGACGGGGATTCATCCGCCGTCGTTAGGTCAAGTCTGTAGGCTGAACTGTCTAAAATCTTCAGTGCACGCGTGTGGCGCATGTTGTTAATGGTGTGTTCGCTACTAAAGTGGCAGGCATGTCTGTCAAGAACGCTCCGTCTCGCGCCTCCGGCCGAGGTCGCACCGCCAATCGGTCGCGGCCGTCCGGCCGCACAAGCTATTCGCTGACCTCCGCAACCCGCGCTGCCGAGACCTCCGAAGAGAGGACCGGCAGCGCCTTTCGCGCCGTTGGCCGAGGACTGGGAACCGTTTTTGGCGCTACCGCCCGAGGCGTGGGAAGCATGGCGCGAGGGGTCGGGCACGGCCTTGCCGGTCTCAAGCCGGTAGATGCGGGGAGTCGAGATGACGACCTCTATGACTCCGCCTACGATGCTGTTCATGACGAGGGTGCCTACGATGATTACGACGAGTTGAGGGAGCCAGGGGAAATTTCTGGACGCGCGAAGAACAAGAAAAAGAGCAACAAGGCCGATAGCGCTGCTCCGGCAAAGAACAAGGTAACGCGGGCGCGTGACGTCGAAAGTGAGATGCCGACGACGGTCATGGAGCGTCCAGCTCACACTGAGAAGAGTATCCGCGTCTCCAATCCAGACGCGGTCGCTCTTGTGCTTATCGGCGTGGCCATCATCCTTGCTTGCGCCACGTGGTTCCAGGTGGCCGGCATTATCGGTGAGTATCTCACCAACGCTGTGCGCTATGTGATTGGCGCGGGCGCCTATGTTCTTCCCGTCGCGCTGATCGCCGTCGCCATTGCGCTCATGATGGACTTGTCCGGTCCGGCGGGCCATTTCAAGCCGCGAGTGGTGGGCGGCACGGCCCTCATCGTGGTGTGCATGCTGAGCCTCATCCACATCTTTGCAGGTCTTCCGAAGCTGACCTGGAATAACAATGCTGCCGGGGAGGCAGGCGGTGCCATCGGCTTTGGAATCGGCGAGCTGCTCGTGGCGGCTTTTTCCAGCTATGTGGCGGTGCCGCTGCTCTTCCTGCTCATTGTGTACGGGGCGCTCAACATCACGGGCATTACCTTGCGCGAAGCTTATGACTTCGTGGCCGCCCAATTCTCCGCGCTCGTCGGCGGCCTGCGTGATCGCAAGAACCGTTCGGCCCAAGATGAGCTGCTTGACGACGCCCCAGCGGACGACTACGACTACGTCAGCGATGACATCGACGCCATTGCCGAAGGCCGCGAGCGCCCCGCGCGCCCGGCATATACTCCGCGCCCGCGCCCGAAGCAGACCCCGAAGCAGCCCCCAAGGCAGATGCCGGATGAGAATGTCACGGTGTCCTTTGACTCTGCGGCGCAGCCTGTAAACCAGGAGCCAGTGCAGCACGGCCGTCCGAGCTTTGATAGCCGCGTCGATGACACCGACGAGATTCCAGTGGTCCAGGATGCTGAGCCCACTGCCGTTCTGGAACCTGAACCGGCGCCGAAACCGGCGCAGAAGAAGCGCCCGCGCGTCGACGTCGGCGGTGCCGCCGGTGCGGCTCTGGGCGCAGCGGCTGCGGAGGCGTCGACAAGCGCAGTGTCTGCCGGGGAGGACATCGTCTCTGCCGCACATTCCGAGGCAGTGCGCATGTTCCAGGAACGTTCTGGACGTGATGCACGAACGGGCGCCAAGGTTGAAGAGGAGGCTCAGAGCGTAGCCAAAGAAGCGCCCACAGCCCCGAGTGGTGCGGAAGACACTGCCCTGGGCGGCGGCTACGATGTGCCGACGACGGACCTGCTCACCGCCGGCAAGCCAGCGAAGGCACGCACGGAGGCCAACGACCGCATCATCGAGGCCATCACCGAGGTCTTTGAAGAATTCAAGGTTGATGCCCAGGTCACCGGTTTTAGCCGTGGTCCGACAGTGACGCGCTACGAGATCGAGCTGGGTCCAGGCGTTAAGGTTTCGAAGATTACAAACCTCCAGTCCAACCTGGCTTATGCTGTGGCGACGGATAATCTGCGCCTGCTGACCCCGATTCCGGGCAAGTCCGCCGTCGGTATCGAGGTGCCCAATGCGGACCGCGAGATGGTGCGCCTGCGCGATGTGCTTGATTCCCCGGCGCTGCGCGCCGACCATGACCCGATGCTGATTGGCTTGGGCAAGGATATCGAAGGCGAGTACACCTCCTTCTCCGTAAAGAAGATGCCTCACCTGCTCGTGGCTGGTGCTACTGGTTCCGGTAAGTCGGCGTTCGTGAACTCCATGCTCGTCTCGCTGTTGACCCGTGCGACGCCGGAAGATGTTCGACTCATCCTCGTGGACCCGAAGATGGTGGAGCTCACGCCGTACGAAGGTATCCCGCCCCTCATCACCCCGATCATTACGCAGCCAAAGAAGGCTGCGGCGGCCCTGCAGTGGCTGGTGGAGGAGATGGAGCAGCGCTACATGGACATGCAGGCTGCCCGCGTGCGCAAGATTGAGGACTTCAACCGTAAGGTCCGCAGTGGCGAATACCAGGCTCCTGCCGGTTCCCAGCGGGAGATGCGCCCGTACCCGTACATCGTGTGTGTCGTGGACGAGCTCGCAGACCTCATGATGACGGCACCGAAGGAGATCGAGGACTCCATCGTCCGCATTACCCAGAAGGCGCGTGCGGCCGGCATTCACCTCGTGCTTGCCACGCAGCGCCCGTCTGTGGACGTGGTGACCGGTCTTATTAAGACCAACGTTCCTTCCCGTCTGGCTTTTGCGACGTCCTCGCTTACGGACTCCCGAGTCATTCTGGACCAGGGCGGAGCCGAGAAACTCATCGGCATGGGCGATGGCCTTTTCATCCCGCAGGGTGGCCGCCCGGTGCGTATGCAGGGTGCGTTCGTCTCAGACGAGGAGGTGCAGGCGGTTGTCGACGCCGCGAAGGCACAGGGCTCGCCGAACTACACCGAAGGTGTGACGGACGATAAGGCGTCGGAGGCGAAGAAGGAGATCGACGAGGAGATCGGCAAGGATATGGACGACCTCTTGGAGGCCGTCGACCTCGTGGTCACCTCCCAGCTGGGCTCCACGTCGATGCTCCAGCGCAAGCTGCGCATCGGCTTTGCCAAGGCCGGCCGACTCATGGACCTCATGGAGTCGCGCGGTGTGGTTGGGCCTTCCGAAGGCTCCAAGGCGCGTGAGGTATTGGTCAAGCCGGAGGAGCTCGACACCATCATCTGGATGATCAAGGGCGCTGACCCAGCAGAGGCCCCGAAGGAGGTCCAGGACGCTGAAGGCTCCGGCGGCACGGACGACGCTGAAGGCGATACCCGCACCGTAGAAATCTCCGCTAACCCCTCCACAGGTGCGTTCTAAGCTCCGTGTAGGATAGGACGAGTCTTGGAGGGGAGTACCCCAATCCACGGCGTCGATCGTCAACACGGCAACTGCGGTACAGTTCCCGGTCGCGCCGGCTAGCGGGACTGTGCATAGAGACTGCTAGCGGGGGAGACCTCCGGTCTTTATTGTCGCGTCGACCGGAGGGATAACTCATTATGCATGTGCCACTATGGGTCTGGGCCATCACCATCGCGGTGATCTTGGGCTTCTTTGTTTTCGATTTCTATAGCCACGTCCGCTCACCCCACGAGCCCAGCATCAAGGAATCCGGTGGGTGGACACTGTTCTACATGGCCACCGCCGTTGTCTTTGGCGGAGTTGTATGGGTGCTGTGGGACAGTGAACATGCGGCACAGTTCTACACCGGTTGGGTGACGGAACAGGCTTTGAGCGTGGATAACCTGTTCGTGTTCTCGCTCATCATGGGGTCATTCAAGATTCCCCGCAGGTATCAGCAGAAGGTCCTGCTCATCGGTATCGTCCTAGCGCTGGTTTTCCGCCTTGTCTTCATCTTGATGGGCGCGGCCATTATTGCGGCATGGTCGGATGTCTTCTACCTGTTTGCCATCTTCCTAATTTACACCGCAGTCAAGCTGCTCATCGATGAGATCAACGGGACGCCCGAGACCGACCCCAACGACATGCTGGTAGTCAAGTGGCTGCGCAAAGTGGTCCATGTGACCCCGCGCTACCACGGTGACAAGCTCACCCACCGTGAGGAATCCGGTGAGAAGAAGGGCAAATTCGCCCTGACGCCGCTTTTCGTTGCTTTGGCGGCTATCGGGCTGATCGACGTCATGTTTGCCTTCGACTCCATCCCAGCTATCTACGGCATTACCTCGGAGCCTTTCCTCGTCTTCACCACCAATGCCTTCGCTCTCATGGGGCTGCGCCAAATGTTCTTCCTCATTGATGGCCTGTTGGACCGCCTGGTCTACCTGCCTTATGGCCTGGGTATTATCTTGCTGTTCATTGGTGTCAAGCTGCTCTTCCACGCTCTGCACGAGAACAACTTGCCCTTCATCAATGGAGGTGAGAATGTCAGCGCAGTACCGGAGATTACGACCCTTGTGTCGCTACTGGTCATCGTCGGCGTCCTCCTGGTTACGGTGTTGTTGTCAGTGTGGAAGGACAAACGCGACCAAGCCCAGGGTGGCGTGGTGATTTCTCACAACCACTATGATTGGGACGACTTTGGCAACAAGATCGTACGCAACAAGGAGGGCGAGTTCGTCGGCAAGGCGGACGAACTTCCCAAGTCTGAGCTGCCTTAAACTCGGGCCGCGGGGATTTAGAAGGAATTAATAACGGGATTCCACTCGCGGAAAGCGCGCCCAGTAACAGCGCCTTCGGTGTAGAAGGGATCCTGGTCCATGAGGGCGATGACATCGGCCACCTTTACGGACTCATCCTCAAATTGCAGGACGATGAGCGCCCCGCCCTTGGAATCGGTGTAGGGGCCAGAGCCACAGATCTGGCCCTTGTCGTGGAGTGCGCCGATGAATTCGCGGTGCTTCGGGCGAACCTCAGCAATAACCGGGTTAGATGGATTGTATTCATAGGAAACTGCGAAATACTTCATACCGACCATGGTAGTGCTCGCCCGAGGGGCAGGCAGGCCACGGTAGGATGAAGAGCGTGAATGATTCTCAGGCTGCGCACAAGCAATCTCAAACTACGGATGTTAACCCCGAGGTCTCCAATTGGAACCTGCCCAACATCCTGACCAGTTTGCGCATCCTCTTTATCCCGCTGTTTGCCTGGCTGGTTCTTGGCGGTCATGAGTGGTGGGCCTTCGGCTGCTTCGCGCTCCTCATGCTCACCGACAAATTGGACGGCGATATCGCGCGCTCGCGCGGGCTGATTACCAACTTTGGCAAGATTGCGGATCCGATCGCGGATAAGGCTCTGATGACCGCGGCTTTCGTGTGTCTCAACATCACTGGTGCTTTGCCCGTGTGGATTACCGTCGTCATTTTGTTCCGCGAGTTCGGCATTACCATCTGGCGCTTCTACTTGCTCCGCCAAGGCAAGGTAGTTCCGGCCTCCCAAGGCGGCAAACTCAAGACAGCTCTGCAGACGCTAGCGGTGGCGCTGTACCTGTGCCCACTTCCAGGATGGATGGACACCCCCAGCCTGCTCGTTATGCTGGCGGCTGTCGTCGTTACCGTAGTGACCGGTATTCAGTACCTCATCGATGGCCACAGGGAGAACAAGTGACTAGGCCCGCAAATGTTGAAGAACAGCTCGTGGCGAAGCTTCGCGAACGCGGCGAGACGGTGGCCTTTTGCGAGTCCCTCACAGCTGGATTGGCAGCAGCCACCGTCGCTAACGTGCCGGGTGCTTCCGCGGTATTGCGTGGTGGGCTCGTCACCTATGCCACTGAGGTTAAGGCGCAGTTCCTCAACACCACCGTGGATTCGTTAGAGGCGCAGGGAGTGGTGTCGGCTGCCACCGCGGCGGAGATGGCGGAGGCGGCGCTCGTGGAGATGCGAGCTGACTGGGGGATTGGGCTTACCGGCGTGGCCGGTCCGGACCTCCAAGAAGGCAAACCTGCGGGTACGGTGTACGTGGGCTTGTGCGGGAGAGTCGGCGGGGACGTCGCTAAGCGTGGCGTTCTCTATGAACTTCCAGATGAACGGCGTAACGCGATTCGCGCTGCTGCGGTTCAGGCGGCATTGAGCCTTCTCCTATCAACTCTTGAAGAAAAGTAGCTGTTTGTGGGAACAAGTAGGGGCGCTGAGCCGTTATACGGAGTGATGAACACTTCAGTTGCACTACTTGATAAGCCCACTCAGACCACGGCGCGATCGACGCGGACTCTGGAGCCGCTTTTGCGCGAGGCCCTCGGATTGACGCTTCGTGCCTTCCGTGCGGATAAGGGAGTAACACTTCGCGAACTCGCCGCCGCGGCGCGTGTGTCCCCAGGATATCTGTCGGAGTTGGAGCGCGGCCGCAAGGAGGTTTCCTCCGAGCTTCTGGCTTCCGTGTGTCATGCCCTTGACGCCAGTGTTTCCGATGTCCTTATTGAGGCGGCTGGATACATGGCACTGCCATCGATGGATGAGGAGCTCGCATCCACCGCACCCGCTGCATCGGAACTATAGAACCGCAACGGAATACTGTCTGCTTCGCTACTATTAGGCAGGCAGGAAATATTCTTGTTACACACCTTATTGACACAACAAACTGCTGAGAAAGGCACCTCCTGTTATGGCGAACCCATTCGTAAAAGCCTGGAAATACTTGATGGCTCTCTTCGATTCCAAGATCGAGGAGAACGCCGACCCTAAGGTTCAGATTGAGCAGGCTATCGAGGAGGCGCAGCGCCAGCACCAGGAGCTGTCACAGCAGGCCGCAGCGGTTATTGGTAATCAGCGCCAGCTGGAGATGCAGCTGAACCGTCGTTTGAGTGAGATTGAAAAGCTGCAGCAGAATACCCGTAACGCCCTAAGCCTTGCGGACAAGGCCCGTGCCGAAGGCGATGCACAGAAGGCGACCGAGTACGAGAATGCGGCTGAAGCCTTCGCCGCCCAGTTGGTTACCGCTGAGCAGTCTGTTGAGGACACTAAGAAGCTCCATGATCAGGCTCTACAGCAGGCGGAGCAGGCCAAGAAGGCCGTTGAACGCAACGGCATGGCGCTTCGTGAGAAGGTCAACGAGCGCTCCAAGCTGCTGTCGCAGCTCGAGCAGGCCAAGATGCAGGAGAAGGTCTCCGAGTCCCTCAACTCGATGAACGAGCTCTCCGCAAACGGTAACTCGCCTTCCCTGGATGCTGTGCGTGACAAGATTGAGCGTCGCTACTCCAAGGCCCTGGGCCAGGCAGAGCTCGCCGAGAACTCAGTGTCTAACCGCATGCAGGAGATCGAGCAGGCTGGCGTGCAACTGGCTGGCCACTCCCGTCTCGAGCAGATCCGTGCGGAAATGAATAACCCGAAGGCAGTGGAGGGAAACTCCCAGCAGGCAATCGGTTCGGCAGAGGCTAAGGCTCAGCCGAACGTGCAGGACGATGCCGTCCAGGCTCGCCTACGCGAGTTGCGCGGAGAATAAGGCTTAGTCGCCGACGCCGCGGGCTTGAAGCGCCTCACCCATCGCGCGTGCTCGGCGGATTGAGCGAATGATAACCGGGGTGCCAAAGGCAGTTAGAGATGCCGTGGCACCCCGGGCTTTTCGTGCGTCCAGTACCTCGACGACTGTTCCCAGCATGAGCGGGAGCAGACGAATGGTGAGAGACATGGCCAGCGTGATGTTCTCAACAGGGATGCCCAGCCGCCCTAGGGGCGCGAGGGCGCGGTCGAGGGAGTCCATCATCTCCGACACCTTCGTTGTCAGCGTCAGCAGCACCGCCGCGCTGATCGCTGCGTAGATGGTGAGAAACATGATCGCGGCCGACAGCAAATCCTTCTGCCACCACTGAAAAGCTGCGAGCGCAACGAGGAGGTAGAGCGGAGGAACAAGCTGTCCGAGTGCGACGCGAAACGGGATGCGGGCGACGGGAAAGAGCACGAGTGGGAGGAAGAGGCTGGCCGCCGCCCAAGGAAGCGTGTGCACGGCGAGCGAGGTCACGAGGATGAAGCCGATGAGCACGAGGAATTTCACCGCGGCCGGTATGCGATGAATGATGGTATCGGCGTCGACGTAGTAGCCGAGGGGGATGTTTTTAGGCATGACTCTAGAGCGGGCGGGATTTCATGAGTTCGGTGTAGAAGGAAATGACCTTGGCGGGAGGTCCGTCGGCTACGACGTGGTGGTTATCGATGCACAGAACGCGATCGAAATCAGAGACAAAGTCAAGGTCATGTGTAACCACGATGAGTTGCTGTTCGAGCTGCGCAAATTCGCGGCGAATGCGATCGCGGTTGCGCAGATCTAGCAAGGTCGTGGGTTCGTCAGCGATGATGACGGTGGGTTCCATGACCAGGACCGCGGCCAATGCGAGGAGCTGTTTTTGACCGCCGGATAGGGTGTGCGGGGATTGTTCGGCCAAGGGAGTAAGGCCGAAGCGCTCGAGGGCGGCGTCGACACGCGCGGTGCGCTCCTCACGAGACAGCTTGAGCCGGCGAAGGGAGAACTCCACGTCATCGCGCACATGCGGCATCACGATCTGGTTTTCGGCATCGGAAAACACGAAGCCTACCTGGCGGCGAATCTCTTTGCCGTGCTTGGCGACGTCCACGTTATCCACCAAGACCTCACCACGTGAAGGTTCACCAAGGCCGTTGATGAGCCGGACGAGAGTGGATTTCCCGCCTCCATTGGCGCCGATAATACCGATGCGCTGTTCGCTCAATGAGAGAGAAATATCTTCGAGCACGGGTGCTTCGTCGAAGGTGACGGATACGTTGCGGAAGTCAATCTTTGGCACTGGCGCTACTTCGCTTTAGCTCGTCGCCCCATAAGGTCGGGGAATGCTGCGTGCACACCGACGGCGATGACAACCATCACGGCGACTTTGATGAGATCTGGGATGACAAACGGGCCCTGAGCCACGGTGGCTGCCCCGAAGGACATGTCAGAGCGGAACATCAGGCCAAAGATTCCGCACACGTACTGAACCGCCAGGCCGAGGGCGCCGGCGACGGCGAGGACAACCGTCATGCCTCCCTTGTTTCGCGGCGCGCGGTAGGCGATAAGACCGGCGATGGCTGGGGCGACGACGTAGCCGACAAGGTAACCCACAGTGGGGCCGGCGATGGCGCTCAGGGCACTGCGGCCGCCGGCGAGGATTGGGAGGCCGACGAGGCCGAGGGCCAGGAAGAGTAGACCAACGAAGAAGCCCCTGCGGCCTCCGAGGACGAGGCCTGCCAGGATGATAACGGCGTTTTGAAGAACGATGGGCACGCCAGCGGTGGGGGTGGGGATAGAGACGAAGGCAAAGACTATGATGAGCGCGGTGAAGACCGCGACGTACGCGATATCAGTCGCGACGGAATTCTTTTTCATGGGCCAAAGTTTATCTAGTGGCTTAATGGCGCAGCAAATAGGCGCTTTTGAACAGTGTTCAAGCACGGCTTTTAGGGATTGAAACTACCCCGAACGGGGTAAGCTCGAGGCATGGCAAATAGAAAGAAGATGGAGCATGTCATAGGGCTTGCTCGTGTCAGTGCGGTAGCGCTTCTTTCCGGTATCGCGCTGGCGAGCGTGGCTGGATGTTCGTTGATAGGTTCCGCGAATGTCATCGAAAATATCGAAGAAGCGGCCGGAGTGGAGGAAGGGGAGCCTGGCAGCGTCGACATGCGCGTCGGCGACATCTTCGATTCCGAATATCACCGTGTAATCTTCATCTGCCCTGGGGCTGTCGAGGACGATGTCATAAACGCTAGTGCAGGAACCTGGCAGGGCGGTACCGACGAGGACGATGAATGGGTGCCGCCAAGCTCGGGGAGTGTTGAGATTTATCGGGATGCGCAGGGGCGTGGAGCGTCGAAGTATATGAGCAGCAGGGCCTCTCTTGATGAGCTGGATCTCTGTAGCGCGCTGGGCGGGGTAGTTGCCGTACTGCCGGCTGATGAGCAGGTGTCTTTCGTCCGTACCGAGCAGGGCGACCCCTGGAAACTTCGCTAGGCGGCGAGGCGTTGGATTAGGTCTCAGACACGCGCATTGCTCGAATGGGCAATCGAACACTTGTGTGTGTATTGTGGGTTGTGGTCTGGTGGAAACGTTAGGGTACTTTCGTGGCATGTGATGGAACCGGAGCGATGCCGGAAAACACAATGCGACGGGCCTGGGAACCGAAGTTGCTTCATGGCAGTCTAACTAGGTGCCCCCATTTAATGACATATAGCACTGCACACTAACTGACGCACGATAGTGAGGAAATAAATGGCTACGAAGAAGAAGTCCTCGGCGGCTAGCAAGGGCGATGATCGTCAAAAAGCCCTCGATGCCGCAATGGCGATGATTGAGAAGGATTTTGGCAAAGGAGCCGTCATGCGTCTTGGTGACGATGACCGCCCGCCAATCCAGGCCATTTCCTCCGGGAATACGGCCATCGACATTGCGCTGGGCGTCGGTGGCTTCCCGCGCGGTCGCATCGTAGAGATTTATGGACCTGAATCCTCGGGTAAGACCACCGTTGCTCTGCACGCCATCGCATCGGCGCAGAAGAACGGCGGCATCGCGGCCTTTATTGATGCGGAGCACGCGCTCGATCCTGAGTATGCGCGTCTGCTTGGCGTGGACACGGATAACCTCTTGGTTTCCCAGCCGGATACCGGCGAGCAGGCTCTGGAAATCGCAGATATGCTCGTGCGCTCCGGCGCTATCGACATCATCGTGATTGACTCCGTAGCCGCCTTGACGCCCAAGGCGGAAATCGAGGGCGAGATGGGAGATAGCCACGTTGGCCTCCAAGCCCGTCTCATGTCCCAAGCGCTACGCAAGATGACGGGTGCTCTGTACAACTCTGGGACTACCGCCATCTTCATCAACCAGCTGCGTGAAAAGATCGGCGTGATGTTTGGTTCGCCGGAAACGACCACGGGTGGTAAGGCGCTGAAGTTCTACGCCTCTGTGCGCTGCGATATCCGCCGTATTCAGACCTTGAAGGACGGCCAGGATGCCATTGGTAACCGCACCAAGCTCAAGGTGGTGAAGAACAAGGTGTCCCCGCCGTTCAAGATCGCTGAGTTCGACATCATGTACGGCGAAGGCATTTCGCGCGAGTCTTCCATCATTGACTTGGGTGTCGAACACGGGTTCATTAAGAAATCTGGCTCGTGGTTTACCTACGAAGGCGATCAGCTGGGACAGGGCAAGGAAAAGGCCCGCAACTTCCTCAAGGACAACCCCGATCTGGCGGATGAGATTGAGAAGAAGATCTTCGTCAAGCTCGGCGTGGGTGCTGCCGCAGCCGAAGCTGGTGAGGACGTCGCCATGGATGTGCCGGGTGCAGACGATCCGCTGACGGATGAGGCTGTGGATCTGGTACCGAACGTCGATTTCGACGACGACTAAACAGGCGCAATGGCACAACCTTCACCAGAGAAGCTAGAGAAGCTACGTCAAGCTCTCGAGTCCTATGAATCGGGGGACGCGGGTGGCCAGCTTGTTGATGCGAATGCTGAAGCAGCGAAGGCGCCCGTGCGCTCCCGAGCATTAGGCTTGCTAGATCAACGTGCACGTTCCCGCAAGGAACTGCGTGACCGGCTTGTCGCGGCGGACTTTGAGCCCGATGTGGTCGAGGACGTGGTCGATGACCTTGCAGGGGTGGGGCTCGTTGATGATGAAACCTTCGCCAAGGAGTGGGTGCGGCAGCGCCACGCGCGGCGCGGTAAGTCGGCCCGTGCCCTCAATGTGGAACTCAAGGAGAAGGGTGTTGAGGCCGCCGATCGCGCAGCGGCCCTAGAGCAGATTACCGAGGAATCTGAGGAGGCCGTAGCGCGCCGCGTAGCGGAGAAAAAGGCGCGAACCTTGAAGAGTGTTCCCGCCGACCGCCATGAGAGGGACAAGTTCCTGCGTCGCATTGTAGGAACACTCGCGCGGCGCGGCTATCGCCAGGAGCTGGTGATGCGTATTTCCATCGAAGTGCTGGATGCGCGCATCGCCGAGCTCTCCTAGCTGTTTCTATTCGTCCGGGTTGCGGATTTCTGTATAGCTTTCTGAGTGCCAATCAACGTTGACCTGGTCTTTGGTGTCCAAGCCTTGGTCTGGTTGCTCCGGAACTTTAGCGATGATGTTCCGGCGCGCACGGCCCGCTCGAAGCTGACGTTCGATGCGTTCGGCCAGGAGGCCCAGCCCCCAGTTGATGAGGATCATGATGATCGCAACGACGATGAGCGAGGCCAGGTAATTCTTGTTGTAGGACGCCGATTGGATACCGGAGCGCACCACCTCGACATAGCCAATCTGGTAGCCCAAGGCAGAGTCCTTGAGCGCAATAACCATCTGGGCGATGAGGGCCGGAAGCATTGCGGCTACGGCCTGCGGGAGCAGAATGGTACGCATCGTTTGCCCATGCGAAAGACCCAGCGCTCGAGCGGCTTCAGTTTGCCCCTTGGGCAGCGACTTGATTCCGGAGCGCAGAATCTCTGCGACGACAGAGCCGTTGTAGAGGGTCAACGCGAAGACCACGGCGCTAAACGCCAGCTGCTTCGACGGAACTACGTTATAGATGGCGAAAAGCTGGTAGGCAAAAATCATGAGCAGCAGGACGGGGATGGCGCGGAAGAATTCCACGACCACACCACATACGCCGCGTACGATGACGTTCTCGCTCAATCGGCCTAGGCCGAAGATGACGCCGAACACGATGGCCAAGATGATGGATGCTACAGCGGAAAGGATCGTTCCGCGCAGGCCAGGGAGCAGGTACGTGGTCCACGTTTGGCTGTTAAGAAAAGGGGTCCATAACGCGGAGTCGAGTTGCCCGCGCTCACCCAATGTAGACAGCACCCAATACAGTGCAGCTAGCGAGAGAACGACGGTGATGACGGTATAGATGAGGTTGCGCCGCTCGCCCTTGGGGCCGGGGGCGTCATAAAGCACGGTTGCGCGTACAGCCATTATTTCTTCACCGCCACAGTTTCGGAGAGTTTGCCCAGGCCTAAGCCCATGGGCAAGGTCAGGATGATGAAGCCCAGCGCGAAGATAAAGAAAATGACAAAGAGCTGGCTCGCATGCATCTCAATGGTGGATTTCATCAGTAGGGAAGCTTCCGCCACACCGATTGCGGAGGCGATCGTGGTGTTCTTCGTCAACGCGATGAGCGTGTTTCCCAGGGGGACGATTGCCGCACGCACTGCCTGAGGGAAGACGATCGTGCTAAAGGTCTGTGAGAAGCTCAAGCCCAGCGAGCGGGCTGCCTCGGCTTGGCCGAAGTCCACTGTGTTGATTCCCGAGCGCAAGGATTCCGCAACAAATGCCGAGGTGTACAAGATGAACCCGACGATGGCGAGGCGGAAGTTGTTATCCACTAGGAAGGTCGAAGAGTCCCGGCTAGCAAGCGTGAGCCCTAGGTTCTGGTACAGGCCAAAGGAACAGAAAAGGATAATGAGAGTCAAGGGGGTATTGCGCACCGTCGTGATGTACGTCGTGGCAATCCACCGCAGGATTCTCACGGGGGAGACACGCATGGCAGTGAGGATGGTGCCGAGGAGCATTGCGCCGATGGCAGACCAGAACGTCAGCTGGATGGTAAGCCAAAAGGCTGGCCATAGTTCGGGGCCTAGTGCGGCCCACATGGATTCCATAGAAATCTCCTACTAACGGGCCTGCGCCGAGGCGGTATGTCCTCGGCGCAGGCTAGGTGGGGGCTAATCGAGCGTTTAGGAGTTGAGGAAGGAGAGGTCACCGACGGTGGCCTCGTCGATGCCCTCGCCCTTGTCCAAGTTCTTGGCTACGAGGTTGTCGAACTCGCCGGAGGAATGAAGCTCTTCCAGGGCCTTGTTGACAGCGTCTGTCGCCTCTTGATCATCCTTCTTCAGACCCGCGCCGTAGTACTCATCGGTGAAGGGCTTGCCGTCCTTCTCCAACTCGACGACTTGGAACTTGCCAGGATTCTGGGCGGCGTAGCCGTTAAGAATCGTCGCGTCGGTAGTCATGGCGTCGACGTTGCCCTGGCTCAGTGCCTCCACACAGGAGGAGTAGGTGTCGTACTCCTGCAGCTGCACACTGGGCAGAGCTTCCTTCACCTTCTGTGCCGGGGTGGAGCCGGTGACAGAGCACAGGATCTTGCCGTCGAGGCCCTCGAGCCCGGTGATCTCCTTGTTATCAGCCTGGGTAAGAAGCGCTTGGTGGGTGATGAGGTACGGACCAGTGAAATTGACCTTTTCCGCGCGGGAAGCGTTGATGGAGTACGTTGCGGTGATGAGGTCAACCTCGCCGTTCTCGATCAGAGTTTCACGCTGCGCGGACGGAGTCTCGCGCCACTCGATCTCCGGCTCCTCCCACCCCTTATCCTTGGCAATGTGGTTGACCACGTAGGTGGCAATGTCAACGTCGAGGCCGGTCATAGAACCATCGCCCTCGCGCAGGCCCAGACCCGGCTGGTCGAACTTGGTGCCTAGGGTGACAGAGCCAGACTCGATAGCGCCGAGAAGGCCCTCGCCTCCGCTGGCGGAATCAGAAGAATCACCACACGCAACGAGCAGAGCGCTGGATGCGGCGATGGCGGCGGCGGTGGCAGTAATGCGGTTGAAAGTGCGGGACATGAGATTCTCCTTGATGAGGTGAGTGGAAAATGAATGAAGGTAGAGAAAAGAGGTGAACTGGTAGCCGTTTAGTGCTGCAGGATCTTGCCCAAGAAGTCCTTTGCTCGTTCTGATTGTGGGTTGGTGAAGAAGGATTCCGGGTCGGTGTCCTCGACGATGGCCCCGTCAGCCATGAAGAGGATGCGGTCGGCCGCGCGCCTGGCGAAGCCCATCTCGTGGGTCACCACGACCATGGTCATGCCTTCTTTGGCCAGATCCGTCATGACGTCAAGCACCTCGTTGACCATCTCAGGGTCGAGAGCTGAGGTAGGTTCATCGAAGAGCATGACTTTCGGGCGCATAGCCAAGGCACGGGCAATGGCGACACGTTGTTGCTGGCCGCCGGAGAGCTGTGCAGGGTACTTTTCTGATTGATTAGCAATTCCAACGCGGTCAAGCAGTTGCATCGCACGCTCTTCTGCCTCGGACTTCTTCATCCTGCGGACCTTGATAGGCCCCAAAGTGACGTTGTCCTTGATGGTCTTGTGCGGAAAGAGATTGAATTGCTGGAACACCATGCCCACGTCCGCACGCAGCTTGGCTAGCTCGCGTCCCTCTTCAGGAAGGGGAGTGCCGTCGATCGCGATGGAACCCTCGTCGATGGTTTCAAGCCGGTTGATGGTGCGGCACAGGGTGGACTTGCCGGAGCCGGACGGACCGAGAACAACGACGACATCGCCGCGGCCAATCTCCAAGTTGATATCGCGGAGCGCGTGATAGTCACCGAAGTACTTATTGACTCCGTCCATCTTGATCATCGGGCCGGAATGTTCGGTCACATCACACCTCCTTAGGTAGAGTGAGCTGAATCATATGTAGAACAATAGGCGTGTGGATGGTGGAGGCGGGGAGGTTTGTGTAACAAATCCATAACTCTTATATGCGGTCGCGGCATTATGAGTAGTGGGGTCGTCCAGTTAGAATGTCCCCACGTGAGCTCCCCCGTAACTAATAACCAGCCCCGCACCTATGAGGTGCGGACCTTTGGCTGCCAGATGAACGTTCATGATTCCGAGCGCATTTCCGGCCTGCTCGAGGAGGCCGGCTACTCTGCGGCGCCGGATGGCGCCGAGCCTGACCTCATCGTATTTAACACCTGCGCCGTGCGCGAGAACGCCGACAAGCGCCTGTACGGCACCCTGGGTGCGCTGAAGAAGACGAAGGAAAACCATCCCGGCATGCAGATCGCGGTTGGCGGCTGCTTGGCGCAGAAGGATAAGGACACCGTCTTGGACCACGCGCCGTGGGTGGATGCGGTTTTCGGAACCCATAACATGGCGGCGCTGCCGGCACTGCTTGAGCGTGCACGTCACAACAATGAAGCGCAGGTGGAGATCGTCGATGCCCTCGAGGCTTTCCCCTCCGTATTGCCGGCAAAGCGCGAATCCGCCTATGCCGGGTGGGTCTCGGTCTCCGTGGGCTGTAATAACACCTGTACTTTCTGCATTGTCCCTTCGCTCCGTGGCAAAGAGGAAGACCGCCGCCCCGGCGATATCCTCGCAGAAGTTCAGGCCCTGGTAGATCAAGGCGTGTCCGAAGTGACCCTATTGGGGCAAAACGTCAACGCCTATGGCGTCAACTTCGCGGACCCAGACCTGCCGCGTGATCGCTTCGCCTTTTCCAAGTTGCTGCGCGAGGTAGGCAAGATTGAGGGCCTCGAGCGCTTGCGTTTTACCTCGCCGCACCCGGCCGAGTTCACCTCCGACGTTATTGATGCCATGGCGGAGACGTCGGCTGTGTGCCCGCAGCTGCATATGCCGCTGCAGTCTGGGTCTGACAAGGTCCTCAAGGACATGCGCCGTTCCTATCGCACGAAGAAATTCTTGGGCATTCTCGACGAGGTCCGTGAGAAGATGCCACACGCGGCAATCACCACCGACATCATCGTGGGCTTCCCAGGCGAAACCGAGGAGGATTTCGAAGCCACGATGGACGTGGTTCGCCGCGCACGTTTCGCCTCCGCTTTCACTTTCCAGTACTCGCCGCGCCCCGGCACCCCGGCCGCAGAAATGGATAACCAAATCCCCAAGGAAGTTGTGCAGGAGCGCTTCGAGCGCCTCGTCGCCTTGCAGGATTCCATTCAGGCAGAAGAAAACGCCAAGCTTGTCGGCACTGATGTAGAGCTGTTGGTGCAGGCGGAAGGCGGCCGCAAGGCCGCCGAGACCCACCGCCTCACCGGACGCGCGCGTGATGGTCGCCTTGTTCACTTTGCACCAGTCGATGCCGCGGGCAAGGACTTCTCTGCGGAGATTCGCCCCGGTGATGTTGTGCACGCGACCGTGACGGATGCAGGCTCCTTCTTCCTGGTGGCTGATTCCGGCGTGAGCGAGCACCGTCGCACGAAGGCCGGCGATATGTCGGCGGCGGGGCAGACCCCCACGACGGCACCAATTGGGGTGGGGCTGGGTCTGCCGGGCGTCGGCAAGCCCAGTGCTCCTGCCGATTCCTGCGGCTGCTAAAAGGGGGTAGGCTCCGTTTTATGAGTGATGACTTGAAGTCCGTTCACGATGCCGTTGCTGCTGAGAAGCGCGCAGCGCAGACTCTCGAATTGGGAAAGCACAAATATGCGCTTATCGTGTCCGTCGTGGCGTGGGTTGCTTACTTGGTTTTGCCCTATGCCGGTGATGCCCGCGGCTGGGAAGCTCTCTTCGTCGGTGGAACGGCCGAGGGCGTGCGTATCTCCCTCATGGAAACCGTCAGCGCATGGCTAGCGCTGGGTGGAGTGGGGATCTTAACCACCGCCACGATTATCACTCGCCGGACCAAGCTGGCTCTCGTAGCGTGGATGATGACGACGATCTCTTTCTTCGCTAACCTGTGGGGATTTTGGTACAGGGACAGCGCATCGGATGGCGCTGCCATAGGTATGTACGTGGGCGTCTTCTCAACGTTGGTCGCCTTTCTTGTGTACTGCCAGGTAGCACTGCGCCGCAGTCCCGAGCAGTTGGCCGCCGCAGAACGCGTGCGGGAAGTCGCCGGCCAGCTCGATCACGTGGGAGTCCTGCAGACCGAAGCCGCTACCGAGCTGCCGGCAGAACAGAATCCGCTGCTTATCGACGACCGCCGCTCCCGCGCGGCCTCCCGCCACCGGCGCCAGCAGGACGAGGAATAAGCGCTACGAGATTCGTGTTGTGGAGTGCATGACTACACTCTTCGACTCACTTGAATTGGGACGACTGACCCTGCCAAACCGCGTGACCATGGCAGCGTTGACCCGCTCACGGGCAGGTCGCGATGGCGTCCCCACGCCCCTGCACGAGACGTACTACACGCAGCGCGCTTCAATGGGTCTTATCGTGACGGAGGGCGTATTCCCCGCAGTGACCAGCCGCGCTTTCCCCGGCCAGCCCGGTATCGAAACTCCGGAACAGATTTCCGGCTGGCGGCGAGTGGCCGATTCCGTCCACGAAGCTGGCGGACGCATTTTCATGCAGGTGATGAACGGCGGGCGCCTTTCTCATGCCAGCCTCCTCGAGGGTGCAGAACCGGTGGCACCCTCTGCGCTGGCATCGGGCACTGCGGTCCGAGATTTCGAATCCCGCAAGGAGTGCCCAGTGCCCCGCGCCCTCGACATCGAGGAGCTACCGCGCATTGTCGATGAGTTCCGCCAAGCTGCCCGCAATGCCATCGATGCTGGCATGGATGGCGTGGAGCTTCATGGTGCGAACGGTTATCTGCTGCACCAGTTCCTTTCTCCGAGCTCCAATCACCGAGAGGATGCCTACGGCGGAACCCCGGAGAAGCGCTACCGCCTGGTAGTGGAGATCCTGCGTGCCGTGGCCGAGGAGATCGGAGCCGACCGCGTAGCGCTGCGCCTGTCCCCGCAGCACAATATTCAGGGCATTGAGGAAACCGACGCTGCGGATGTGCGTGCCACCTATGGTGGGTTGCTGCGCGCTGTCGCAGACCTTGGTTTGGCCTACGTCTCCTTCCTTCATGCAGCGCCTACGGGTGAGCTCATTACTGAGCTGAGCGCCGAAGCGCGTGCTAACGGGCGTACCCGTGTCATCCTGAATTCGGGGTTTGGACAGGTGACCCAGCGCGCGGACGCCGAGGATCTAGTACACCACGGTGATGCCGTGGCCGTGGGCCGGTTGGCCATCTCCAACCCGGATCTCGTTCGCCGCTGGCAGGAGGAGCTTCCTGTTACTGCGCCGGATGAGACCACGTTCTATACGGGTGGAGCGCACGGTTACACCGACTATCCGTTCTCCACGGTCAACTCGTAGGCGCTGCTCGCCGAGATGACGTGCGCGCCGAGGCGCTTGTAGAGCGCATTCATCGCCGGATCCGCCTGGGCAACTGAGCAGTAAGCCCGGCGGACGTCGGGCCAGTGGTGCGCCACCGCATACTGGGCATGCTGCTTGGCACGTGTAGCCAGGCCACGGCTGCGCTGTTCGCGGTCTGTCACGGTAAGAGTCCACTCGCATACCTCAGGGTCCGCATCGCCGTGGCGGGAGAGCTCGGTGAGTGCGACGACGCGTCCCTTTTCAACAATGCCGACGAGGAGCGTATGCGCTTTGCGCGAGCGCAGCCGTGCGTGCGCTTCGTTCAGGCGCTGTCGTGTCCACACGATGGGCTCGACGCTTAAGTCACCGTAGACCGCGTCGGTGGAGGCTAGGGTGAGCAGGCGCAGGACATCATCAAGCAGCTCTTCCGGGATGTCGTAGTCGGGCCACACTTGCGCTCCAACCACTGGAGGAGTGGGGGCTATTTCGACGAACATTTGGCGCTCGGCATGTTTGCGACGAAAACCGAGCTCAAGGTAGGCCTGCGACATTGGGTCATAGGTATGGTCCGCGTCTGGCGGGTACAGCATGCCAACCTGGGCAGTCGTGCGGCCCAGCTGGCGGGTAATCCGGAGTGCCTCGCGGGCGAGGGCTCGCGTCACGTCGAGAGCCTCTGGCTCTAGATCCTCCCCAGGCAAGGGCAGGAGATCCGCGGCGAGGACGCATTCGATATCGGCGTTCTCCGTTTCCTCCAAGAGTGGAAGAGAGATGTGGATGAAGCCATCGAAATCGATTTCGGGGCTGGGCTCTGCCGCTGAGATAACGGGTAGACCCAGCTCTCCAGCCGGCCCCAAGGCGGAGTCAGTCAACCCGAAGAGATAGGTGCGAGACTCTGTGGAGCCTTGCAGTCGCTGAAGCACACGGCGTGGGGAACCGCTGGCAGCGGGATCGCCGCTGGCCTCTTGGGCGGCTAGGTTGGCGTCGAAAACGAAGCTACGCAGGCAATCCGCCGGCTCAGCTGAGGCCGAACCCGGCGGCGCGACAATCTGAACGAACACTCAGACTAGGGTGCTACTTGTCGTTGACAGCAGCCGCTGCGGCATCGGCGAATTCCTGCCACTGTTTGGCCTGGGCACGCAGATCTTCCGCCTTCTTGGTGTTGCCCTTGGCCTCGGCAGCTTCTGCCTGCGCGGTGAAATCATCGACCTTGGACTGGAACTGGGCCACGCGGGCCTGGGCCTCGGGGTCCGTCCGGCGCCATTGTGAATCCTCGGCGTCACTCACGCGCTTTTCCAGCGCCGAGATCTTGGCCTCGTACTCGCGCACCTGGTTGCGCGGAACGAAACCGATCTCCTCCCACTTTTCCTGCAGCTCCCGCAGCTTGGCTTTCGCCGAGTCGATCGACTTGGCGGGATCAATCAGGGAGTCATATTCCGCAATGAGCGCATCCTTGGCGGCGGCGTTCTCTGCGAACTGCTTGTCCCGCTCGTCATTGACGGCGTTGCGGGCATTGAAGAAGTGATCCTGGGCGGCGCGGAAACGGGCCCAGAGCTTGTCGTCGATCTCACGAGGGGCACGGCCCGCAGCCTTCCACTCCGTCATGAGATCACGGTAAGCGCGCGCCGTTTCGCCCCAGTTGGTGGACTCCTTAATTGCTTCTGCGCGCTCTACCAGCTCTTCCTTCTTGGCGCGGGCGGCCGCGCGGTTGCGATCCAGTTCGGCGAAGTGGGAGCCGCGGCGGCGGTTGAAGGAGTCACGGGCGCGAGAGTAGCGCTTCCACAGGGCATCATCCGTCTGGCGGTCGATGCCACGGATCTGCTTCCATTCCTCCAAGATGGCGCGGATACGGTCGCCGGCGGCCTTCCACTCCGTCGAGTTGGCGGCGATGTCCTCGGCCTCGGCGGCGAGTTTCTCTTTTTTGGCAATGGCCTCTTCGCGGCGACGAGCCTTGTCAGCCTGTGCTTGCTCACCGGCTTCTACGGAGTGCTCGATGATAGTGGCTAGGCGCTTGTCCAGTGCCGCGATATCACCAATTACTGCCTGTGTAGGTAGGGACTCTCGCAGTTCCGCAGCAGTCGCCTTGATCGACGCAGCATCGCCCGGATGGGCTGTGAGGCGGGATTCTAGCAGTTCGATCTCGGTGGACAGATCGTCATAGCGTGCACCAAAGTGCGCCAAGCCCTCTTCCGGGGTGCCGGCCTGCCACTCGCCGATTTTGCGTTCGCCTTCGGGGGCCTTGACGAATACCGATCCATCAGCATCAACGCGGCCCCACTGGGCCGGATTGTTTTTTGCGGGCTGCACGGGACGTGCTGCCGGAGCAGAGGAAGACGGGCCGGGACGAGCGCCCTTGCGAGGCATGGCTCCAGGGGAAGGAATAGCGGACATGCTAAGAAACCACCTTCGGTATTATCGTGCCGCGCGACACGGCTGCCAGAACTTATGTGACACAACACTACCGTTTCCGCCGCGCAGCCGCGTGTTAACCCCGAAAATCTAACCTTATAGGATGGGAGTTGATGCAAAATCTCATGGTTATGCCAGCCTCACCGGCCTTGGCGGAAGAATTGTCACCCAGCGATGACGCTTCGCGCGCGCTCCTTAGCGCCGCCTGCGAGCTCACACGTGATGCCGCACGCGTCAACGGTAGGGCACCGCTTAAGGTCGACATCGTGGGATCGCGTGATGCGCGCTGGCGTACCGAGCACACGGGAAGTTTGAGAGCGTGGGGCGCACCCCAGGTCGACGTCGGCGGCGGAAACTACCTGCCCGAAATCATGGCCCGCTACGTACTCACTAGCGCGCTCGGGGCAGAAAGCAGTCACCACGCCTTCACGGTGGAAGACTCCCGCGCCTCCCTAGGGGAAGTGCGTTCCGGACGGTTCACAATAGTGTGCGTTGATGGCTCTGCAGGCTTGACAGAGCGCGCGCCGCTCGCCCTCGTCGAGGGTGCGCGGGACACTCACCTGTGGTGCGAGAGCGTGCTGGCCGGCGCGGAGGAAGACTGTGACGAAGAGCTGCTCCATTCGACGGGAGTGCTCGAAACGGCACTGTGGGCACAGCTGGCAGGCGTGCATCCACGGCACGCAGAACTCCGGGCAGCAGATTCGACGTTGGGCGTGGGCCGCTATGTGGCGGGGTGGCAGTGCTAATGCCTAAGACTCTCAGCAGCGGCCCAACCCCGATTGCCGTCGTAGGGCCGACGGCCTCCGGAAAATCAGCACTCGGAGTCGCCTTGGCGCACGAGCTCGACGGGGAAGTAGTCAACGTCGATTCGATGCAGCTTTACCGGGGCATGGACATCGGCACGGCCAAGCTGACGATGGAGGAGCGCGAAGGTATCCCGCACCACCAGCTCGATGTGTGGGACGTGACGGAAACGGCGTCAGTAGCCCGCTACCAGTCCTCCGCCATCGCGGATATAGACAGCATTCGTGCCCGTGGCAAGACCCCGATCCTCGTCGGTGGATCCATGCTCTACGTCCAATCGCTCGTGGACAACTGGCAATTCCCACCCACTGATGCGCAGGTGCGCGCTCGCTGGGAAGCCCGACGCCAAGAGATCGGCACCGATGCCCTGCACGCAGAACTTGCCAGCGTGGACCCAGCAGCCGCGGCCATCATCGAAGACAAGGACCCGCGCCGTACCGTGCGCGCGCTGGAGGTCATTGAGCTCACGGGCAAGCCGTTCAAGGCCAGCCAGCCTCCCAAGAATGCGCCTCCTCGGTGGGGGACAAGGATCCTCGGGCTGCGCACGGAATCCAGTTGGCTGAATCCGCGAATCGAGCTGCGCAGTCGCCTCATGTTCGACAAGGGGTTGGTCGAAGAGGTCGAGAACCTTCAGGCGCACGGCCTGAAGGCTGACTCGACGGCGGGGCGGGCCATCGGTTATGCCCAAGTCCTCCAAGCCCAGCGTGGAGCACTCACCTGGGAAGAAGCGGTGGAGCGTACCATCACTGGAACCCGTCGTTATGTGCGTCGCCAGCGTGCCTGGTTTAACCGTGATAAGCGCATCTACTGGCTGGATGCCGCGGCTGATACGACAACGCAGGCTTTGCGTGTCCTCGAAGAGAGTTAGACTCTACTCCTATGAAGTTTGCTAAAGGCCACGGAACGGAAAACGACTTCGTCATTGTGGAAGGAACCGAGCCGCTACCGCCGGAAAAGGTAGTGGCACTGTGTGATCGCCGCGCCGGGATCGGCGCCGACGGCGTCTTGCGCGTCATACGTGCAGGTGACTTGCTCTCCTCTGGAGACATCGATGAGCTCGCACCGGGCATCGATGCTGGCGACTGGTTTATGGACTACCGCAACGCGGACGGCTCGGTGGCGGAAATGTGCGGCAATGGTACCCGCGTTTTCGCGCATTGGGTGCGCTCCCGTGGGCTGGTGAACACCGATACTTTCACCGTCGGCACGCGCGCTGGGGCCAAGCAGGTCACTGTCCACTCCTTCAACGAGACTGAAGCCGAAGTCAGCGTGGAGATGGGGCCAGCACAGGTACTCGGTGTATCTACCGCCTCGATGGCAGGAGAGAGCTTCGCCGGGCTCGGGGTAGATATGGGAAACCCACACCTAGCGGCCGTTATCCCGGGACTGACCGCGGAGGATTTGGCGGCGAAGCGCCTTGAGCAGCCCGTCTTCGATACTGATTTCTTCCCGGCAGGCGTCAACGTAGAGCTGGTGACACCTTTGCGCGATGGTGTGATTCACATGCGCGTCTTCGAGCGCGGGTCAGGGGAGACCCGCTCGTGCGGCACCGGAACGGTAGCGGCAGCGTGCGCCGCGCTTGCCGATTCCTCCCACACCACCGGCCACGTCCGCGTCATCGTTCCGGGCGGCGAGGTAGAGGTGGAAATCACCGAAGATGGCTCCACGCTGACGGGGCCTTCGCGCATCGTAGCAACAGGCGAAACCTCACTATAGGGCTTTTCGGGACGGCGTTTAGCGCCCGTCCCCCTTTGTGTAGTTGGTGCCCAAGGCCAAGGCGGCGCGGCGGGCGGCGAGCCAGGACTCCTTGAGCTCGGCGGCCCGATCATCGGCCACCTTGAGCAAGGATTCGAGTTCGCTGGTGCCAGTATCTGGCGAGTTAACCCGTGCGTCGAGGCGGCGCAAGAAACGCTGCGCGCCATGCATTTTATAGTGGAACGCTTCGATAGTGGGGTTCGTGCAGTCGACGTCGGCAAGCGCCGGGCGGTGTAGCGTGCGGTCCGCCAATGCTTCAGCGTCGTCGCTCGTAGCAAACGTGGCGTAGTCCTCGAGGACGCCCGTGATGTCTTCCACCGTGAGCGCAATGGAAGCCCGCAGCGCCGCATGTTCCGAGGCATCGGGGCGGGCGCCGACAAACAGCCATAGCGCCCCGCAGATAAAGATGGCGAGAATAACTCCCGGCAGCTTCAGCGTCAGAACCAGTACCGTAGCGGTAACCCCGGCAAGGAGCAGGGCAAAACCCTGACGCTGAGATGCGGAAAAACTCATGCTTACGACTCTACGGTATGCCTAGTGGCCGCCGCAGCCCCCAGAGCCGCAGGCGCAGCCGCCCTCGCCGCCACAGCCGCCGGTGGGTAGCGCGATAGAGGCGGTCAGCATCGCCGAACCCGCAAGCACGGAATCCTTCGGCGGCAATTCGCCAAAGCTCTCCGGCAGACACAGATCGAAGGGGAAGGTGCCATCCATGACGAGGTGCATGAAGCGCTCACCGGTGAGCTGGTTGTGGCGCCACTCGGACTCCATAACCCGAGCGGAAAAAGTGCAGCCCGGGGTAGGGGATTCGGCGCCGGAACCGGCCGCAACAACTGCCGCACCGGTGGATTCAAACGTGGCTGGGTAGGTCTCCTTCTCGGCTTCGTAGGCATCTGCGTTGTCGAACGCGGTGACATCGAGACCCATCGCAGTAAGCTCTACCTGCTGCCACTGCTGGGTGTCCTCATCAGCCAAGAGCGGGCCCTGCGCCAAGTTCGCCGTCGCTTGCGCGAGAACGTTTCCGAAAGGATCGATGATGTCCAGGTAAGCCAAGACATCGTTGATCATAGAGACGTGGGCGAAGCCTTGGGTGACGCCCTCAAACCCAATGAAGGTGGCGAAAGGTTCGACGGCAAGGATATTGAGTTGCGCCCCGGAAGGATCCGAGAACTGAATGAGTTGTCCTCCGCGAACCTCCCCCGTGACTGCCAGCAGGTTGGTCGAAATGGCTGCTTCGACGGCGTCCTGCCAGCGCTCGTAGTTGAGGCCAATGGCCTGCATCTCTGGGTGAGTGGTCTCTTTGACGGTCATGCGGCCCATTGTATCTGGCGCCGCGATGACTCAAAAATGTTGTCGGTGAGCCTTGCCGCCGGGATCGGCACAAGGTCGTGTGCAACGGAGATTCCCTGTTAAGAGGCGTGACGTGCAAGAATAGAAAGCATATGACAAAAGAAACCCATGATGATCTCCTCGCGCAGGCTTTTGGTGAGCCCGCGCCCACCTCACCGGAGCCGACTACCGGTGATCTCGACCTAGCTGAGCGCAACGCCTTCCGCCGGGTAACCCGCGAGACCACCATTCGCGCAGAAGACACCACCGACGGCTACGAAGTGGAGTACCGCAAGCTGCGCCTTGAACAAGTAGTCCTCGTAGGAGTGTGGACTGAAGGCACCGTTGCCGAGGTTGAGGCCACGATGTCGGAGCTCGCGGCGCTCACGGAAACCGCGGGAGCCGAAGTGGTAGAAGCCCTGTATCAGAAGCGAGATAAGCCGGACCCGGGTACCTATATCGGCTCCGGCAAAGTGAACGAGCTCAAGGATATCGTGGCTGCCACTGGCGCGGATACCGTGGTGTGCGACGGCGAGCTAACCCCCGGCCAGCTCTCTGCCTTGGAACGCGCTCTCAACACCAAAGTTATCGACCGCACCATGCTCATCTTGGATATTTTTGCGCAGCACGCCAAGTCCAAGGAAGGCAAAGCCCAAGTTTCGCTCGCGCAGTTGGAATATCTTTATACGCATACCCGTGGTTGGGGCGGCAACCTCTCGCGCCAGGCGGGCGGCCGTGCTGGTTCCAACGGCGGCGTCGGTCTGCGCGGCCCCGGTGAAACCAAGATTGAGACGGACCGTCGGCGTATCCGCACGCAGATGGCGCTGCTGCGTAAGGAGCTTAAGGCGATGAAGACGGCGCGTGAGATTAAGCGCTCGCGCCGTGCGTCATCGACGATCCCGCAGATTGCGATCGCCGGCTACACCAACGCTGGTAAGTCTTCGCTCATCAACGCAATGACGGGCGCTGGCGTGCTGGTGGAGGATGCGCTGTTCGCTACCTTGGACCCCACCACCCGGCGCGCCGAGCTTGCTGATGGCCGCCAGGTTGTCTTCACCGATACCGTTGGTTTCGTCCGCCACCTTCCCACACAGTTGGTGGAGGCCTTCAAGTCCACCTTGGAGGAGGTCCTCGCAGCAGACTTGATGCTGCACGTCGTGGACGGCTCAGATCCTTTCCCGCTGAAGCAAATTGAGGCGGTTAATGCGGTCATCTATGACATCGTGAAGGAAACCGGCGAGGAGGCCCCGCCGGAGATCATCGTCATCAACAAGATAGACCAGGCCGATCCGCTGGTGCTGGCGGAGCTTCGCCACGCCCTCGACCGTGACAACGTGGTGTATGTCTCCGCCAAGACGGGGGAGGGCATCGATGAGCTCACCACGCGCGTAGAGCTCTTCCTCAATTCTCAGGACGAGCATGTGCAGTTGCTCATTCCGTTTACTCGCGGGGACGTGGTCGATCGCATCCATACTCAGGGTACGGTGCGCAGCGAGGAGTACACGGGGGAGGGCACGCTTGTCGACGTCCGCCTGCCCGCCTCCATCGCCGCCGAACTCAGCGAATTTCGCGTGTCTGGTGAGGACGCTTAGGTTTCGGTGCTCCCGTGAGCCATAATTATGGTTCGTGAGTAATTTTGGCTGGGCCGTCCACGGGGACGGAAAAACGATTAAGCCGGGCGCGGTTGTCGCACCCGAAGAACGATTGAGCTGGGGCCGCACTATCGGCATCGGCATGCAGCACGTGGTGGCCATGTTCGGCGCGACCCTGCTGGTGCCCACCCTGACCGGATTCCCGGTCAATACCACGCTGCTGTTTTCAGGCTTGGGAACAATCCTATTCCTCCTGATTACCCGCAACCGCCTGCCTTCCTACCTGGGCTCCTCCTTCGCGTTCATTGCACCGCTGAGCGCCTCCCAGCAGTATGGCATTGGCGCGCAGGCAGGTTCTGTCTTAGTAACTGGCCTGGTCTTGGTAGCCATTGGTTTCGCGGTGAAGGCAGCGGGCCGCAAGGTTCTTGACGCCGTCATGCCGCCGGCCGTAACCGGCGCCATTGTGGCACTGATCGGCCTTAACTTGGCACCCAATGCTGCCAGCAATTATTCGAGCCAGCCTCTAGTTGCCACGGTGACGCTGGCGGTCATCATCCTGGCCACCGTGGCCGGTCGCGGCATGGTTTCGCGTCTGTCGATTCTTATCGGTGTCGTCGTCGGCTGGGCTTTCGCGGCGGCCACGGGCAACCTGGGCGAGGGGGCCGTGGAGTCCATCCGCGAAGCAGCCTGGATTGGCTTCCCGCAGTTCCATGCGCCGGAGTTTCACGTCTCCGCCATCGCGGCAGCACTTCCAGTGCTGGTGGTGCTGATTGCGGAAAACGTCGGCCACGTCAAGGCGGTCTCGGAGATGGCTAAGCGCGATCTCGATGATTTAGCCGGCGACGCTCTCATTGCCGATGGCCTGGCTACCTCCTTGGCTGGTGGTTTCGGCGGCTCCGGCACCACAACCTACGCGGAGAATATCGGCGTTATGGCCGCGACCCGCGTCTACTCCACGGCCGCCTACTGGGTCGCTGCTATCACCGCCATAGCTCTGGCCTTCATCCCGAAGTTCGGCGCGCTCATCTTCACCATTCCCACCGGCGTGCTGGGCGGCGCTTGCATCGTCCTCTACGGCCTCATCGGCATGCTCGGCGTGCGCATCTGGATGGACAACAAGGTCAACTTCAACAACCCGGTCAACCTCACTGCGGCGGCGGTGGCGCTCATCGCGGGCATTGGCAACCTCACCCTCGACGTCTTCGGCGTGACGCTGGAAGGTATTGCCTGGGGCTCTGTCGGCATAATCGTGCTCTACCCGGTGATGAAGAAGCTCTATAGCACCATCGGTGAGGGCCGCGGCGCGAAGTACTAGAGGCGCTTCCGCCGACTAGCGAGGATAAGGGACCGGAGTAAAGGCACCATCTGGGGGCTTTGATTTAGAAAGCCCCAGGTGAATTCGTGCAGGAATCTGCATAAGGTGCTTTTACTTCGGTCCCTCTGCGGTATGAAGACGCGCATACACATGGTTCCATTCAAACGGTTTGGGTCAGAAGGTTCTTCTGAGGTCAAATGAACCTTCTAGGCACCTCTATTTGGTTTCCTTGCCCCCAACAGAACCGTTTGAGTAGAGCCTGATGACTGGAACCTTGTGCTAGACAACCAAGCAACAGAAAGCTCCCGCTACCCTCAGCAAAGAGGGAAGCGGGAGCTCTGCCGTTCTATAGACGGAAAATGCTTTAGGAAGCGTCGAGGTCCTGCTCGATGAGACCCGCAATCTTCTCCACAGCGGCCTCGTTCTCAGACGTCACGGTGACTTCGTCGCCCTGCTCGGCGCCGAGAGCCATGATCATGAGGGAGGAAGCAGCATCGGTCTCATCCTCGTCCTCATCGCCAACGAGGGTGAGGAAGATGTCCTCGTCGAACTCAGCGGCGGCATCGGCAATGATGGAGGCCGGACGTGCGTGCAGTCCGACGGAGGAGCCAACCTTGACGGTCTTAGAAGCCATGATAATAATCCTTTCGAATTACGGAGTTTCGTGTTTACAAGTGTACGCGGCTTAAGCGCTAGGCGGCGGCCTTGGCCTTGTCTGCCTTCGCAGCAGCCTCTTCAGCAGCCTTGTTAGGCCAGAATTGCTTCATCGCGATGACCGCAATGGCGGACACGATGACGCCGGCAAGGATAGCCACGAAGTAGGCCCACGCAGGTTCGATGGCGAAGATAACAAAGATACCGCCGTGCGGGGCGCGAGACATGACGTCCAGGGACATCGACAGAGCACCTGCTACTGCGCCACCGAGCATCATCGACGGGATGACACGCAGCGGGTCGGCAGCAGCGAACGGGATAGCACCCTCGGAGACGAAGGACAGACCCAGCAGCCAGGCGGACTTACCGTTTTCCTGCTCCGCAGGCGTGAACAGGTTCTTGCGTACGAAGGTAGCGATGGACAGTGCAATCGGCGGAACCATGCCGGAGGCCATAACGGCGGCCATGATCTTCATGGAAGCCTCATCACCCGTGGACAGGCCAGCAGTAGCGAAGAGGTAAGCAGCCTTGTTGACCGGGCCACCCAAGTCGGAGCACATCATAAGTCCCAGGATGATGCCCAGAAGGACCGCGGAGGAACCGGACATAGAGGACAGCCAGTTCTGCAGGCCTTCCATGATGGCGGCCAGCGGTGCACCGAGCAGCAGGTACATGAGCAGGCCAGTAACCATCGTGGCGAGCAGCGGGATGATGACCACAGGCATGAGGGAGCCGATCCAGCGCGGGACCTTCCACTTGCCAATCCACATAGCCACGAAGCCAGCGATAAGGCCGGTGACCAGACCACCGATGAAGCCCGCACCGAGGGTGACCGCAATGGCACCACCGGCGAAGCCCGGCGTGATGCCCGGGCGGCCCGCCAGCGCGAAGGCAATGTAGCCGGAGAGCGCCGCGACGATGAATCCCATCGAGGCTTGACCGATGGCGAAGAGCACGGCGCCGATGTACAGGGCGAACCCTGCCTTCTTGAAGGTCATCATTTCGCCATCAACCATGACGTCATGCCCCGGCAGGTTGGTCAACGAGTAATCGCTGGTGATGGCCTGCCAACCGTTGGCCATGTCGTAGCCACCGAAGAGGAAGCCCAAGGCCAAGAGGAGGCCGCCGGCAGCGACGAAGGGCACCATGTAGGACACACCGGTCATGATGGCCTGCTGAATGCGCTTGCCCCAGCCCAGACCTTCGCCTTCTTCCGCGGAAGTAGAGGAGGCTGCGCCTGCTGTGCCTGCGACCTTGTGTGCGTTGGGGTTCTTGGACGCAGCGATAGCTTCATCGAGCATCACGCCCGGCTCGTTGATGGCGCGCTTGACGCCCGATTCAATAACGGGCTTTCCAGCGAAGCGCTCTCGGTCGCGCACACCGACATCGGTAGCGAAGATGACGGCGTCGGCAGCCGCGATGGTGTCTGCAGAAACAGCGGTGTTATTGGAGGATCCCTGGGTTTCTACGGTGAGCTCGACATCGTCGCGCTCCTCGGCGGTTTGGGTGAGGGCGTCGGCTGCCATGTAGGTGTGGGCAATGCCGGTCGGGCATGCGGTGACGGCCACGATGCGGGTCTTCTGTGAATCCGCAGCCTTGCTCGCCGCAGGCGCTGTAGCTGCAGCTGCAGGTTCCGATTCGCTGGCCGTAGCCTTCTTCTTCGGCTTTTCGGCGTTAACCACGTCGAGTACTAGGGAGACGATTTCCTCCTTGGTCTGCGCGGTGCGCAGAGCCTCCAAGAAGTCCTTCTTTACCAGCGCGCGAGCCAGCTTGGAGAGGATCTTCAGGTGTGCTTTACCGCCACCTTCCGGGGCGGCGATGAGGAACACCAGGTGGGCGTCGCCATCGGGGCCGGAGAAGTCCACGCCGCGCGAGAGGCGGGCGAAGGCCAAGGTGGGCTCAGACACTGCGGCGGAGCGGCAGTGTGGGATGGCAACGCCACCGGGGACACCGGTGCCAGCCTTTGCTTCACGCTCGATGGCGGGGCCAGCCAGTTCCTCCACGGAGGTGGCGCGGCCGGTGTCGTGGACAAGCGTGGCCAGGTTGGTAATGACTGTCTCGATGCTGTCACCGAAGTCGGCGTCGAGCGCCACAAGATCGGTGGTGATGAGTTCTGATGACATCGGGTACGTACTCCTCAGTACTGCTAAAAGTCGGTGACGGCCTGAACCGTCGTGTGTTCGATATCTAGTTCTTCAGGGGTTGGTATCTGGGTTCCCGGGAGTGCTGCGGCAGCCGAGCCGTAGGCCACCGCTTGGCGCAGGGCTTCCGAGTAGGAGGCACCCGAGCGGCGGGCGAGGATATAGCCGGAGAGTGAAGAATCACCGGCACCCACGGTAGAGCGCAGGGTAATCGGCGGGGGAGTAGCGGCCCACGCTTCATCGGCAGTGACCAGCACTGCGCCAGCGCCACCCAGGGTGACGAGAACCTCGGGGATGCCGCGCTTGACGACGACCCTCGCGGCCTTGACCACACCGCTAAAATCACCGTTCTCGGCGGCAGCTTCGAGGGCCTGACCATCCACGTTGGCTAGCTGGCCAAGCTCAAGACCATTCGGCTTGATGAGGTCGGGGCTGGCGGTTTCGAGGTTTTCTCCGAGAGCCACCATAGGGGCATCGGAGGTGTCGACGGCTACACGGATGCCGGGGTTGGCTTCGCGCGCGACACAGATGAGCTGCGTGTACCAATCTGTAGGAACGCCTTGGGGAAGAGAGCCCGCCATGACGATCCACTCGGCGTCAGCGCAGTGTTCAGCAACGGCCTGCGCCACGTCGTGCTGAACTGATTCATCGAGCGTGGGGCCGGGTCCGTTGAGTTTGGTCGTACGGCCATCCGGTTCGGTCAGGGTGGTATTGGTGCGCACCGCGCCATGTGCCGGCACGGCGTGTACGGGGATAGACGCGTCAGCGGCGAGGGCTAAGAAAGGGTCTGAGGCCACAGCCGGTAGAAGGGCCAGACTGTCGACGTTGGCGAGCGTTACGGCGTGCGTAACGTTGACGCCTTTACCGCCGGCAACGCTGGATACAGACCCTGCGCGGTGTACAGCACCAGGCTCGAGTTCCTCGTTTAGGCGCACGGTGGCGTCGATGCTTGGGTTGGGGGTCAAGGTAAGGATCATTGTGGACAATGTCCCCTTTCGCGGAGTGCGTATATTGGGGGCAAACGCGCCTCGGCGGCTTAAACAAGAACTCCCGTGCGGATTGCCCGTGGTCAGCGTGAAAGTAATGTTGCTTAATGTTGATTATTGCCCGTATGTGTCCGAATGTCAACGGAATCACTGTGGTTTTCGTTGCATTTTTGACCGACTTGTGATGATCTGGATAGAGAAAACATCGTCTCCGTAAGGAAATGTGTCATGGAAAACGCATCCCCATCCACCATTAAAGGCACCGGCGTCGTCGCCGGCGTTGCATACGCTGAGGCGGTGTGGGTTCGCCCACGCCCAGAACTGCCCACGGCTGGAGAAACCGTGGCGGAGGAGCAACGTGATGCTGAATACGATCGCTTCCTCGAAGCCGCCGACATCGTTGCCAGCAGGCTAGAGCAGCGTGCCGCTGGTGCTGAAGGTCAGGCAGCAGAAGTTCTGGGCGCTACTGCTGGAATGGTCAAGGACCGAGGTTGGCACAAGGCAGTGCGCAAAGGTATTCGCAGCGGCAAGAACGCCGAATATGCAGTTGTTGGTGCCACAGACAGGTTTGTCACCATGTTTGAGGCTGCCGGCGGCGTAATGGCCGAGCGTACGACTGACCTCAAGGACGTGCGCGACCGCGTCATCGCACAACTGCGCGGTGAGCAGGAACCGGGCCTGCCCATGGTTGAAGGGGAGGCGGTGCTGCTGGCGGATGACCTTGCACCGGCGGATACCGCAACCTTGGACACCACCCACATCAAGGCGCTAGTGACCGAGCTGGGCGGCCCCACCAGCCACACGGCAATTATTGCTCGTCAGCTCGACCTTCCGTGCATTGTGGCGGTCGGCGCTGATCTCCGCTCGATTGAAGCGGGAACCCAGATCTTCGTCGATGGTTCCGTGGGAACGGTGTCCCTTGGCGCGGATCGTGACACCTCACTTAAGGCAGTTGAGGAATACCGCGAGAAGGCAGCGCGAGTGGCCGAGTGGCGTGGCCCTGCCCAGACCAAGGACGGTCACCGCGTGCAGCTGTTGGCCAACGTGGCCGACGGGAACGCAGCTCGCATCGCCTCGGATTCGCAGGCAGAGGGGATCGGCCTGTACCGCACGGAGCTTTCCTTCCTCTCTGCCAGCGAAGAACCGACCGTGGAGGAGCAGGCACGCATCTACGGCAAGGTTTTCAACGCTTTCCCCGAATCCAAGGTCGTCGTTCGAACGCTCGACGCCGGATCGGATAAGCCGATTTCCTACGCCACGTTGGACTCTGAGGAGAACCCGGCCTTGGGTGTGCGCGGCCTGCGCATCGCCCGAAACAACGAGGCGCTTCTCACCCGTCAGCTCGACGCCATCGCACAGGCCGCGGAAAAGCGTGCTGATGGCGCTACCACTTGGGTCATGGCGCCCATGGTGGCCACGGCAGTAGAGGCGAAGTGGTTTGCTGAACTGTGTCGTGAGCGCGGGCTCATCGCCGGCGCGATGATTGAGGTGCCTGCAGCGGCCCTGATGGCCGATACCATCATGCCGCACCTCGACTTCGTGTCCATCGGTACCAATGACTTGACTCAGTACACGATGGCCGCGGACCGCCTGTCGCCGCAGCTGGCCTACCTGACCGATCCGTGGCAGCCGGCCGTGCTGCGTTTGATCCAGCACACGTGCGTGGTGGGTCGCGATAACAATGTGCCGGTTGGTGTCTGTGGTGAGGCCGCCGCCGATCCCATGCTCGCTTGCGTGCTGACTGGCCTTGGAGTCACCTCACTGTCCGCAGCGTCGACCGCAGTTGCGGGCGTTGGTGCACAGCTGGCTGAGCTCACACTCGAGCAGTGCCAGAAGATGGCGGAGGCGGCTATCAACGCCGAAAGCCCAGCAGATGCGCGATCCGCAGTGATTGCGCTGCTGGAGGAATACCAGACTGCCTAGTAGCTCTAGCTTGGTTTAGGCCGCTGCTGAAACAGGGAGGTGTGGTTCCCCGAGAGGCCCCTCGGGGAACCACACCGCCCTTACGCGGTCGTGGGATGAAACCGCCTATTTCTCCGAAGCGATAATCACGTCGATGCCGTGCTCGCGCAGGGCTTCGACGTAGGCGGCTGGAGCAGCGGCGTCCGTAATGACGACATCAATCTCATCGAGCGAGGCAAAGCTGACCAGATAGTCATTGCCGAGCTTCGACGAGTCACACAAGACGACGACGCGATGCGCGTTGGTAACAAAGGCCGACTTGATAGCTGCTTCCTGTGAGTCCGCCGTGGATAGCCCATGGTCGATGGTCAGGGCGTTGGTGCCGATGAAAGCAACATCTGCGCGCATCAGCGCCATGGTGCGAAGGGCGGTATCGCCGACGACGGCTTGGGTGATCGCGCGCACCGTGCCGCCTAGGAGCTGCACCTCGGAAACACCATTGCTGGCCAACGAGAGGGCGATCGGTAGGCTATTCGACACAATGCTGAACTGGCCAGCAGAATAGCGCTGTCCGATGAGGTCAGCGAGGGCGTTGGTGGTAGTTCCAGCGTCGATGAAGATACTGCCCCCGTCGGGAAGCTGCTCTAGTGCGGCGCGGGCGATAGCCATTTTCGCGCCCGTGGCGGAACGCTGACGAGTATCGAGTGTAAATTCTGCAGTCTGGAACGATTGGGAAGCAACCGCACCGCCATGAACGCGGTGGACAACTCCTTCCCGGTCTAAGACCGCGAGGTCGCGGCGAATCGTCTCAGCGGTAACATCGAAGCGTTCGGAAAGCTCAGTGACATTGACTCGGCCTTCGACGGCGGTCAATGACGCAATTTGTCGGCGACGCTCTTCTGCGTACATAGTTCCTCCCAGTGAAGTTTGCCTGTGGTAGTCGCTGCGCCCGGCGGTGATAATAAGTGGGGCCGGGGCATGTGAGCGAAGAGAGCAACGAATGTTGCGGCGATGCTTCTATTGTCCCACTGAATGCGAACAAAACGGAACCAAACAAATAAAAGCTCACATTGCTGGCGGCAAACGTGCGAGAAAAACAATGTTTATACTGCATGTTTGCAAATGTGTGATGTCGGACGCTTAAACGGCGCGATTCGGACATGTACACACACAAGGGGGTAAAAAGAAAAAATCCCTCCCTCCAGTTCGCCCGCACCGAGTGGAAATAAGCGGTGGCGTGGGCAACCGGTTGGGGGAGGGATAGTTGTGGCTTAGGGGTGCCTAAAGCTTGCGGAACACCGATACAACCTTGCCCATGATTTCGGCCTCATCGCCCTTGATGGGAGCGTAGGCGTCGTTGTGGGGGAGGAGCCACACTCCAGAAGAATCGCGGTGGAACTCCTTTACAGTTGCTTCTTCGCCTTCGAGGAGTGCAGCGACGAATTCGCCTTCTTCGGCGACGGACTGGGAGCGGATAATAACCCAATCGCCATTGAGGATTCCGGCGTCCTGCATAGAGTCGCCGACGACCTGCAGCATGTAAAGCTCGCCGCTTCCCAGGATCTCACCTGGCATGGGGAAGTAGCCGTCGATGTTTTCTTCGGCGGTGATAGGAGAGCCCGCGGCGATGCGGCCGACTACTGGGATGTAGTTCGGCGTTGCTGCATCCTCGGGGACGTCGGGAGTGGACTGCCCTGCTGTGGTGTTGGCCTGCCCGGCTTTGCGGCCCGGCTTCTTTGGATCGTCGGCGCCGGGGAAGTGGCGCACATCAACGGCGCGCGGCTTGTTTGGATCGCGGCGAAGAAAGCCCTTCTCCTCTAGTTGCTTCAACTGATAGGCCACGGAAGACGTGGACTGTAGGCCTGTTGCATCGCCGATTTCTCGAATGCTTGGCGGGTACCCGCGCAGCATGACAGCGTCATGGATGACTTCCAAGATGCGGCGCTGACGGGCGGAAAGTGAGTCGAGGGTAGGTTGGTCGCTTCGCTTCGGCTTGCGGGGCATTCTTACTCCTAGGGCTATCGGTGTGCGCAAAACAGCGCGTCGGGTTGAGGCGTGCAGGACGCTGGTGGGCATCGCGGTGACGTCTCGTTGGTTGCTCATCGTGGCGTGCGCCGTATTGGTGTTTCCGTTTCCTTTTTAGCACGTAAAGAAAAAATGTTCGACTAACGCCGCTTGGATGTGGACAAACTTTCGAGCGCCTGCTATAAATCGAACATACAGACCAAATCGAACGGTTGGTCGATGGAAGTGTTCGACGATGTCGAACCTCGCTCTTACACTTCAGGCATCACCACAATGAAGAAGAAGTCCTGGAAAGGAACTGTCATGGCCATTGCACTTAATACCAGCTCTGCTCTGCATGGAGTAACTCCCGAGAAGTCCGGAAAGGGTCCTGTGCTCGTCCCGCCCGCGGCCGTGTGGGAACCTGAGCGGTGTCACTCGTTCGCGTTAACGCGTGAAAGTGGTTTGTCGCGTGTTCGAACGCTCGAGCCGAGAGATAGAACACAGGGGCGCACAGATCGAATAGGGGATTCCTCAGTTTCATACCAGCGTGCTGCGTCCCTACCTCGCCGTAGCGGCTCGAACGTAGGTAACTATGTTCTTGGAGCAGTTTTCGGTGCAGCGGTATTTATCGGCACCGTGTGGGGTGGTCTTAGTATTGATGGTGAGGCCCCTAGCGCTAGCGGTGCATCAGCCACAGCGGTTGTTTCTTCGCGCTAGACTTCCCGAGGGGCCGGAAGGCGTCTGCGCAGCGGTCGAGAGGAAGGATACGGCACAGTGTATTGCCCGTTCTGTCACAACGAACAGTCACGAGTGATTGACTCCCGAGTGATCGACAGTGGAACGTCAATTCGCCGACGTCGCGAGTGTGCTGCATGCCGAGGCCGGTTTACCACCATCGAGAAGGCTGTCTTGTCGGTGGTCAAACGTAATGGCTTGGCCGAGCCTTTCAGCCGGGACAAGCTAATCCGCGGCGTGAAGCGCGCGTGCCAGGGGCGGGATGTTAGCGATGATGCCTTGAAAAAGCTTGCGCAAGAGGTCGAGGAAACCGTGCGCAGTCACGGATCGTCACAAGTCAACGCCAACGATATCGGCCTTGCTATCTTGGAACCCCTGCGTGACCTCGATGAGGTGGCCTATCTTCGCTTCGCCTCGGTATACAAGTCTTTTGAGAGCGCCGACGACTTTGAATCCGAAATTCGCCTCATGCGCCGGCGCGACCGCGACAGCTTCTAACGTTTTAGCGCAGCTTGTCCGCGGCTTTTTGGATTCTCCGCACGGACACCGCATGCGCGGTACCCAGGCGTTGTGCGAAGAGCGATACGCGCAACTCCTCGATCATCCAGTAGATGTCCTTGACCTCACGGGTCTTCTCGCGGCCGGCGGGCAGCGTGCGCAAACGATTGTTCAGATATGCCTTCGCTTCGTCGACATCGGCTTGGCGGTCGGCATCCCGATCCGGGTCTAGATTCATGTCCTCGAGCCTGATGCGCGCGGCTTGGATATAACGCGGCAGGTGGCGAAGGTGCTGCATGCCGTGCATAGTGATCGCATTCGGGGGCAACAAGAACTTCAGCTGACCGCGAATATCATCGATTGCCGGCCCCTCCCACTGATTGAGCTCAGCGTTGAGGTTCGAATACTCTGCCAAGCCTGGGGCGATCGCGACCACCGCCTGGCGGACGCGGCCTGGCACCTCCGGTTTAACCGCGTTGAGAAGAGTGGTGAATTCACCAGGACTTCGTACCGGCCCGCCCTTCTCCATCATGATGTCGCGTACTGCGGCGACCCGAGCATCGTTGACGAGACCTTCGGCCCCGCCGTGCGGGTAGGCGTCGACAGCAACCCGCTGCTGCAGGGGCAGGCCCTTGACCATATGCTGCGTGTTTACGGAAATCTCTCGGAGTAGCAGCGTCAGGGTGGTGGTGATCATGGAGGCGTCGGCAGCCGCCTTGGTTGGATGCACCTTCAGCGCCACGCCCTCCTTCGTAGCGACAAGTGCAGGATAAGCGGTGACCTCATGCCCATCAACCACCGTGGTCACTTCCTCATCGATAGCGCCCAGCGTGTCTTCCGACCATTCCTTGACGGAAGCGGATTCGGCGGCGCGGCCGACGCGCGACACGGAGGACGAGATATGCCCGGCTTGGCGTTGCACGAGCGCCTTCAAATCGCGATCGGAATCGATGATCTTGCCCCGCTTGTCCACTGCGGCATAGTTCATGCGCAAATGGGGCGGGAGCTGATCAGGGCGGAAGTCAGCCGCGTTGATGCCCTGGCCGCCCATGTCCCGTAACACAGCTGCGAGCTGGTCGATGAGCGCTCCTTCATAGGGAAGGAGCTTGGGCAAGGCCCGCTCAGCGAACTCGGGGGCCGGAACCACAGTACGGCGCAGCGCTTTCGGTAGCGAGCGGATCAGCTCAGTGACAAGCTCTAGACGCAGGCCCGGCACGAGCCAGTCGAATCCCTCAGTATCCAATCCGGCCAGCAGTGGAACGGGAACCCTGAGCGTGACGCCGTCAAGCGGGTCACCTGGCTCGAACTTATAGGACAGGTCGTAATCGATGCTTCCCTTCAACCACCGATCCGGGAAGGCGTCCTCAGTGACATCGTGGTCATCCTCGAGGAGTGCTTCTGGGTCGAAGTCCAGAGAATGCTTGTTTTTCTGTTTCTTCCACCACGAGTTGAAGTGTCGGGCAGTGGTCACAGATTCCGGGATGCGCTGATCGTAGAAGTCGAAAAGCGTGTCCTCGTCTACAACGAGACCGCGGCGCCGTGCTTTTTCTTCGTATTCGGAAGCCTCGGCAAGCTTGCGCTTGTTGTCGTGGAAGAAGTTATGGTGGGTGGTCCAGTCGCCGTCGACAAGCGCATTGCGGATGAACATGTCACGTGCCGCAACGGGATCGACGCGATGGTAGGGAACGGTTCGATCGGCCACCACGGTGACTCCGTAGAGGGTCGAGCGCTGGGTGACTACCGCGGAGCCCCGCTTGCGCGACCACGTCGGGTCCGAATAGTTGTGCTTGAGCAGGTTCTTGGCCAGCTTTTCTACCCAAGCGGGGTCGATGGCCGCTACGTCGCGGGCCCACAAACGTGAGGTCTCCACCAGCTCAGCCGCCATGAGAAATTCTGGCGGTTTCTTTGCTAGTGCTGAACCGGGGAAGATGAGGAAGCGGGTATTTCGTGCGCCAATGAACTCCTTAGAGTTTCCATCGCGTGCGCCGATATTGGACAGCAAGCCAGACAGCAGGGACATGTGGATGTCATCCGCTCGGCGCTCGGTGCTCTCCTGGGCCGTCCAACCGAGCTGCTTAGCGACATCCCTGAGTTGTCGAACCAGATCAAACCACTCGCGGATGCGCATGTAATGCAAGAAGTCTGCCTTCATCCGCTTGCGGAAAGCATTGCCGCTCATCTCATCGCGAGCTTCTTGGACAAAGTCCCACAGGTTGAGCATCGCCATAAAGTCTGAGGACTTGTCCTTAAAGCGAGCATGGGCCTGGTCGGCTTGGGCCTGTTTGTCGATGGGGCGCTCGCGCACATCCTGGATTGTCATCGCGGCAACGATGACCATGACGTCGTGCAGGCATCCGGAGGTGTTGGCTTCAACGAGCATGCGAGCCATGCGCGGATCTACCGGGATGCGGGCAAGATCCCGCCCAATGCGTGTCAGCACCGGTAGCCCGTCTTTCTCCTTGCCCTCGAGTGCGCCCAGCTCGTGGAGGAGGAGCAGGCCGTCACGCACGGCTTTGGGCTCTGGGGCCTGGACGAAGGGGAAATCAGCGATGTCGCCGAGGCGCAGCGAAATCATTTGGAGAATAACGCTGGCTAGGTTAGTGCGCAGAATCTCAGGGTCGGTAAACTCCGGCCGGGAGAGGAAATCCTGCTCGCTATACAGACGGATAGCAATGCCATCGGCCACGCGACCACACCGCCCTGAACGCTGGTTAGCGCTGGCTTGGGAAATCGGCTCGATGGGCAATCGCTGCACCTTAGTGCGGGTGGAGTAGCGCGAGATACGTGCGGTTCCGGTATCCACGACATAGCGAATGCCCGGCACCGTCAGGGAGGTTTCGGCGATGTTGGTGGAGAGCACGATGCGGCGCCCCTTGTGTGAGCGGAAAACGCGATGCTGCTCCTGGTTGGACAGGCGCCCAAAGAGCGGAGTGACTTCCACGTTGCGCCAATGACGCCCCTCAATCGCTTCCATTGCATCGCGGATATCGCGCTCGCCTGGGAAGAAGCACAGGATATCTCCTTCGCCTTCCGCCATGAGCTCCTCGATGGCTTCACACAGGGCGTCCAGTGGATCGAGGTCAATGGTCTTTCCCCCTGACTCGACTTCGAGGGGACGGTAGCGGATTTCTACCGGGTAGGTGCGCCCGGACACTTCGATGATCGGCGCGGGCTTCCCTTCAGCGTCAGCGAAGTGTTCGGCGAAACGCTCCGGATCGATCGTCGCGGAGGTGATAATGACCTTGAGATCCGGACGCTTGGGAAGCAGCCTCTTGAGATAGCCGAGGAGAAAATCGATATTGAGGGACCGCTCGTGGGCCTCATCAATAATGATCGTGTCGTAGGCGTTGAGGAAGCGGTCGCGTTGCATTTCCGCCAGCAGGATGCCGTCGGTCATGAGCTTCACGGCTGTGGTCGAGGAGACACGGTCATCGAACCTGATGGCGTAGCCAACGGAGTCCCCGATTGATTGGCCGAGTTCCTCCGCAATGCGCTCGGCGACGGTCCGTGCTGCGAGTCGTCGCGGCTGGGTATGGCCGATGAGACCCCGGCGTCCACGGCCGAGCTCTAGACAAATTTTGGGAATTTGAGTGGTCTTGCCCGAACCAGTCTCGCCGGCAATGATGACCACCTGATTATTCTCGATGGCCTCGGCGATATCGTCCCGCCGTCCGGTAACGGGAAGCTGCTCGGGGTAGGAAATCGACGGCACGTTTACGTCGATGGCGCTCACTTTTTCCTGGGCAGATGCAATATCAGCCCCGATAGCTGCAAGCGCTTTGGGGGAGCGAGCCTTGCGGAGGCGGCGGCGGAAAGCACGCTCATCACTCAAGGAAACTGTCGTGAGGGCGTTGTAGAGGTCTTCGCGAGTAGCAGTCATAGTCGACCTAGAAGTCTACTCGGAAGTGCTTTTCGCTCACAGGTCGAGGTGGAGAAATTGGTACTCTTGTGGTGACTGTGTGAAAAGAGATTACAGAAGGGCAGAAGTGTATGACCAATCCTTTTGATCCGAAACCGGATGACAACGGCTCCCACGGCGGGTTCGGCAACAATCCGGGAAACAACGCCAATAACTCCTCGGGAAACAATGGCGGCCTGCCGCGGTATGAACCCACCACGCACCCAGAGGATCAGGCTGGCTTCGGCCAGTCCGGCAGTTATGGCAATTACGGTGGCGAGTCCTACGGCGCTCAGCCCTATGGTGGCAATTCCTATGGCGCCTACAACGCCGGTCAGCCGGGATACGCCGGGGCAAGCTACGGAGGCGATTCCGGATATGAGGGCCCTGGTCCGGGCGCCGGCCCTGCCTACACGGGCCCAGTCAGCGCCCTAGAGGCGATCAAATGGGGCTTCAAGGCTGCGCTGGGTAATGCGATGCTGTGGGTGCTGGGTGCTGTCGTGGTGTTCTTTATTCAGGTTATTCCACAAATTGGCATCAGCGTTGGCGAGCAGAACGCCGATGGTACGGGCGCGAGCGTCATGGTGAGCTTCTTCTCCTTTGCCGTGTCTATACTCTCCATCGTTATCTCTTTGATTGTGTACCGCTTGGCCTATCGCGAGATCGATAAGCCAAGCCCCACGTGGGGCACTCTTTTCCAAGGTGTTCGCTGGGTGTCGCCGCTTGTGGTGAACCTGGTCCTGGGTATTCTTGGCGCTATAGCCCTCGTGATTGTTGTCGTCATTGTGTTTGCTGTGGGCTTCGGCGGGGCCTCTGCAATGGATATGCAGAACGTCGAGAACCTCGGAGACGGGGAGATTCTCGCGCTCGTCGGTTCCATCTTCGGTATTCTCGCCGTGCTCATGCTGATCGGGCTATTCATCCAGCCCTTCTTTACCCTCATGCCCTGGTTGGCAGCGGATACCTCCTCAATCGGTGAGGCGTTCTCGCAGGGGCTCAAGCTAGGCAAACAGAATTACAGCCACATCCTGCTGTTCATCGTTCTTACGGCTCTCATGTTTGCCGCGTCCTTCATCACGTTGGGCTTGGCGCTGGTAGTCATCGCACCGGCTATGCAGCTGGCAACCGCGCACCTGTGCCGCCAGTGTCAAGGGCGTTATGCCCCCGCAGCCTAAACACTAAAGGCCACACGTAGCGCATTTAACGCGCGCCGCCGCCCTGACTGTCCTCTTCGGATAGCCCTTTCACAGAGGAGGGCCTAGACAAGGAGGCCGGTCAGTGGCGGCTTTGGCGTTTTGAGTGTCGCGCTGGGGCACGCGTGTTGATCAGAGGGAGCTGACTAGGGAGACGAAAAGAGGTCCCGAGAGCGCTCGACGGCGTCCTCAAATGCGCTGGTGACCAGTGTCCCGAAAGTGCGGTATTCATCGGCGCGGGCAGCAGACGATCGGAAAACGAGTCCAACCTGGCGTTCCGCCGTTACCGTGGGGGCGAAATGGGCGACCGCAAGCTGAGGGTTTTGGCATTCCGTTGCGAGCGCTGATTCAGGGACAAGGGTAGTGCCGAGGTTTCCCATGACAAGCTGCAAAATAGTGGTCAATGACGAGGCGCGCGTGACGGCGTTGGTGGCCTCGGAGGGGTTCACTTTCGCGCGGCGGCACAGGTCGAGGACTTGGTCGCGGAGGCAGTGGCCGTCATCAAGCAAGAGCAAATCGAGATGCTCGAGCTCCGACAGCGTGAGGTCATCGCGCCCTGCGAGTGGATGCGCCGCTGGAGTTACTGCGGTGAAGGCCTCGGTGTAGAGAGGGATCTCCACCATGCCGGGAGCCTCAGTGGGTAGTGCAGCAACGGCTAAGTCAAGGTTTCCTTCGCGCAGCTTACTCAGAAGATGCTGGGTTTGCTCCTCGACGAAGCGGGGCTCCAAATCGGGGTAAGCATCATCGATGGATCGCAACAGACCCGGCAAGATATAGGGCGCGATGGTCGGGATGATGCCGATGGTGAGGGGACCGGTGAGTGTGCCGTTGGCGCCGCGGGCTTGGCTCAGGAAGGCATCGGAGGCTTCGAGGGCCGCCTTTGCATAGGGCAGGAGCATCTCGCCGGTGGACGTCACGATGACCTTGCGGGTGGAGCGTTCAATGAGCTGCACTCCCAGTCCTTGCTCGAGCGCGACGAGGGCTTGGGAGAGCGAAGGCTGGGAGATATCGAGCTTGGCGGCCGCGGAGCCAAAGTGCTTGTTCTCTGCGATCGTGACGAAGGTACGCAACTGGGCGAGGGTCGGACGATACTCCTTATTGTTCATGCCTATAACTCTAACACCTATAATTCGCGGAGCCTATTGACGCGCGAAATCTTTCGTGGCATACTTAACAGGCGTACGGCTGCGTACCAGCTAAAAGGCAAAGTGGTGTGCGGTCGTAGAGATCTGCATCACTTTTGAGCATTGTTGTGACTATTGAAGGAGATGAGTCTTCTATGCCTATTTTGACTGTTGGCGAGAAGTTCCCGGAGTTCGATCTGACCGCGCTGAAGGGTGGCGACCTCCACGACGTCAACGCTAACCAACCGGAGGACTACTTCGAGCAGGTATCTCTGGACAAGTACCAGGGAATGTGGAAGGTTGTGTTCTTCTACCCGAAGGACTTCACCTTCGTCTGCCCGACTGAAATTGCGGCCTTCGGCAAGCTGAATGAGGAGTTCTTGGACCGCGATACCCAGGTCCTTGGCGGCTCCACCGATAACGAGTTCGCACACTTCAACTGGCGTGCAACCCACCCAGAGCTGAAGGAAGTTCCGTTCCCGATGTTCTCTGATATTCGCCACGACCTGATCCGTGCCCTCGGTGTGGAGAATGCCGACGGTGTTGCTGACCGCGCTACTTTCATCATCGATCCGGACGGTGTTATCCAGTTCGTGTCCGTGACTCCGGATGCTGTCGGCCGCAACGTGGATGAGGTTCTGCGTGTGCTGGACGCCCTGCAGTCCGAAGAGGTCTGTGCCTGCAACTGGGAGGCTAATGACCCGACCAAGAACATCGACAAGCTCGAGGTTGTTCAGTCCGCTCTGTAAAGCAGCACTAAGCACAACCGTCCAACCTTAAAGGAGTTACATCAATGTCCATCGAAAACCTGAAGTCCGCGCTTCCGGCATATGCTAAGGATCAGAAGCTCAACATTGGTTCCCTTACACGCACCACCGAGCTGAATGAGGAGCAGCTGTGGGGTAGCTTGGTCGCTGCTGCCGCTGCGACCCGCAATGATCTGGTGCTGTCGGAGATTCTCGAGGAAGCCCGCGAGCACCTCAGTGAGGAAGCAATTGACGCAGCTCTTGGCTCCGCCACGGTGATGGCTATGAACAACGTGGCCTACCGTGCAAAGAGCTGGTTGGGCGATGATTTTGCCCAGGTCAAGTTTGGTCTGCGCATGAATATCATTGCTAAGCCCGGCGTGGAAAAGGCCACGTTTGAGCTGTGGAGCACCGTTGTCTCCGCCATCAACGGCTGCGAGCACTGCCTGTCCGCACACGCCAACACCCTCTTGGAGGAGGGCGTGACCAAGGAGCAGATCTGGGAAGGTATCAAGGTAGCTGGCGTCATCGAGGCTGTGGCCCAGGCGCTGCAGGCCGAGGCCGTGCGCACCGCTGAGTAAAACCAGCTAGCACTTTTCTAGCTAAACGTAGAGTCCCACTGCCCGCATTAGGCGGGAGGTGGGGCTTTCTGTTTTGGCCCATCGGGGAGGGGCGTCGGTGCGTAGAGGTCGCGTCGGGCGGCTCTTTTCTGCCTAGCCGACGACCCCGCCGAAAGCGACGCCGATGCCATAAGTGACGGCCAGGCCCAGTGCACCACCGATGACGAGGCGGAGCACGGAACGCCCAGTGTTCGTGTCGGCGAGGCGGGCGGAGACGTAGCCTGTGATGGCAAGAGCGACCAAGGTAACGATGGCGACTGTTGCTGCAGCCATGCTCATGGGGGCGAGGAAGATCGACAACAGGGGGAGTGCGGCGCCGGCGAGGAAAGATATGGCCGACCAGAACGCCGCGTGCCATGGATTTGTCAGGTCTTCGCCGTCGATGCCCATTTCAAGCCGGAGGTGTGCTTCGAGAAGTCTATCCTCGGCAGCGATCTCACGGGCGGCAGTGTCCGCGGTTTCGGTGTGCATGCCGTAGCTGGCGAGCATGGAAACGAGCTCGGCATGCTCTTGTTCGGGGATTTCCGCCAGCTCGCGGGTCTCCTTGTCGATCATCATCCGCTCGGAGTCACGCTGAGCGGACACCGAGACGTATTCTCCGAGCGCCATGGAAGCGGCGCCAGACACGGTGGCTGCCAAGCCTGCGGTGAGGATGGTGCTTGCCGACGCCCCCGAACCCACCACGCCGAGTAGAAGCGCGGCGACAGAGACGATACCGTCGTTGGCGCCAAGAACGCCTGCCCGCAAAGAGTTGAGGCGCGCGTTGTGTGAAGATCCGTGGGGTTCGTTGCCATGGTGGGGCATTGCCAGCTCCTCGATGTCCAGAGTGTCCGCGTCGTGCTCTAGTGCTCTCGCAATTGTCTAGAGAACTTCTTACTCTCCAGTATTGTTGCTGGTCAACGCCCTGTAAAGCGTGTGTAGGCTTAGCTGAATGCAGGGAGCGAAGGCTTAGACAATAGTGCCAGTCCATTCGCCACAGGCGGCGCCATCCACGGACAGCCCCATGGTGAAAACCTGGTCGGTGAGTTCAAAATGAGCCGTTGGCACGGTGACTACGAGCTCCTCGGGGGTGTACGTGTAGTGATAATCGACGGGCCGGTGGGCATCCCTGGTGTCCTCACCAAAAGACGCGATTTCCATGGAGACGAGCTGGTCTCGCTCGAAGTGGATGATGAGTTGAAGATCGAGGGTGTGCAGCTTAAACACGACGTCACGGTGGTGAGGAAGGCCTCCGAGAAGCCAGTGGACCGTGACGGCGTCATCCTGCGTTTCAAAGTGAACGCCCGCGAGGCGAATACTGGTGGCTGGGGAGTCTGGAGTATTCATAGCGCCACCCACTGTACTCCCCATGCCACTACTTGAAATCGAGAGAAAAGTATTCAGATTTGGTGAGATGCAGGACCTTCTCGAAGAGCCAGCAAAAGAGCAGCGCAAGGGCGAGTGGCAGGACGAGGTATACGAAGGTGATGATCATTACGTTGCCAGCGCTCCAGCCCCAGCCTTCGTAGTTGAGGGCGGCCAAGGGGCCCATGAGGCCGGAGATGCCGAAGCCAGCGGAAATCGGGGTACCGGAAATCCCTAGGGCGCCGCCGACGCCGCCCAAGACGGCCGCGGAACAAATTACCGGGAGGAAGGTCACTGGTTTGGACAGCATATTGGCCATCTGCACCTTGGGGGAACCGAGGACGTGCAGGATGGAGGTGGCGAAGCCGTTGACGCGCCAACCAGCAACCAGGAGGGTAAATCCGGCGGCCACGGCGCCCAGGTTGGCGGTACCGGAGGCAACGCCGTCAATGAAGATGGCAGTGGCAATGCCAACGGTGGAGACTGGGGAGACAATCATGATGGCGAAGAGGATAGCGAGGACCACGCCCATAAGGACCGGCTGCAAAGTGGTTGCGCCGTTGACCAAGTTGCCCAACCACAGGGTGAAGACCTTAACAACGGGGTAAGTGACTACCCATCCAATCGTGCCCGCGACCAGAGTCACAATGGTGGAGAGCAGCAAGATTGAGTAGTTCTTGAGTTTATCGCCGATGAAAAGAAGCAGTCCCACCGCGATGGCTGCGGTAAGTCCTGAGTTAATCACAAGGCCAGTACCTTTGAGGAAGAAGCCGCCCTCGGGATTCACTGTGGCCACGCCGGAGCCGCAGAAGGAGGCAATACCCACCGCGGCGGTTTGGATGGGTGTCATCTTGAATTCGATGCCAATGAGGACACCGATCATGACGGGCAAAAGGCTAGCGGCCAAACCGGTGAGGGCCATGACGGTGGCGGCGCCAGACCAGAAGGGCAGCAGAGCCTTGGCCAGTTCGCCCAGTAGAGCTTGCGGAACCAGCGACACCACGACGGCGATGGAGATGCCGTTGAGGACCTTCATGGTGAAGGAACCGGGTGTGAGGCGCTCGGCCGCGGGGGCTGCGCTGGCGTGAGGAATTGGGGAAAGCTTGCGTTCGTCTATCTGTTGTGCCGTGCTCATTCTCCAATCATACGAATAATATGCGATGAACGGAAAATATTAATTCAGAAAAGGGGGTATTAATAGTCCCTGCTTATGCGCCCTAGTACTCCACGCGCAGCTCAGAAAGCCGTACTTCCCCGGCTTCATCGGAGGCATCGAGATCTACGATGCCAACGAGCTGATAGGAGTTATCACCCTCTGGGTCCTTAAGGATTTGACGCACGGTCCACGACCGCGAGCCGCCAACTCCACGAGCGCCCGAGCCCGTGTCACCCTTATCCAAGACAAAATATTCCTGCCCCCTAGCCGCTGGCCCAGTGTCGATGTCATCGTAATCATCGAAGTAGTCATCGAGGGCGCGGCCGAAGTCGGGGATCTCCTCCAAGTAATCCAATAGGTTTGCCAAGCGCTCTTCCTTCTCCAAGGCAAAGAGCTGAGCAAGGCGGAAGAAGTAGTTGCGCACCATGATGCTGAAAGCCCGCTGATTCGCGGTCAAGGCAGTGGGAGCCTCAACTCCAAAGGCCAACTCGCGGTCCAAATCCTCCTGGGAAATGGGGGAGTCCTCGCCAGCCATCTCAGCCCACTCGTCGACAAGCGAAGAATCTACTTGGCGGATAAGCTCCCCGAGCCAGACGATGATGTCCTCGAGTTCTTCTGTGAGGAACTCCGCGGGAATCGACTGCTTGAGCGTGCGCCAGGCATCCGTCAGGTAGCGCAAAATGACGCCTTCCGAGCGGGCAAGACCGTAGGTGGCGACGAGATCGGAAAAAGTCATGGCGCTCTCCAGCATGTCGCGCACTACAGACTTAGGCCGCAGCTCGAACTCCTTAGCCCATGGGTTGGTCTGGCAGAAGGTCTCATAGGATTGTTCGAGGAGTTCTTCCAGGGGCTTTGGCCACGTGATGTCTTCCACGATGGCCATGCGCTCGGTATAGTCCACGCCCTCCGCTTTGAGAGCTGCTATCTCCTCACCGCGCCGCTGCTTCTGTTGAGCAATAAGCACCTGGCGTGGATCATCCAGCACCGATTCAAAGACAGAGATGACATCGAGGGCATAGGTCTCGGACTCGGGATCCAGCAAGGTGAGTGCCGCTAGCGCGAAGGGGCCTAAAGGCTGGTTGAGGGCGAAATCGCGCGGCATCTCACGGACCACGTGGTAGGGGCGGCCGTAGATATCGAGCCCCTTCGTAGACTTTTGCACCACGCCCGAATTGAGGAGGCCTCGGAACAGACTCAACGCTGTGAGGATGTCCTCGTTCTGGCGGGCGCGCGTGTTGTGGCTCGTGCGGAGCAGGTGCTTAAGGTGCTCGTAGCCGTTGCCGTGGCGGGCGAGCACGTTGAGCAACATGGAGTTGGACACTCGGAACTGGGACGTCAATTGCTCCGGCTCGGCGTCGATAAGCCGGGCGTAAGTCTGCTCCGACCACGACACTTCACCGTCGCGCGCAGACTTCTTCTTCAGCTTCTTGAGGCGGGCCGGGTCATCGCCCACACGGCGCCGCGCTTTGGCGTTCTCAATCTCATACTCCGGCGCCTGCACTACGACGGTGCCTTCCGTGTCATAACCGGCGCGGCCAGCGCGGCCGGCAATCTGGTGAAACTCACGGGATTTCAGAATGCGTTGGCGGGTCCCGTCGTACTTGGCCAAACCCGTCATCAGCACTGTGCGGATGGGGACGTTGATGCCCACCCCCAAAGTATCGGTGCCGCAAATAATCTTGAGAAGGCCCTTCTGAGCCAGGCGCTCAACCAAGCGCCGGTACTTCGGCAGCATGCCAGCGTGGTGGACACCGATTCCCTTACGCAGAAGCTTAGAGAGGTCTTTGCCAAACGTCGTGGTGAAGCGGAAGCCTGCGAGCTCCGCGGCAATGGCCTCCTTCTCCTCTGCGGTGATGATCTTCGACAGCGAAGTGAGCGCCTGCGCACGCTCTGAGGCTTCGCGTTGGGAGAAGTGGACGACGTAGATGGGCGCCTTGCCATCGGCGAGCAATTCTTCGATTGTTTCGTGGACCGCGGAAAAGACATAAGAGAAGTCGAGGGGCACCGGGCGAGTTGTTCCCGCTACCAGCGTCGTCGTGCGGCCGGTACGCTCCGTCAAATCCTTCTCCAGCCATGCGGTATCGCCCAGGGTGGCGGACATGAGCAGGAACTGGGCCTTCGGTAGCTCCAGGAGCGGTACCTGCCAGGCCCAGCCGCGATCGGGTTCGGAGTAGTAGTGGAACTCGTCCATGATCACTTGATCGATGGCGGCTTCCGCGCCATCGCGTAGCGCAATATTGGCCACGATCTCAGCGGTGGCGGCGATAATCGGGGCGGAGCCATTGACCGTGGCATCGCCGGTCATCATGCCGACGTTCTCGGGGCCGAAAATCTCGCAGAGAGCGAAGAACTTTTCGCTCACCAAGGCCTTGATGGGAGCGGTGTAGAAGCTGCGCTGGCCGCGTGCTAAAGCAATGAAGTGGGCGGCGTTGGCCACCATGGATTTACCAGAACCGGTGGGGGTGGCCAAGATGACGTTATCCCCGGCGAGAACACCAAGGGAGGCCTCTTCCTGCGCCGGGTAGAGCGAGATACCGCGGCCGGAAGTCCAGGACAAAAATGTGTCCCAGATGGCCTCATCAACCATCGACTCGGGGACTTCGGCGAGATCGGGCAACATCTGAGAAAGGTTCACCCGTCCCACCTTAGGCGAAAAGCTCTATTAACCAGAGCGTCGGCCCTGCGCCCCAACTTCACTGCCCTGCCTCTAATTGTGCGGCTGGGCAAGATATGCTTAGACGTCGTCATCCATGTCTAAGCCGGGGCCTTCATCGCGGCCGTAGTTGTCTTCGCGGTCATCGATATCTTCGGACAGGATGTCCGAGCTGTCATCGAGGCCAGCAAGAAAGGCCTCAAAGTCCGCACCGATCTCCTCGCCAGTGGGCATGTGCTCCTCACCTGGCATGATGGCCTGCGGGTGGCGGGAGCGGTAGCGCTCCATGTAGGCATCGTACTGCTCTTCTAGCTGACGTACGACGCCAGCGATCTCCTCAGAATCGGTAACCTGCTCCTCCAACTGCTGGTTGATGCGAGCAACGTCCGCTTCCAGGCTGCCCAGCGGAATGTTGAGGTCAACCGCCGAGGCGACCGAATCTAACAGCCGTAGCGTGGCGGCCGGGTAAGGAGACGCCGCAAGGTAGTGCGGAACATGAGCGGTGTATCCAGCAACGCGGCGGCCCTTCTTATCCAAGGCTCGCTCAATATACAGGGCGGCGGCGCCCGGGACCATCATGGTGGATTCCATGCGCACCATGGAGTTAAGGAGCTCCGGCTCATTGCCGTGCGCCGTGACCACGGTGGGGCGGGTGTGCGGCACCGGCATAGGGGCCGAGTACAGCATGATGGTGTTCTTGATATCGAACTTTTCCACCAAGTTCACCACCGCGTCCGTAAATGCCTCCCAGCGCAAGTCCGGTTCCGGTCCAGAAAGCAGCAGGAAAGGTGTGCCGGAGTTATCCCGGAGCACCTTGATGCCCAGATCGGTGTTCTCAATTTCTACCGTGCGGTCGTGGTCAATGGTGACGGCGGGGCGGCGAGAGCGGTAGTCAATAAGCTCGTCATTATTAAACGAAGCCAGCTGGCGGTTCTCCAACGCGGCTTTGAGGTGATCAGCACTGGCTTCGACGGCCTGGCCCGCATCGGCATAGCCATTCATGGCCACGATCATCGTAGGGCCATTGCCTGGGGCGGAATCGTCCTTGACCACTGGTGCGGGATACTCCAGCTCATACATGCGGCCCTGTTCTTCCTGCATGATTGTGACTCCTCCTTCTATCCGTGCGCTTCTTTAGAAGCGTACGGACCTAATCAGCGTTCTGTGCCTTGCAACGCTGTAGGGCTACTACCTATTCCCAGCTGCGATTGTGCGTTCCTTGCCAAGCCGAGCTGGGATTGATCATGGGCACTGGTGATGATCGTTCAAGCATGCCACATGGCCATCCGTTGTGCCAGCATGTCGAGTTGGTGGGTGTGAATAACTTGGCTCTTTCCCTCGGATTGCAGACCAGTCCGGACTAGTTATCCACAGATTCTCCGTGTGTGGCGTGATCCCCCTAGCGTCCTGTGGCAGCCCTGGTTCAGGGTACAAGTATGAGCACATTCTCAACGCACACAGATAACACCCCACCGATTACGACACCTGGTCATCTCCTTGCTAACATCCCCGGACTCCTTGGCTTCTATCCCACCGAATCGGTGGTATTCATGGCCATTGACACCACCCCGCGCGGCCCGGCCATGGGTCCGCTCGCCCGCGTCGATATCCCCGATGCCGCCGGAGCCCTGCCAGACATCGCGGCGATGCTGGCAGAGAATGCCCGCGAAGGCGTCTTCGCCTTCCTCATTTCGCAGCGCCCGCTTACTGAATTACGGGAGGTGACCCACTGGCTCTACGGCCTGGATCGTTCCTGTGACGGGTTGGAGATTGACGCGGCCTGGTACGCCAAGGAAATCACCAAACATGAGCCCTACGTTCTGTTGCACGGAACCGTCAACGCAGATGGGAGCGGGCCGATGAAAAAGTGGGTAGAAGGCACTATACCGGCGCTTACCGACGCCTCCTCGATGCGCTCCTGCGTCAATCACAATGTTGTTCCAGAGCTCAATAGGGAAGAATTCTTTGCCATTTTCGCGCCGGGAAACCCACACCTCGATTCTGCCGAAGCCGAAGCCCTGAGCCGACAAGCACGCGATACCGCGACTCAGTTTCGCGCCCAGGTGGCCGCGGCGAAAGGGAAGAAGCGCAAGGAACTCCTTGAGCACTTTGTGGATGATGCTCAGTGGGCGCTTCACCAGGTGGCGTCTGTGGAGGAAGCCGAAGAAGATGTAGAGCTGTTGGCATCATGCGCCGTGTGGCTGTCGACGACGTGGACGCGCGACCTCGTGGTGGGCATCTGCGCGGAGGCTGGCGAAACCGGTGCGTACCTTCTCCTAGCAGCAGCGCGCACATTCGGCGAAGAATTACGGGCGAATGCTCTGACCCTGTTTGCCCTGGCACACATGGAACAGGAGTGGGACATCCTGGCTGGACCGGCACTGCAGCTCGTCACGGAAGAGTTCCCCAGCCATCGCCTAGGCTCGCTGTTGTGCCAGGCCTATCGCCACGGGCTGCATGAAAAGATACGTGCTTCGATCCACGCAGGGGCGCGTAAGGCCTTCGACAACGCGGTAGGGGATACGGCTGGGGAGGGCAGCACTAACGCCGCGCGGAATGAGCCCGCTCGCCGAGCTGCCGGGTAAAGTTCCACGCATCCGTCACGATGGTGGTCAAGTCGGTGCGGCTCGGATCCCATCCGAGCTCGGACTTAATCTTGTCCGAGGAGGCCACGAGGGTTGCGGGATCTCCTGCGCGGCGGGGCGCCAGCTCAGCGGGGATGGGGTGTCCGGTGACTTCGCGGCAGGCCTCAATGACCTGCTTGACAGAGTAACCGTCTCCGGAGCCGAGGTTATAGATGCGGTGTGTACCCGCAGCGTTGCTTTCAAGCGCGAGCACATGAGCGTCGGCCAGGTCACGGATGTGGATGTAATCGCGGACGGCGGTGCCGTCGGCAGTGTCGTAGTCATCGCCGAAAATGAAGATCTTGTCGCGATGGCCAAGTGCTACCTGCAATACAAGCGGAATGAGGTGGGTTTCCACCTCGCGGTTCTCGCCAATGCTGCCGTAGGCACCGGCGACGTTAAAGTAGCGCAACGACGTCGCCCCCAAGCCGTAGGCCTGGGCATATGAGGTGATCATGTAGTCGATTGCGAGCTTGGATGCGCCATAAGGATTCGTCGGCTTCGTAGGCATCGTCTCTGTGATCGGAACCTGTGCAGGCTCGCCGTACGTTGCCGCGGTCGAAGAAAACACAAGGTTGGTGACGCCGAATTCGCGCATGGCGTTGAGCAACTGCAGCGTCGTGACGACATTGTGCTGCCAATAGTCAGCCGGAGCCTCAACGGATTCGCCAACGAGGGAGCGAGCGGCAAAATGCACAACGCCGTCGAAGCCTCCTTCAGATAGCACTTCACGAGCGACATCGGCCACGTCACCCTCGACGAGGCGGGCCTGCTCTGGGATAGCTTCGCGGTTGCCGGTGGAAAAGTTATCGATGATGGTGACGTCGTGCCCCTTCTCCACGAGGACGGCCGCGCACACGCTGCCGACATAGCCGGCACCGCCAGTAACAAGTAGCTTCATCGCCTTAGTCCTCCTTGACTCGGATAGCGTGCGCGAGGTCGTCGACAAGCTCGACGGTGTGGCCCGACTCCGTGGTCAGCGTAATCGTTCCGCTTTCATTGACCACGGTAACCTTCGAACCAACCTGAATACCGCACGAGTAAAGCTCGTGGAAAGTCGAGTTATCCGCCTGCAAAACCTCGTTGATCTGGACGATGGTGGCTGCAGTCTTTTGCCCGGTGGGAAGATCGATGGCGCGAGTCCCCAGGTCGAGTTCTGCGGGGGTCATGCCAAGCTGCGCCAAACCTGGGATGGGGTTGCCGAAGGGGGAGCGGGAAGAATCCTCAAGAACGGCTATGACTCGCTTCTCTACCTCTTCGCTCATGACGTGCTCCCAACGGCAGGCCTCATCATGAACCTTGTGAATATCGAGGCCTAGGACGTCCGTGAGCAAGCGCTCAGCGAGGCGGTGCTTGCGCATGACATTGGTGGCCAGTTCGCGACCTTGCTGGGTGAGGTCGAGGCTGCGGTCCGTGCGCACGTGGAGCAGGCCATCGCGCTCCATGCGAGCCACAGTCTGGGACACAGTCGGCCCAGATTGCTCTAGGCGCTCTGCAATGCGAGCACGCAGTGGGGTAATTCCTTCCTCTTCGAGCTCATAAATGGTTCGCAGATACATTTCCGTGGTGTCAACTAGATCCCTCACGTGGGCTTACCTTTCTGCGTTGTCGGCGGTCCGTAGCCACATAGGTTTAGGCGCGGTAATAGGAGTGTATTAAGAGAATATCTTAAACAATAGCGTATTTTTTCAGGGCTTGCGCACGCAGCGCTGCACGCTGCGCGGGGTGAATAGGAAGATATGGACAAAGAGATTCACGGCCCTCGAGAAATGACGAAAGCCACCGAGCATCGACCTCCCCGAGCCCAGCCAACAATTTAGGTGGGCAGGAGGGATGAACCTCGATGGCTAGCGTCAAGAGCTATGAAACAGAATTTAAAGCGCGTATTCGCGGAGACGATCGGCGCGGTTGCCCTCCCGCAGCTTGGCCATGACCTCGCGCTCAATCTGGCGAACACGCTCGCGGGAGAGACCGAACTTGCGTCCAATCTGATCGAGGGTGCGCGGAACACCGTCGTCCAAGCCATAGCGCAGGCGGATGACATCCTGCTCACGCTCCTCGAGGGAGCCGATGACGGAGCGGATATCAGAGTGGCGCATGGATGCCACCACGGCGGTTTCCGCATCGGTTGCCTCGGCATCCTCAATGAAGTCACCCAACGGTGCTTCTTCATCGGTGCCCACAGGCATATCCAGGGAGACGGGATCGCGAGACTGGCGCAGCAGCATTTCGATCTTGGACTCTTCGATGCCGGATTCCTCGGCCAGCTCCTCATTCGTAGCCTCGCGGCCCAAGGACTGATACATCTCGCGCTTGATGCGGGAAAGCTTATTGACCTGCTCTACCAGGTGCACCGGGAGGCGGATGGTGCGGGACTGGTCAGCCATGCCGCGGGTAATGGCCTGGCGGATCCACCACGTGGCGTACGTGGAGAACTTGAAGCCCTTGGCATAGTCAAACTTCTCCATTGCGCGAATCAGGCCCAGGTTTCCTTCCTGGATGAGGTCCAGCAGCGGCATGCCGCGGCCGGTATAACGCTTAGCCAGGGAGACCACGAGGCGCAGGTTAGCCTCGAGGAGGTGGGAGCGTGCCTTCTTGCCTTCGCGGGCGAGAATCTTGAGGTCGCGCTTCTCGGCGCGGGTCAGCTTCTCGGCATTGGCGAGCTTGTACTCGGCGTACAGGCCCACCTCGATTGCCTGTGCGAGCTCAACTTCGTCTTCGGCGCTCAACAACGCAGTCTTGCCGATTCCGTTGAGGTAAACGCGGACCAAGTCCGCGGAGGGATTGTCATTAGTCTGGTTACGGCGTGAGCCGCGGTCAACTTCCTGTCCGTCCTCGTCCTGGACGCTAGCAGCGGATGATGTGGCCATCTCATGCCTCCTAAGTTGCGGCTTGGTTCATCTCCTACAACGGACCTTCGGCGCAGATAGTTCCCACGGTTTGAAAAATGTTCACGCATCCCGGTCTGCGAGGTGGGTTTTAGGCCATTTTGGGGGAGGCGCGCCGAGGCTACACCTCAACGAGCACGGTAAACGGCCCCTCATTGACGGAGGAGACCTGCATCATGGCTCCGAAGCGACCTTCCTCCACGGTGATCCCGCGCTTCCGCAGGCGAGCGACAACCCCTTGGATCAGCGGTTCCGCCGCGTCCCCGGGTGCGGCATCTGACCATGATGGCCGGCGGCCCTTCGCCGTTCGCCCGTAGAGAGTGAACTGGCTTACCACTAGCACTGGAGCTCCACTGTCAACCACGCTGGTTTCGCCCTTGAGAATGCGCAGCTCGGCGATCTTGCGTGCCATCGTGTCCATCCGCTCCTCCAAGGATGGCCCGTCGGCAGGACCAGCTTCGGCGCCTGCCGTGACATCGTCACGAGATACACCAATGAGCGCTAGGATGCCGCCGGTGTCGGGACAGCTGATGGAACCGACAACGTCGCCTTCTACCGTGACGGAAGCTTCAGAAACGCGGGTGAGAACAGCACGCATGGACGGGGATACACAACCTTTCTTGTGGAGAAGTTTTCAGTACGCAAGGAGGCTGATGAGGATACAGCTAACGCGAACTACTTGGTCTACTCGGTGTTGCTAAAAGCTAGCAGCTCCGTGGGGATCAGCAGACCATGGCGGATGAGATCCACGATGGCAGGAAGCGCAGCACTCACCAGTGCGGTCTCATCAAAGCCTTGTGCGGCGGCGTAAAGCTCGATGGTTTCGCCGATGCTCAACCCATGTGGATTAAGCCCGGCGACGATAGCCGCGAGGTGCTCGTCGACATCATGCTGCCAGCGCGGACCGTCGGTCCGGCTCAAACGTAGCGCTTCGCGCTCAAAGCCCATGCCAAGCTCAGCATCTGGCAGGGCCACGTCCTCCCGAGCAACACTGGGGCGCAGCTGAACGTGCTTGGTCTCCAGCTCACCCGGCACCAAAGCGCGCAGCCATTCGACGCGCGCAAAATACTCTTCTATTTCTGGTCCGAGTGGACCAATGAGCGGCTGTGACATTGTCTCCGCCAGAATGTCCGAGGGCTCGTCGTCCCCAATACGCTGGATGGCTACGAAACCAAATCCGATGCCAGTGACCTCGTGCTCGCGGAAGTGTTCGAGCCAGCGGCGCGAACGCTCCCTTCCCTCAGGGCTGCGAACATCCACGGACTCATCGCTTAACCAGGTGGACACATACAGAGCAGGATCTGCCACGTCGCGTTGAATGATCCATGCGGCTACACCGGTGTCCGGTAACCACGAGGCAACCCGCTGTTGCCAGGACTCCTCGCCTTGATGAACCCACGCGGCGAGCACGTGCGCGGTTCCTCCAGGGGTGAGGTGTTCCACGGCTTGGGACACCACGAGCTCACTAGCACCATCGAGGTTGAGTCCGGAATCTCGGTACACATGGCCGACCTCAGGAAGGCCCACCACGAATGGAGGATTGGCCACGATGCGGTCGAAGCGCTCGTGTTGTACCGGCTCGAACCACGAACCCTGGCGCAGTTCGACCCGTTCCTTTGCGTCCGCTGCAGCAACGGTAGCGCGGGCGAGCTCAAGGGCTCGCTCATGGACATCAGTAGCGACGATGCGCTCTGCAGAATCCAGCTGCCCCAGGACCTGCACGCCAGAGCCTGTGCCCAGATCCAGCACCGATGACACCGGAGTAGTGGGAGTCGAATGAAGTAGGGAAAGGCTGGCAGAGCCGACACCCAAGACGTGCTCGGGACCAGGAACGTGGTCCACGAGGGAAGCATCAACATCGGAAAACACCACGCGATTCTTGCCCACGATGACGTGCGGCCGAATGTCGTATGCCACGTAGACAGTGCCGTGATCGTCGGTAAGCGCGACACCGCTGTCAAGCAATTGGGTGGCTAGGCGGGCACCGAGGACGTCGGAAAGCAGCGTGGCCGGCACGTGCTCGTGCAACACAAAGATGCGGATGAGGCGGTCGAGACGGGAGTCGCCGCTAGCACCCAGCGCCACGGCCTCGGGCTCCCCGCGATGTAGGGCTTCGGTGTACTCCGGCCCTAAGTGTCCCGCGATGCCGTCCGCGGTGAATCCCGCGTCAGCAAAGACACGGGCGAGGTCGGCCGCGACATCCGCGACGGGGTGCTCTGGGTTCATCTCCGGGCCAAAAGGAGAAGGCTGTTGTGTGCTCACAAAAGTGTCCTTACATTGCTTCGGGAGGTAAACGGTAAACGTCTAGTCTTCGTGGTCGATGGTGTTTTGCTTCGCCGTATCGTCGTGTGATGACGGCGCGCCGGGAAGCGCTCCATGGGACCGGCTTGTCAGTTGCTCGCGCTGGGCCTGCGCCATTTGCCGGGCCATAGCGGGCTTATAAACAGCCTTCTCGCGCTTGTCTTTCTTTTGACCCCGACCATTGCCAATGACCACAGCGATCCAGGGCAGTGGGAAGGTGACGGCCACGACGAGGGCAGCGGGGATCCACCACTGCCAAACATAAACCATGGCCCCGGCTATCAGGAGGGATGGAACGCGCAAAAACTGCAGTATTGAGTAGATGATCTCGCGGCGATGCCGGTCTTGACCGGGGGCGAGCTTGGCAGTCGTGATGAGGTGCGTCTCGCGGCCGAATCCGCGCCCGCGCCGCTGCCCTGAACGTGGGGTATGGCGGGGGTTATCGCGCGAGTTCGAAGGGGTCATGCCTACTAGCGTAGCTGCAGGACTCGCCAACTTCGATACCGATGCGGCATGATAGGGGGCGTGAGTACGACGACTAAGACTATTGAACGCCCTGATGTCCGCGAGGATACGTCGACCAACGACGACACCCCGAAGTTCTTCCACTACGTGAAGAAGAACCAGATCCTCGATTCCGCGGTCAACGGCAAGTACGTCGTTGCCCTGTGTGGAGAGACCTTCCCGGTGACCAAGCAAGCGAAGCCCGGCTCACCCGTGTGCCCAGACTGCGAGCGCATATATAAGAGCTTGCGCCGCCGTTAAGTCTGACGTCGACGCTCATCCTGCGTCGGCGTAAACCGAAGCGTACGAAAAACTTCACAAGAGCGGGATGTTGGGATAACTAGAGGGGGAAAGTCGCTGACCGTGTCTACTCAGACTCCAGCACAGAGATTTGCCAATAACGGTTCGCTGCGCGTATGGCAACGCGCGGCTTTGGATAAGTTCCTAGCCACCAAGCCGAAGGATTTCATGGCGGTGGCAACGCCAGGCGCAGGTAAGACCACCTTCGCCCTGCGGGTAGCCACAGAGCTCATGGCGGACCGCACCGTAGAGCGCGTCATCGTGGTGGTGCCCACCGAGCACCTCAAAGTGCAGTGGTCGGAATCCGCCTCCCGCGTAGGGCTAGCGCTTGACCCCAAGTTCACAAACTCCTCGGGAGTCAACCCCGCGATGGACGGTGTCGTGGTGACCTATGCGCAGGTGGGCATGCACCCGTACAAGCACCGCGCGGTTGCCTCAGCGCGGCGCACCCTGGTGATCCTCGATGAGATCCACCACGCCGGAGATGCCAAGAGCTGGGGCGATGGCGTGCGGGAAGCCTATGATGATGCGGAGCACCGCCTCGCACTGACTGGTACGCCCTTCCGCTCCGATGACTCGCAGATCCCCTTCGTGCGCTATGAGGAGGACGGGGAAGGCCACCTCGTATCCCGCTCTGATCACACGTATGGCTATGGCGATGCGCTTGCCGACGGTGTCGTGCGCCCCGTGGTCTTCCTCAGCTACTCCGGCGAATCCCGCTGGCGCGACAGCGCCGGTGAGGAACATGCGGCCCGTCTCGGCGATATTCTCAATCCGGAGCAGACCGCCCGCGCCTGGCGCACGGCCCTCGACCCGAAGGGCGAGTGGATCCCCACCGTCTTGCAGGCGGCGCACACGCGGCTGATGCAGATGCGCCGCAACATGCCGGATGCCGGCGGTCTGGTACTTGCTACCGACACGACAACCGCGCGCGCCTACGCCAAGATCCTCAAGCAGATCTCCAATACTCCCGTCTCCGTCATCCTCTCCGATGATCCAGGCTCCTCCGCGCGCATTGCGGAGTTCTCTGAATCCACCGACGAGTGGATGGTGGCCGTGCGCATGGTGTCGGAGGGCGTCGACGTTCCCCGCCTCGCCGTAGGCGTGTACGCCACCTCTGCCTCGACCCCGCTGTTTTTCGCTCAGGCCATCGGGCGTTTCGTGCGCTCCCGCATGCCCGGCGAGACGGCCTCCGTCTTCCTGCCCTCCGTGCCGGTGCTCTTGGGCCTTGCCGAGAACATGGAAAAGCAGCGCGACCACGTCCTGGGAGGGGAGAAGAACCCCGACAAGGAAGGCTGGGACGACGAGCTTCTGGAGGACGCCAACCAGAAGAAGACCGAGCCCGATATGCTCGAGCCTTCCTACGAGTCCCTCGGAGCGGAGGCAGAGTTTTCCGGGCTGCTTTATAACGGTTCACAGTTCACGACGGGCAACATCACCGATGAAGAAGAGGACTTCCTCGGAATCCCCGGGCTTCTCGACGCCGACCAGGTCAAGGACCTTTTGCGCAAAAAGCAGTCTGAAGAGTTGGACCGCCGCGAGGCAGAAGAGAAGGCGCGCCGGGCTGCGGAAGCAGCAGAGGAACAACGCCGCAAGCTCTACGGCACCCCACATGCACCCAAGCGTGGGGCAGAGGCGTCGGCAAGCAGTGCTGGTTCCCAGCCAGGTGTGGTGGATGAGATTTCCGCGCTGCGCAAAGAACTCAACACGGTGGTGTCTATCACCGCCCAACGCACCGGGCGCCCGCATGGAGCCATCCACACAGAAGCCCGCAAGGCCTGCGGTGGCCCGCCGACTGCGTTGTGCGACGCCGAGCAGCTGCGGGAGCGCATCGATTACCTGCGCAAGTGGTAGCCGGCGCGGCCGCGCTATCAACTAGTTGGTTGATGAGAAACTCAACCGGCTACGCGATGGAAACGCTGTGAGCGCGAAGCAGGATGGATAGCAGATGGTCTAAAGGCCAATCACCATCCTCGACGCAATCGCCACAGCAGCGTGGCTAGGAAGGAACACACAATGCAGTCCCTCTATAGAGCAGCCATCTTCTACCTTGTCATGGGGTTGAGCGCCGGCGTGTTCTACCGCGAGTTCACGCGCGCGAATGATTTCCCGGAGGGGCAGTTCACCCAGCTGGGCGTGGCCCATACCCACCTTTTAGCGCTGGGATTCATGATGTTCCTCATCTTCCTTGTGGTAGACAAGGCGTTCGCCGTGTCCCATAACAAGAAGCTGTTCAATTCCTTCTTCTGGTTCTACAACGCTGGCGTGGTGGTTACCGTTGCGATGCTCATTTGGCACGGCAGCCTCACCGTGCTCGGTGAGGAATCTACCGCGATGATCGCCGGAATCGCCGGCCTCGGACACATCTTCATCACGGTGGGTCTGGCACTCTTCCTCGTCGCATTTGGCCGCGCATTGAACGAGCCCGCTAACCCTGCCGCCGCAACTTCTGTGAGCGCCTAGCTATGCCCGCGGCTACAACAGAATCCAGCACGGTGGCACCGACCCGCCGTGACTGGATTAGCCTTGCGGTTTTATCGGTAGGGCTGAGTGTCATTGTTCTTGATGGCACTATCGTCGGCGTGGCATTGCCCGCCATCATCACGGACCTCAACCTGGATATCACCCAGGCACAGTGGGTCAACAGCCTCTACGCGGTAGTGCTTGCCGCGCTGTTGCTATCAACCGGAAAGATCGCGGATAGTTGGGGCCGCAAACGAGCTTTCCTTCTCGGCCTCGCCGTATTCGTAGCAGGCAGCGTGTGGGCTGGTTTCTCCGAAACAGCGGGAATTCTCATCTCGGCACGTGCCGTGCAGGCAGTGGGCGCGGCTTTTATCATGCCCTCCACCCTGTCCACCGTGAACGCCGTATTCCGCGGGAAGTATCGTGCAGCCGCATTCGGCGTGTGGGGCGCCGTCATCTCAGGCGCTGCTGCCGTAGGCCCTTTAGCCGGCGGCGCGCTTACTCAGTGGGTGTCCTGGCACTGGATCTTTCTGGTCAACGTCCCCATCGGCCTTTTCGTGGCCGGTGGAGCTGTCCTTACCGTCCGGGAAACCCGCAACCCAGAGACTCGCCCTGGAGTCGACGTCGACGGCGCGCAGCTGAGCGCGATTGCCTTTGGGGCCCTTGTTTTCGCTGTCATCGAGGGGCCCAGCCTTGGCTGGTGGACACCGCAAGCGGAGCTGACTGTGTTCGGGTGGACGTGGCCTACCACCGCGTCGGTATCCGCTGTGCCGGTGGCGCTGCTCATCGCCGCGGTCGGATTCACTTTGTTTATCCGTTGGGAGAAGCACCGCGAAAAGGTTCAGCGCTCCGCACTCTTGGACTTGGGGCTATTTTCCTATCCGACGTTCTCGTGGGGAAATACCACCGCCGGTGCGGTAGCCATCGGGGAGTTCGCCATCATCTTCGTCTTGCCGTTATATCTCATTAATGCGTTGGGCTTAAGCGTAATGTCTGCCGGCCTTGTGCTCGCGGCGATGGCCGTCGGAGCCTTCATTTCAGGTGCAGCCGCACGCCACGTCGCTGGGCGCTTCGGCGCCCCTGGCACCGTACTCATCGGCCTGAGCCTCGAGGTCGTCGGAGCTCTTATACTCGCGTTAATTCTCGGTCCCGACACCAGCGGATGGCTCATCGCGCTGCCGCTTGTGATCTATGGAGTGGGCCTAGGATTCGCTTCTGCGCAGTTAACCGGAACCGTCTTGCGTGACATCCCCGTGGAAAACTCAGGCCAAGCTTCCGCGACACAGAGCACAGTTCGTCAAATTGGTTCTTCCCTGGGAACCGCGATTTCCGGTTCGGTCTTTTCCGTCTCGCTAGCGCTGTCTCTGCCGAAGGCGCTTAATACCATTGGCTTCGATGGTCCGGCTGCGGAAGGAATAGCGGAAGCAGCGCGTCAATCGGCTGGGTCGAGTATCGCTGGGCTGCGTGCGCAGGGTGCCGCCAGTCCCTTCGGAGAGGAGACTGCCGTGTTGGTCCGAGCACTCAGCGACGGTATGAGTGATGCAGCGCGTTGGTCATTGCTGACCGCAGTTGCGTTCTTAGGGCTCGGTTTTATTGGTGCGTTGCAGGTCCGCAAAGCAGCGCAGGGCTAAGCAAGGGGGCGTAGCCCACGGTGTTGGCGCAACGGTTTCAGCGAAACATCCAGCAGCGAAGGGTAGGCTCGGCAGCATTGTGAGAAGAGTGCTCTAGGCCAAAGACAACCTAAGGAGATGGATGATGAAAAAGCTCGTCAACTCGCCGGACAACGTAGTAGCCGAATCAGTAGAAGGCTTCGCGTTAGCCCACGGTGACATTGTGACTCGCAACACGGAACCGCTGTTTGTTGCCCGCGCACAGAAGAAAGAACACGGCAAGGTGGCTATTGTCTCCGGTGGTGGTTCTGGGCACGAGCCTTTGCACGCGGGTTTCGTTGGTTACGGCATGCTGGACGCGGCGGTGCCGGGCGCCATGTTTACGTCGCCTACACCGGATGCAATCCAAGCAGCCACCGAAGCGGTAAGTGCTGGGGCGGGCGTTCTTTACATCGTCAAGAACTATACCGGCGATGTTCTCAACTTTGATACGGCAGCCGAGCTGGCTGACTTCGATGATATTGAGGTCAGCCAGGTCATCGTCGACGATGATGTCGCGGTGGAGGATTCTACGTTTACCGCCGGACGCCGCGGCGTGGCAGGAACCTTGTTGGTAGAGAAGCTGGCAGGTGCCGCAGCCGAGCGCGGCGATGATCTTGCTGCGGTGACAGCGGTGGCTAAGAAGGTAGTGGAGAATACCGCGACCATGGGCGCGGCACTGAGCGCCTGCACGGTGCCGCACGTGGGCAAGCCCTCCTTCGACCTTGGGGAAGACGAAGTCGAACTCGGCGTGGGTATCCATGGCGAGCCGGGCCGCAAGGAAATTCCACTGGTTTCTGCCGATGACGTTACTGATCACCTACTCGACCCCGTCTTGGCAGATCTTAAGCTGAGCGAGGGGGAGCGCACCATCGTCGTTGTCAATGGCATGGGCGCCACCCCGGCCTCTGAGCTGTACGTGGTCTACCGCCGCGTGGCCCAGCGTCTCCAGCAGGCTGGCATCGCCATTGAGCGCTCCCTCGTGGGTAACTTCGTCACCAGCCTGGACATGGCTGGGTGCTCTGTTACCGTCATGCGAGCGGACGACGAGGACCTCGCGCTTTTCGACGCTCCCTGCCACACCTCCGCACTACGCCAAGGAATGTAACAATCTAACTATGACGAATTCTGAAACTCTTTCAAGCGCGTGGGCACAGGAATGGATGAAAAGCTGTGCCGAAGCCGCGCGTGAACACCGTGAGGAGCTCATCGAGCTCGACCGTGTCATCGGCGATAGCGACCATGGAGAAAACGTCGATCGTGGCTTCCGCGCCGTCGTGGACAAGGTTGCTGCGGATATCTCTTCGGATGACTCAACGGTCGCTGACGTACTCAAACTAACCGCGAAGACTCTCATGTCCACCGTCGGCGGAGCCTCCGGCCCTTTGTTGGGTACCGCCTTCTTGCGTGCGGCGAAGGCCGCCGGCACCGGTGACATTGATGCCTCTACGACGGCTACGCTTATTGAGGACGCCCTCCAAGGAATCATGACCCGCGGAAAAGCAACGGAAGGGGAGAAGACCATGGTCGATGCCTGGGCGCCAGCGGCGCGCGCTGCCCGCGACGCCGCCGATGCTGAACAGAGTCCCGCTAAGGTCTTGCGCGCGGCTGCCGACGCGGCCGCAGCCGGCGCGGACGCTACTATCCCAATGGTTGCGACGAAGGGACGCGCTTCCTACCTAAGCGAGCGCTCTGCCGGGCACAAGGATCCGGGTGCCGCCTCCTCGGCGCTTTTCCTCGCTGCGGCTGCTGAGGCCGCCGAGACTACTGGGAAGGGGGCGTAGAGCATGGCACAGCCGCGCGTTGGACTTGTTCTCGTTTCGCATTCGGCGAAGCTCGCAGAAGGATTGGCTGAGCTGGCCGCCCAGATGGCCGCTGATGTCACCATCCTTCCTGCGGGTGGCTTGGAAGACGGCAGTATCGGAACGTCCTATGACTTCATCGAGGGCGCTATCAGCCACGCTATAGGTCAAGGACTCAGCGTTGTCGTGCTCACGGACTTGGGTTCGGCCACGATGACCGTCGAGTCGGTTCTTGAGTTTCTGGACGAAGAACAAGCACTGTTCGTTGACGCCCCACTGGTCGAGGCCACTATCGCTGCGGCAACCGCCGCCCAGCAAGGCGATGATCTGGGGGCAGTTGCTGACGCCGCTAGACGAGCTATCGAGGCTTTCACTCCTCAGCAGCCTGCTGATCCCGGGACTGTGCGCGAGCAAGACCAAGAGGAAGATCCACATCGATACTCGCTGACTGTGACCATTGCCGATGAAGCAGGACTCCATGCCCGTCCCGCGTCCAAGATCGCTGAAATGGCGGCTGAAGCAGAGGGCGATATCGTCCTTACCTATAACGGTGAGGCGGTAGAAGCAGACTCCGCGATGATGCTGATGTCGCTCGGTGCTTGCCAGGGCGCATCGGTGACCATTAGCGGAGATGTCTCCGATAAGGAGGTCATCGACCGGATTGCCACGGCCATCGAGCTGGGGCTCGACGGTTAGAAGCGTGCCCCGAATGGTGCGGCGTGCGGGCACCGTCCCCCGCATGAAAGGACGCTTCCACTGCCTTCGAATAAGGTAAAGGCAGCGTCCTAGTTGAGTTCTCTTGAAAGCGGGGAATCCATGAACCAGCCCGATTACGTACAGGCTTATCCGAATACTTCCCCTTACTCCTCTGCGGGGTCGTACACGTCTCCGATAGAACACCCTTCCACGCCGAATCCCCTCGCGCCGTGGGTACTGGGGCTGGCGGTGCTTCCGCCACTCGTCATCATCGTGCTGACGCTCTTGTGGGGTGCAGTGGGATTCTTGTCGTCGATGCTGACGATCTTTACCGGTTGGTGCGCGGTGGGGCTGGGGATCGTGGCGCTCATCCTCGGATCAGGGCGAAGCCCGGAGCATAGGCGAACCGGCATCACAGTGTCCGGGATGATCATCGGATTCTGTTGGAGTTGTATCGCACCGTTCGTTCCCATGGCCATGATGGTGGTCATGGGACTCAATCCCTAGAGCCGCTAGGAACCCCAGAGCCCTGGAACATACAGAAAGAAAAGTGGCGGCGAGGAAATCTTTCCTCGCCGCCATTGTCGTGTCCGCGGGCTTAGTCGAGATAGTCTCGCAGCACCTGGGAGCGCGAAGGGTGGCGCAGCTTGGACATGGTCTTGGACTCGATCTGGCGAATACGTTCGCGGGTGACACCATAGACTTGGCCGATTTCGTCTAAAGTGCGCGGCATGCCATCGGTGAGGCCGAAGCGCAGGCGAACCACGCCGGCTTCACGTTCAGACAGGGTCGTGAGCACGTCCTGCAGCTGGTCTTGCAGCAAGGTGAAGGAGACCGCGTCGACAGCAATGACAGCCTCGGAGTCCTCGATGAAGTCACCCAGCTGGGAGTCACCCTCATCACCGATGGTCTGGTCCAAGGAGATGGGTTCACGAGCGTACTGCTGGATTTCCAGCACCTTTTCCTCGGTGATGTCCATTTCCTTCGCCAGCTCCAGCGGCGTGGGCTCGCGGCCCAAATCCTGCAGCAGCTCTCGCTGGATGCGGCCCAGCTTGTTGATGACCTCGACCATGTGCACAGGAATGCGGATGGTGCGTGCTTGGTCTGCCATCGCGCGGGTAATAGCCTGACGGATCCACCAGGTGGCATACGTGGAGAACTTGTAGCCCTTGGTGTAGTCAAACTTCTCAACAGCACGGATGAGACCCAAGTTGCCCTCCTGGATGAGATCCAAGAAGGCCATGCCGCGGCCGGTGTAGCGCTTGGCCAAGGACACCACGAGACGCAGGTTTGCCTCGAGAAGGTGGTTCTTCGCCTTGCGGCCATCACGAGCGATGGCACGCATGTCACGCTTTTCCATGGGGGAAAGCTTGGCGGCCTTGTCGCCTTCGGCACGGGCCTTTTCCATCTCATCCATGCGGTACTGAGCGTAGAGGCCAGCCTCGATTCGCTTGGCGAGGGAGACCTCTTGCTCGGCATTGAGCAGGGCGACCTTACCGATTTGCTTCAGGTAGGCGCGGACAGAGTCTGCCGACGCGGTCAGCTCCGCATCTTTGCGGGCTTGGCGCAGGGCTGCGGACTCATCCTCGTCCCAGACCGAGGAACCATCGTCCTCGTCCTCATCAGCGTCGTCGCCCTCGAGGTCATCATCGTCGTCGCCGAACTCGTCTTCATCATCCATCTCGGCGTTGTCCGGATCGAAATCGATATCGGCATCGTCAGTGGTGTCGGCGTCCAACTCGTCGGTCTGATCCTCGGCGAGATCCTCGGAAGACTTGGCAGCTTCAGGCGACGTTGCCTTTGTGGCTGCTGACTTACGCACAGTCTTCTTGGCCGCCTTTTTTGTGGCCTTTTGTGCAGACTTGCGAGTGGTCTTCTTTGTTGCCTTCTTGGCCGTCTTTTTAGCCGTTTTCTTGGCTGTCTTTTTGGCTGTCTTTTTCGCGGTTTTCTTGGCCGTTTTCTTAGTGGTCTTTTTTGCCGTCTTTTTGGCGGTCTTCTGTGCAGGTGCAGATGCCTCGGAGGTGCTCTCGCCCGCGCCGAGTACCTGGTCTGAAGAATCAGTGGCTGCCACGTACGCCCTTTCGACTTGCTCTCTGAGTGGAAACTATGGGGACGCGCAAGTTAGTCGCGACTAGTCCCCGATGCTAGCCCGCCTCCGAGATGAGCAGGGGAGGCGCGCCGCTGGATATTGGATAATCGACAGCCCAGTATAGATCATTTCTTGCACTAGGCGGTGACTGGGGTCAACTCGGAAATGCTGGCCCCCGGTTGCCTTATGGGCGAATACCTTCTTGTGCTGCCATGGCTGCGCCTACTATACCGGCGCGATTGCGAAGCTGAGCTGCAACGACGGGCGTTTCGATGCGGAGGTGCTCTCCCCACTTGTCAAACTTGCGGGAAATTCCTCCGCCGATGACGAAGGCTGAAGGGTTAAACAGGGCCTCATACTCGTGGAGTACGCGGTTGACGCGCTTCGCCCACTGCTTGGTTTTGAGCCCCTCGCGGTCCTTGACGGCTGAAGAAGCTTGGTGCTCCGCCTCCTTCTCGCCAACGATGAGGTGCCCAATCTCCGTATTGGGGAAAAGCTGGCCATCTAGCAGGAAAGCGGAACCAATACCAGTGCCCAAAGTGAGGAAGATGACGGGGCCGGAGCGCGCAATCTCGTCGCCATAAGCCACCTCGGCGAGGCCGGCCGCGTCGGCGTCGTTAAGCACGGTAAAAGGAACGTCGAGGTATGAGCTCAACAATTCCTGTGCATCCGTGCCGATCCAGGATTTATCAATGTTTGCCGCGCTGCGGATTACCTGGTCCTTTACCACCGCTGGCATGGTAATGCCGACGGGACCGTCCCAGTTCTTCTCTTCGATGATCTGGGCAATCACCTTGGCGACGGCGTCCGGCGTTGCGGGCTGGGGAGTAGCAATCTTGAGGCGGTCACCAACGAACTCTCCCGTTGCGAGGTCGACTTCGGCACCCTTGATGCCAGAGCCTCCAACATCGATGCCGAAGGCGTGGCCTTCGTGCTGCGGGCTCGGTTTCGTGTCCTGGTGCTGTGATTCATGGGCGGTCATACCGACAGTCTATGTGGGCCCGCGCGATGATGCGGCATGATCCGAGGGATGAAAAGGGCAGTAGCGGTAGTGCCGTGCGGTTTGCGGTGCGTGACGCGCTTTTTGGGCTGGCGGTAAGCACAGACTGTGATGAAATTCTTGCGGCCCGCTATAGAGCTGGAATCAGCAGGTCACAGGGGTGAAGGAGGAGTAATAGGGGGTAGGATAGTGCAGGGTTTGGTGCCCCCACGGCGGGGCGAGTGTGACACAGAGGCCAGTCTGGTTTAGGATGCCGTCGATAAATACACATACTTATCGATCTGACTCACAGGGGCAAGCATTATGGCCACGGATTATGACGCACCGCGTCGCCGCGCTGAAGACGACCTCGAGGCCGATTCCCTCGAGGGCCTGAAGGCGGCTGAAAGCGATAACAATGGCATGGATGACGATGGAGAAATCGTCGAGGCCTTCGAACCGCCGTCAGTGGACCTGACCGGTGAAGAGCTCAACGTCACCGTCGTTCCGCGCAAAGAAAACGAGTTCACCTGCTCTGTATGTTTCTTGGTGCAGTCCAACAAGCGCCTTGACCATGAAGAGGACGGCGAGCCAATCTGCATGGACTGCGCCTAGTAGGCCAGTTTCACCGAGGCGTGGCTGAGGCCTTAATTCAAGCCTTAATTGCTGCGCCTTGTAGCTGCTGCGGCCTGCTCGGGGACAAAGGCTGCGAGGAGTTTTTCGGGGTTGGTGGATCCGATGAGCCAGTAGGGCGTTGGATCTTCGGGGTCATCGAGGACGAGCATGACGTGTTCGGGTACCCAGCCGTGTGTGACGAGGAAGGCAGCCGGATCGAGCTGTGGACCGAGCGCGTTGCGGCGTGCAGTGGCCGGCACCACGGTACTGCGGGCGACAACATCGTTCGGCAGCTGCGCGTCCTTGACGGTGAGCCACCGTGTGCCGTCGGCATCCTGTTCCACCTGCACCACCGTGTTGGACCATGTCAGCAGGACCCACGCGGCGATGGCACTGAGCAGGATGGCGGGGACGATGACCCACATGATTCCACGGTTGAGGCTGACTGTGGCGGTGGAGATCGCTACAACAAAGGCCGTCATCAGCCACCAGTACCACGGCACCCATTGGCGCTCACGGTAGAGGATCACTGGGGAAGCGGCTGGTGCCGAGGGGGAAGCAGACGAAGAACTCGAAGTCATGACCTTCGAGTCTAGCCGTCGGGGAAGGGGAGAGCCCAACACGCAGAGTAGGCGCGGCTGCCAGGCTGACGCGGCTTCCAGCCCTGACGGTTGGGGATGGAGGGGACAAGGTAGGCTGGGCCGCGTGAATGAGCAACACCCTCTCGTAGATCCAGTTAGTCCCTTCGGCGACATTCAGGTCAAGCGCCTTGATAAGGAGCTTCCGCTACCGCATCGCGCTCACGGCGGCGATGCGGGCGCGGATCTCTACGCTGCTCACGACGTTACTTTGCGGCCCGGCGAGCGCGCTCTTGTCGGTACGGGCATTGCCCTTGCCCTGCCGATGGGCACGGTAGGCTTGGTCCACCCGCGCTCGGGCCTGGCGGCCAAGCACGGCATCTCCGTCGTGAATACCCCCGGCACCATCGACGCCGAGTATCGCGGTGAGATTAAAGTATGCCTCATTAATCACGACCCAGAGGAGACCTTTGAGGTCACGCGGGGAATGCGTATCGCGCAGTTGATTGTCCAACGCGTGGAGCTGGTGGGCTTCCAGGAAGTCGAGGAACTTGATGACACCGCTCGTGGCGACGGCGGGTATGGATCAACCGGCGTTAACTAAGTTCAACAAAGCAGACACGGAATGAGGAAGGCTTAAACTATGGCGATGTGGCCCTTTGGAAAAAAGAAGAAGAACTCTGCCGTCCACCAGGAAGAGGCGGCTACCGAGGCCGTGGCCGAGGACACCACCACAGTGAACCCGGCAGCGGAGAACGCAAACGATGGCGCCACTGAGGCCGCTCCCGAGCCAACCACTGGTCTTGTCCGTGAGGATGAAGATGATGCTCAAGCTTCTCTAGCCGTGAAGGCTGTGGCTCACGATGCCATCAACGGCGACATGGGTCCCTACGATGGCGATAATGTCGACATCGCTGAGTTTAACTTTGAGGACTTCTCCGTAGGCCTGTTGGATCTGGGCTCACTGCGCATCCCGCTGCCGAAGGGCTCACAGGTCCAGGTGGAGATGGGCCAGGAAGGCCCGCGCATGCTCCACATTCTCACCCCACACGGCCGCATGACCCCAGTGGCCTTTGCCGCGCCGCGCACGCCGGGGCAGTGGGCGGAGTCTGCGGAGGACATCATCAAAGGCTTGGAAGCCGATGGTTTCGCTGCCCACCCGGAGGATGGCCCGTGGGGTTCTGAGATCGTTGGCAGCAGCGAGAAAGGCGGCATACGCATTATCGGTGTGGAGGGCCCGCGGTGGATGTACCGCTTGACCCTGGCTGCACCTGCCGGCAAGGAAGAGGAATTGGCGCAGCTAGGGCGCGAAGTCGTTGCCCGCACCTTTGTCTACCGCGGTGAGGATCCCATCCTGGCTGGCAGCTCCCTGCCTGTCACGCTTCCGCAGCAGCTGGCTGAGCAAGTTCAGCAGGCGCTGAAGGAACGCCAGCAGCAGGCCGCGCAGGCAGACAGCGCGGATAGTGCAGCGGCAGCGGACACGGCCACGGATACAGAGAAGACCGCGGAGTCCCAGGCCCGCGAGCAGTTGCGCGACCTCGAAGACAACGAGAACAAGTAGCGCACTTCAGCCTGCCGGTCCAGACCCCTCCGGCACTACCGAAAAGGACCCCTTAAGCACGTGACCAGCCCTACTCCCGAAGAGCGCGAGCCTTACCGCACCCCGGCGTCTGCGCATGACCACGATAGCGCCGAGCACGCTACTGAACCTGCCCCTGAGCCATCCTCGAATCCTGGCGCCGACATGGCGGCGGAACAAGCGACGGTGTCGCCAGAAGCTGATCCGGAGCCGTCGTTGCTCGACCAGATGGGTGGGCTGACCGGGCTCGTGTCTGCGACCCTGCCCGTGCTGGTTCTCATCCCGGTCAACAACGTCTGGGGGTTGGGGCCGGCGCTTGTTGCGGCACTGGGCGTGGCGCTGGCTATCAGCCTGTGGCGCCTGGCCCGCAAGGAAACCCTGCAACCAGCTTTTTCTGGTCTGCTGGGCGTGGCCATCTGCGCCGGAATCGCGTGGTTTACCGGGGATGCCAAAGGCTATTTCCTCTACGGAATTTGGATGTCGCTCGTGCTGTTCATCGTCGCGATCGTTTCCATTATTCTGCGCTGGCCGCTTGTCGGCGTGGTATGGAAAGGCCTCAACGGTGAGGACATGGGGTGGCGCACAGTGCCACGGGCGCGACGCTCCTATGCCTATGCCACCGCCGGATGGGCGACGGTGTTCATCGCCCGTTTTGCGGTGCAACGCGCGCTCTACGATGCCGATGCCACCACAACGCTTGGTATCGTCCGCATTCTCATGGGCTGGCCGTTAACGGGTATCGTCACCCTCCTCACTATCTGGATGGTGCGCCGCGCGAATGCCGCCGTGGAGGAAGCGCAGGGCGGCGACACTACGTCGCAGGGCGGCGACAACTCTAAGGAGAAGATCCATGACCGCGACTGATCACAACTTTGCGAAAGATCAGAGCGCCGCTGCTGGAAGCCTGAGCAAAGGGCAGTCATTCGACACCACCATCGAACGTATGGGGCACGGCGGTGTCGGAATCGGGGCGGCCCCCGACGGGCGCGTGTGCTTCGTCCCGGGTGCCTTCCCCGGCGACCATGTCACGGTGACTGCGACCAAGGTGAAGAAGTCCTTTGTGGAAGCCGCGCTGAGTTCCGTCGTACAACCTGGGCCCTACCGTGTCGAATCTGCGTGCCCGGCCGCGCAGCGTGGCGCCGGCTGTTGTGACTTCGCTGAGCTCGATCCCGCGGCGGAGCCAGACATCAAGGTCGCAGTCTTGCTCGATCAGCTGCGCCGCGTGGCTCACATCGAGGATGCTCCCGACGTCGAGACCATCGATGTGGCACCGCATCGCGGGTGGCGTACGCGAGTGCGGTTGGGCGTCGACAAGCAGGGCCGTGCTGGTCTGCGCAAGCGTGGCTCCACGGAGCTCGTCACCGACGTTGCGTGCAGCCAGCTGATTCCGGGGCTCGTCGACGGCCTAGTGGGGCCTGATGCCCGTACCTTTAATCCAGGTGCAGAGGTAATCGCGGTCATGGATAGCGACGGCAATAGGCACGTCGTGGAAACCCGGAAGGCGCCGCGGGGGCGGCGAATCGAGACCATTCGAGAGGTCATCGAGGCGCCAACTGAGAACGTGGTGCAGCGTGCTGACGGCCACGAGTTCCGCTTCCCGCCCACCGCTTTTTGGCAGGCGCACGTCGGAGCACCGGACGTTTACACCAGCCTTGCACGCGAGTGGCTCGGCGCAGAAGGCCACGGGAACGGCGGTGAACCTGAGGCAGCGGACGAGTCCGCTGTACATGCAGTGGCCTGGGATCTGTATGGCGGCGTTGGCCTGTTCGTTCCCGCGCTCGCAGAGGTCACCGCACCCCAGGGCGGGCACACGACCGTGTATTCCGTCGATTATTCGCCCGCAGCAGCGGCGCCGCAGCCGGGGCTCGCAGGCATTGACGTGCACTTCCGCACCGCCAAGGTGGAGCAGGTGGCCAGCCAGCTTCCGCAGCCGGCGTCGGTGATTTTGGATCCGCCGCGTACCGGTGCTGGCAACGACGTGGTGGCCGCTGTCGCCGCGGCAAAGCCGCAACGCATCCTGCATATCGGTTGCGATCCTGCTACGTTCGCCCGGGACTTGGCTGCTTGGTCGGAGCATGGTTACCGCGCGAAGCGCCTCGCCATGGTGAATGCTTTCCCCGGGACACATCACTTTGAAACCCTGGCACTCCTGGTTCCACTGGCCTAGGGCGCACAGGGGGCGCCGCGGGAGTGGTCGGGCAATGATTGACGCGTCACGCGTGTCAACGGGTACGGTGGTAAAGAAGAAAACGATCGATGAAGGGGTTTAAGGCAAGCTCTATGGGCATTCTGGATTCCATTCACTCACCAGGCGATCTTAAAGCCCTGAGCAAGACGCAACTGGTTGAGCTCGCGGCGGAAATCCGTCAGCGCCTTATTGAGAAGGTGTCCGCTACAGGCGGCCACCTAGGCCCTAACCTGGGCGTCGTGGAGCTCACGGTGGCGATCCATCGGGTCTTCGATTCCCCGCGGGATCCCATCGTCTTCGACACGTCACACCAGTCCTACGTGCATAAAATGCTCACGGGCCGCGCCTCCCAATTCGATACGCTGCGTCAGAAGGGCGGTTTGTCCGGCTACACGGACCGCGCAGAGTCAGAACACGACTGGACCGAATCCTCCCACGCCTCGGCAGCGCTATCCACGGTGGACGGGCTCTCCAAGGCTTTCAAGATTCGGGGTGAATCCCACCGCAATGCCGTGGCGGTCGTGGGCGATGGCGCCCTTACCGGCGGCATGTGCTGGGAAGCCCTCAACAACATTTCTGCCGACAAGGACCGCAACGTTGTCATCATCGTTAATGACAACGGGCGTTCCTATTCGCCGACGATCGGCGGCCTCTCAGAGAACCTGGGGCGCATTCGTGCGCAGCACGGATACGACGAGTTCATGGCGCTGGGCAAGAAGCGCCTCAAGTCCATGGGTTGGGTAGGCGAGCGCACCTTTGATGCATTGCACGCGGTCAAGGAGGGTGTGAAGTCGACCGTCATGCCCACGGAGATGTTCCCGGAGCTGGGCATCAAATACATTGGCCCGATTAACGGCCACGATATTGAGGCAGTTGTGCGGGCGCTGAGCTACGCCCGCGACTATGACGGTCCCATCATCGTGCACACGGTCACCGAGAAGGGGCATGGCTTTGCTCCTGCGGTCAACGAGCCGAAGGACCAGATGCACTCCACCGGCGCCATCGACCCGGTCACCGGTGTATCCAAGGGACAGAAGCAACCGGGGTGGACTGCGGCGTTCTCGGAAGAATTGATCAAGGCCGGCCACGCCCGCGAGGACATCGTCGCCATTACTGCCGCCATGGCTGGGCCGACGGGGCTAACTCCCTTCCAAGAGGAGTTCCCGGAGCGCTTCTTTGATGTCGGCATCGCTGAGCAGCATGCCATGGCTTCTGCATCCGGTCTGGCGCTGGCCGGGATGCACCCGGTGGTGGCGGTGTACTCTACGTTCCTCAACCGTGCGGTGGACCAAGTCATCATGGACATTGCGCTGCTCAAGCTGCCAGTGACCATTGTCCTCGACCGCGCCGGTGTCACGGGCTCTGATGGTGCTTCACACAACGGTGTGTGGGATATGGCGCTCATGAGCATCGTCCCCGGCATGCGCATCGCCGCCCCGCGCGATGGTGCCCGCCTGCGGGAACTCTTTAACGAAGCCATCGCAATCGAGGATGGCCCGACCGTGGTGCGCTTCCCCAAGGGCAACCTCCTTGATGACCGCGACGAACTCAAGCGGCTCGATGACGGGGTAGACATCCTGAGCTATTCCGATGCTGCTGCCGCTACGGAGGAGGCTACTGATGTGCTTATCGTCGCCATCGGTGCCATGAGCGCGCGTTCCCTGGGTGCAGCTGAGCTGCTCGAAGCCCAAGGCTTCAACGTGACCGTCGTGGACCCGCGCTGGCCGGTACCGGTACCGCAATCCATCATCGCGTTGGCGGCCGATCACGATCTCGTGGTGACGGTGGAGGATGGCATCCTGCGGGGCGGTGTGGGGTCCATGGTGGCCGAGGCCCTCGACGCCGCCGATGTGGACACTCCAGTACACAGGCTCGGCGTACCCGGCTGCTTCCCCAAGCATGCCAGCCGTGGAGAAATCCTCGAGGACTTTGGCTTGACCCCGGAAGGCATTGCGAACTCAGTGCGTGAGTGGGTAGCTGCACGCGACGCTGAGGAGTCTGCTAAGAGCGCGGGCGAGTAGGGCGCATCCGGGCTAACCCGCGCTGCAGGAGCGGCGTGGCCAGTTCGACTTGCCAGTCGCGCGCGCCCTGGGAGCGCAGGAAATCGGGGATATCGGCATCTTCCGCGATCTCCCCCGCGACGCCGCCTTCTGGCCCGAACGCTGCCCACACCGCTGTACGTATCAGACTGGGTTTGAGGATCAGCTCGTAGCTCATGCGCAGTTCGTCACCGAGGTCCTCGAAGTCATGGCGGATCTCGCAGTAGAGCTGCCACAGCTCGGGAAAATCCCGGTTGAATACTGATTTGGAGGGCACCGGGCGGGGGCTGCGCAGCGGCTTTGGCCACTCCTGGCGCGGGCTATCCAGCGCAGTCGTGACGGCATCGAGCCAGCGCAACGTAGCCCCACCGCGGCGGCGGGGGAAACCTTTAATCTGATTGATGTCGTGCGGGGTGCGAGGCACGCGGCGCGCTATGTCCACGAGCACGCGGTGCGGCAGCACCCGGTTGGGGGCGATGTCCTGGGAACGTGCGATGGATTCACGGCGTTGCCATAACTCGCGAGCCACGGCGAGCTGTTCGCGTGTGCGTAGCGAAGACACACCTTTCAGCTCCCGCCACGTTCGAGGCTCAGGGCCGGTAATCCCGGCATGCTCGTCGACGATCCGGTCGAATTCTTCAAAGGCCCAGTCGAGTTTGTCTTCTTCCGCAAGGATGTCTCGCAACGTCACAGCAAGTTCGTTGAGCAGCTCCACATCGAGCGCCGCGTAGTTGCGCCATGTCCGGGGAATGGGTGTTTGGGACCAATCGGAATCGCCGTAACCCTTTTCCAGTTCGACGTCGAACAGCTCCAGCACCATCGCCCCCAGGTTGGGATGCGCAAAACCGGCGAAGCGGGCGGCAAGCTCGGTATCGAACAGTGTTCCGGGGTGTAGCCCCAGCCAGGCCAGACAGGGGAGATCGGAAGGGGCGGCGTGGACTACCCAGTCCTGGCCGTTGAGCACCGGCGCTAGCGCGGAACTCAGTTCATGCCGACGATTCTCCGGGGCAAACAAAAGCGTGCCTGCGCCTTCCCGGCGAATTTGCACTAGAAAGGCGCGGTCATCGAAGCGGTAGGCCGACGCGCGTTCGGTATCAATTGCGAAGGGTCCAGTCCCCGCGGCCAGGCGCGCAGCACCCGCCTGGAACTCACGGGGAGAAAGCAGGACTTTTGGCGTGCCGTCGACGGGGACCTGGCGCAGTTCGCTCATGTTAGCGCCCGAGCTCGGTGACGCCCTCGGGCGGCAGGCCTGCGACGAGAGAAAGCACCTGTGCAAAAGCCTCGACGTGTGGGGCAAGATCCAGGTCGGCTGCAGTCCAGGACGCGCGCATTTCCAACTGATAGGCGCGCGGAGGGCCTCCGATCTCGCCGAAGCGCACCGAAGCAGTCGAGGTGACAGTACCTCCGAGGTTGGTGTGTGTTGCCTCGCGCACGTCGAGGGATTCGGTGAGCCACTCCCAGGCGACGTCGGGAAGCAGCGGGTCCCCGGCTACGGCATCCTCCAAGTCTGCCTGGATGTAGGCCACCAGGCGCATCGCACCTTCCCAGGCTTCCTCAGCGCCTGGGTCGTGCAACAGGATAAGGCGGCCGAAGGCATCACCCTCAGAGTCGGTGGGGATAGCCTCCTCCTGCTCGTGACGCTCAACCTCCAGGCCAATGGCATGGCTGAACGGGGCCAGTCGCTGCGGGGGTCGGATGGTGCCCAAGGTGATTTCTGGGCGCAGCTGCGCAGCGTGGAGGGACTCGACGGCCTCCGTGAAGGCAGCCGGAGTGCTCGGTTCTGCGGGGCGCGATTCGGCGGGAGAGGCGGCGGCGCGATCGTGCAGGTTGGTCGGTGCCCCTGCAAGGTTGCGCGAAGAAACGTCGGAATTGCTCACGGGGATCAAGGTATAAGCTCCGCCCGTGTGGCGGTGGAAGGCGCGCCGAAAGGCTAGTGGCGCGCGAGGGCGTCTCCAACTTATGATGGATAAGAAACTTTGTCGGTTGAAAAAAGGAGAGAGGCATGTCGAAGGTCAACTTCGCCGAGCTCAACAAGGTCCAGCGCTACTCGCAGCACGCGGTGTTCCAGGTCATCCCGGGGGCGCTGGGCACTGAGCGCGAGGAGATCGTCGCGCAGGCGCAGAAGTTCTTCTCTGAGCTCGAGGAAGCAGGCGTGGTTACCGTGCGCGGTATCTACGATCTGTCCGGAATGCGGGAGAGCGCTGACTTCATGATCTGGTGGCACGCTGAGGAATTCGCCGACATCCAGAAGGCCTTCGCGGACTTCCGCCGCGAGACCGTCCTGGGCCAGGTCTCTGAGGTGACGTGGGTAGGAAACGCCTTGCACCGCCCGGCGGAGTTCAACAAGTCCCACCTGCCGTCCTTCATCATGGGCGAGGAGCCCGGTGAGTGGATTTCCGTCTACCCCTTCGTGCGCTCTTACGACTGGTACACCATGGACGAGGAAAAGCGCCGCCGCATCCTCATGGAGCACGGCATGCAGGCGCGTGATTATCCGGACGTGCGCGCGAACACCGTGCCGGCCTTCGCGCTGGGTGACTACGAGTGGATCCTGGCCTTTGAGGCCCCGGAGCTGCACCGCATCGTGGATCTGATGTACCTCATGCGCTACACCGAGGCGCGCCACCACGTGCGCGAGGAGATTCCCTTCCACACCGGTCGCCGCGTGAAGGATGTGGCTGAGCTCATCGCGATTTTGCCTTAAAGGGTCGTTATAGCGCCGGAAGCCGGTTGAGGGTTTAGTCCTCGACCGGCTTTTCTTCTAGGTTGAGGCAGATGGAATTGATGCAGTAGCGCAGGTCCGTCGGCGTATCGTATCCCTCGCCTTCGAAGACGTGGCCTAGGTGGGACTCGCAGTTGGCGCACAGCACTTCAATGCGGCGCATGCCCAGTGAATTGTCCTCGCGCTCAATGACGGCGTTGCCAGCCAAAGGGGAGAAGAAGGACGGCCATCCGCAGTGCGATTCAAACTTTTCCGTGGAGCGGAAGAGCTCGGCGCCGCAGGCTCGGCAGGAGTACACGCCTTCGGTGGTGGTGTTGGTGTATTCGCCGACGTGCGGTGCCTCGGTGCCGGCCTCACGCAGGACGTGGTACTCCTCAGGACTCAGGCGCTGGCGCCATTCGGTATCGGCAATGAGCTTGAAATCAGTCATGCGGGAATCTTATCGCTCGACTGAGCTTGCCGGCTAGCCCCTCGTTCCGCGCTCCACCAGCCGGCCACGGAGGCAGCGGTCACGACGATGAGCAGGCCCCACCCGATGGTGGCGATGAACACGCTCATCCAGTGCGCGGCGGTGGGCATGCTGGACGACGTCCACTCGAGCGGCGCCAAGAATAAAAATGCGGCCAACCATGCTCCCCACGTGTGGAAGACCGAGCGGCCCAGCACCACCGTAAACAGCATTGGGATAAGCCACATGGAGTAGTATTGCTGTCCCAAGGAGGAAAGGAAGAAGATCCCGACCATGATGGCACCACTTGTGCTCAGCGCCCAGAAGGTCGGCTCGCTGTCGCGCCAGCGCAGCAGACCGAGGATCGCCACTGCGGCTAGCGCCGCGAAAAGGATCCAGATGGGGTAGTAGATGACGCCGGGGAGATCGAAGTAAGCGCGCACGCCCGGCCATGAGGCGTTGGCGTAGTCGCGCGTGGTGGACAGGTAAGGAAGAAGGTTGGCGCGGAAGCCTTCCGCGCCCGGAACGAACGGCCATGCAGCAACGTTGCTCCCCAGCGGTATAGCCACGCCCAAACCTAAGGTGAGCCAGCGTTTGCGCACCAAGGCGAGGAAGAGCAGCGGGGCAAATTGTGGCTTGACCAGAATTGCCAGACCGATGCACAGCCCGGCGGCCCATCCGTGCTTGTCCAACAAGACCAGAAACGCCACCATCGCGAGCAGCAACAAGCCATTGATGTTGGTAAAGACCAACGTGTTGATGACTGATTCGGTAGCGAAGGCTGCGGCGATGCTCACCGGTAACAGCGGGCCCCGCAGGCTGTGACCTACGAAGCGGGTCAGCAGAGCCAAGGCAGCGACGATGGCAGCGGCGTTGGCCAGAATGAAGGCGATGCGCGCGTGTTCCTCAGACACGAGTCCTAAGGGAGACAGCAGGACGGTGGCCCCTGGGTTATACAGGTAGAGCGGTTCCACGAAGGAATAGTTCTGTTCATAAACCGGGTTGCCTTCCCACAACCTCCGGATCGCGCGGTAGACGGTGCCGAAGTCATCAGTCACCGAGCCGTTAACAGCGAGCACGAACACGCGGTGAAGGACTAAAACGATGGCGGCGGGCCAGGCGGCGGCCGTCCACAGTCGCGCGGAAGCTGGGGATGAGGGAGCCGGAGAAGTCACGGCAGCAAAGTTTACGGGGTTTGTGCGCGCCGGTAGCGCAGAAACACCGTGCTGTCGACGGTGTCGACGTTCTCCAGCTCGAGCTTGAGCGCGGGGGAGGTGGCCTCGCCGTCGACGACGGGCTTTTCGACGGAAGGGGAAAGGTGCGGATCGAGCGTCAGATAAAGCTGGTCGACGAGGCCTTCTGCGATAAAGGCGGAATAAACGGATGGGCCACCTTCGCAACTGATGCGGCGCGCGCCTAGAGCGTGAAGAGCTGAAACAGCCTCGCTCATGGTTCCGGTACCTGTGCTGATGACTTCGGCGCCGGCGTCGGCCAAGCGCTGTGCCTCGGGCGAAGACGCGCGCTCTGCCGGGGTAAGCACGATGGGGCCTGCGGCAATGAAATCCTCGAAACCGGCAAATTCGAGGGAGTGGCTAAGCACGGCGAGGCGCGTGCTTGTCGACGGCCCATATTCCTCCGCCTTCACCGTGGCTGAGCCGACGACGGCAATATCGGCCCACTCGCGTAAAGCCGCGAAGAGCTCGGCGTCAGTGTCGTTACCCATGGGGCCGGAAGTGCCATCGATGGTGGCGGAGCCGTGGAGCGTACTCACCGCAATCAAGCGGATTCCTTCTCGGTCTGGCCCCAGTAGGCGTTCTGTCAGCGCAGTCTCACTCATGGCGCCCCACGGTACCTCAAAGGGCGGTTACCGCCTGGGGAGGTGGATCTCATGCCATTAGGCGCGCTGGAGCCGCCAAGCGCTGAAGCGCAGCGCGCAGGCTCCCCAATGAAGCAATAAGAGCACCAAGAGAACGAAGGACAACCGGTGCCAGCCTTCATCCCATGAACCTAGGCACAGTGTTCCGACCGGGAAGGTCGAGCCCCACCAGCCGGGGCTGTAGGGAGTCCACTCGAAGACCGCTCGGTAGAAGCAGTACATTGCGAATGCGACGCAGGGTGCTCCAATGATGAACATGATGATGCCGTAGAGGTGGGCGTCAAAAAGCAGTGTCGAGGCCGCCGTTGACTGTCCAACCACGCCGAGCGGGATCCACGCTGTCCCTGCAGCTGCCCCGCGCGGCCTATCTCGGCGTTGTGCAAGGGACCAGTAACAGTAGGCGAAGAGTGGAATTGCGGTGATGAACGTGAGGAAGAAGCATAGCTCGCCGGCAAAGTGGTAGAACTGCCCGTGGTTCATAGCCAACTGACCTGCGGAGGTCGCCGCCACCATGGGAGAAACAAGTGCCAGGCCCCAAGGAAAAGCGGGCTTGTCGTAGAGGTGCGGCTGTTTGAACAACCCCCATAGCTGCCACAAACAGACCACCACCGATAGCGGTGCACCAATCCACCAACTTGCCAACTGGAAGGCATCGCTTCCGGTAAGCGCGGTCCATGCCGAGCCGCACGCCAGCAGCCCCATCGTGTACATGCCCCACGCCGCCATGTTCTGGTGCCGGGGAGGCTCATTCTTCGTCCCCGCGGTAAAAATCACCAGCAGCACCGCTGCGATAAAAGCGAAGACGAACTGCGCTACGCCTAAACCATGCAACCCCGACAAAGTCGATGCAATCGAGGTACCCATCAAGGCGCCGGCCCAGGCCGGGCCACACTTTGGCAACCGCACAAAATCACCCTATTCCTGCACTTGTTGCTATCGAACCCTTATGGAGCAATCGGATAAGTGTGCGAGGGGGGGCAGGTTCAATGTCATGCAGTCTTGTGTAACCGTGCCGTGTCCCCAACGCGTCGAGGTTTTCGTCTAGCCCTTGTGGCCAAGATGAGGCACAATGAGAAAACGCCCCCGCGAGAAACCATTAATGTAGATTTATAATCCACATAGTATCCACGCGAAGGCTTGTGCCACATGCTGCAGGTCTCTGACCTGCAGTTATGATGGTGGTTCTAGCTGGGATTGAACCAGCGACCTTTCCGGTGTGAACGGAACGCTCTCCCACTGAGCTATAGAACCTCGGTGCAGCACTTAAGGTACACCGCGCGTGTAGTAACCCCCTAATCGTCCAGCTCAAACGCGCTTTAAGCTGTATGTGTGGGCGCTGGCTGTCGTGGTGGAATCGGTAGGGGGTCTCTTGTTGTCATCGCCGCCGCTCGCTGTAACTGCAGTCTCAATCACACTGATGTAATCCGCAGGCTTTGGGGAGTCTGGGGATTAGTGCCGTGGGCTGCGGATTTGGAAACTACGGCGGCGCACGATAAAGTTTCTTCTCGCACCACGGCATACCGGCCGGGAACGTGCAATGCGGATGTAGCGCAGTTGGTAGCGCAT
>NZ_KV827330.1:87346-87802 GCF_001836065.1 Corynebacterium sp. HMSC035E02
TCGCGAGTTCGAGTCTCGTCATCCGCTCCAAGACTTTCTTGACGCCAAACTTTTTGGCATAAGTGAGTGGAGGGTCTTGATAAATACATATGCGCGATTAGCTCAGTGGGAGAGCGCTTCCCTGACACGGAAGAGGTCACTGGTTCAATCCCAGTATCGCGCACAAGGACTTTGTCCTAGAAACCGGGCCTGGTTTCGAATGCGGATGTAGCGCAGTTGGTAGCGCATCACCTTGCCAAGGTGAGGGTCGCGAGTTCGAGTCTCGTCATCCGCTCCAGCACATGTAGTGTGTGAGGCGGTATCGCCACGGTGGAATGGCCGAGTGGTGAGGCAACGGTCTGCAAAACCGTGCACACGGGTTCGATTCCCGTTTCCACCTCAAATGCTGGCGCCCAAACAGGGCGCTGCGAGCGCGTTTAGCTCAGCGGGAGAGCGCTTCCCTGACACGGAAGAGGT
>NZ_KV827330.1:87902-193701 GCF_001836065.1 Corynebacterium sp. HMSC035E02
GTCGCGAGTTCGAGTCTCGTCATCCGCTCCGGCGAAAGTGTCCCCCCATGACGGAGGGGCACTTTTTTATTTTCTTCGCCCTTGCCTCATTCACGGTAGATAGTGGCACAAAATCGCAGATTTTTGATGCCTTGTTTACCGTGAGCGCTCAGGTTGGATAAGTTTGCCCGGGAGGTTGCCTGGGAGATGTCCAGGTTTGAGGTGGGGGCGTGTTGGAAGGGGACTTTTCCCCGTCGGTGGCCGAGCTTTTCGCCAGCCATTTATGATGTTTCTCACAGACTTGTCATCTCAAAGAAATGGACATCATGAGAGCATTCGCCCCGTTTTTGACTTCCAGGCAGAGCGCAGTACGCACCTTTTTCGCCGTTTTCGCCGTTGCGCTTCTCGCACTTCTCAGTGCGATAGCCGTGCCAGCGTTTGCACAGAATCCCACGGGCGTCACGCGCAGTGAAGAGCCTAGTTCGGCGTCCGCGGCTGACTCCGAGTCTGCACCGAGTGGAGATTCAGCAGAGGCACAGAGCGGTGCGACGATGCTTGTGCTCGACTCTTCGGGCTCTATGAATGTCCAGGATGCTGGCGGGCAGACCCGCCTTGATGCCGCGAAGGACGCAACGAAGAACTTCGTCTCCGAACTCGGCGGCACCATCCCGTTGGGACTCGTCACGTATGGTGGCACGGTCGACGAAGCCCCTGAGAATCAGGAAGCCGGATGCCGTGATATCCACGTGGTGAGTGGGCCTAAGGAGGACGTGGGGGATTCTTTCACTGGGCCAATCGATGACCTTCAAGCTAAGGGCTATACCCCGATTGGTGATTCCCTGAAGAAGGCCGCCGAAGAGCTGGGCGGTCAGCACGGGACGATCGTCTTGGTATCGGACGGCATTGATACCTGTGCGCCGCCGCCAGTATGTGAAGTAGCCAAAGAGCTTCACGAGCAGGGGGTTGATCTTGTCATCAACACGATTGGCTTCAATGTTGACGAAGAAGCCCGCAAGGAGCTTTCCTGTATCGCAGGTGCCGCAGGCGGCGAGTATCTCGACGCCGGGGACGCAGATTCACTGGCAGCGATGATTAAGAAGGCAGCAGGGCGCGCCGCAGACATTTACAAATCCGATGTCGAGCAGATTGAAGGCAGCGAAGATATTAGCCAACCAACGCAGCTTCCTCGCTGGGAATCCGGAGAGGACTTCATCTTCCGTGCGCAACTGGAGCCGCCGACTAACGGCGGCGAGGATACTCACAAGGATTTTCACGCTGAGTCATGGTCTATTCCCGTCAAGCCTGGGGAGCGCTATGTAGCGACGATGTACAAGACTTTGGACGGCGCGGTGGTTAAGCCGCGAAGTCTCGGAATGTCGGTTTTCTTCGGTGACGGTTCCGAGCCACCGACCGGTAATCATGGAGGTGAACAAGGCTCCATTGAGTGCACTGCTGATCAGGACGAGTTCCATACCTCCATTCGCACAGACGCTTTGCCCAGCGCGAGTGCCTTTACCCGAGAAATGGGCTCCGAAGAGTGTCCAAGTGACGAACTTGTCTTGACCGCGAAGCGAGCGATGACCCATAAGGCTGAGGAACCCCTAGACGTAGAAATCCTCCTCCACCGCATTGACCCTGTGTCCAACATGGATGAGCTGGTGAGCGGGCTGGACAGCGAGGTAGAGGGTGAGCTTCATGCCAATTTTGAAGGCGCTGAAAAGGTTCGCGCGGCTAGCTGGTTCAGCGATGCCATTGAGCTGGAAAGCGGAGACACCATCGAGACCGACATTGTGCGGGGCGAGGCGCAAGTCTTCAAGGTTCCCATGAAGGAAGGACAGCAGCTTGCCGCTGCCTTGAAAGTAGGCGAGATGTCTGATGAGAATGCCTTGAAGTACTCGTCCCTGAATTTGGAGATTCTTAACCCCGCGCGCGAGCGAGCTGGTGACAACGATTATATGTCGGCGTTGAACGAGGGCCAAGAAGTTGCAGCACACTCAGTTATACCGACGGCCTTCGCCAACCGTTTCGGTCAAAGTCAGGCAAACGGGCAAGGAGCCCAAGCTAACTGGTTGGAGGGTGACTATTACATCTTGGTCACCCTAGATGCGGGCACGGATTCCGAAAAGGAAGATGAGGTATTCGATGGCAAGCGAGACACGGCGAAATATGCCCTCACCACCAAGGTGTTGGGGGATCCAATCCAAGGGCCCATCTATGAGCCTGTCAAAGACAAGACTGAGGCACCGAAGAGTGATGGTGACGAAGGAAAAGTGGATCAAGCAGCAAGCGCCGACGAGGATAAAGGCTTGGGTCTTGGCACCCTAGGTTTTCTCTTGGCCGCAGCCTTGGGCATCATTGCGCTTGCCGTCATCATCTTGGTGGTCATCCTTCTTCGCGGGCGTAGACACTAGTGCTACCTGCGGGAACTACGGCAAAATGACGGCTTGAGTAGGCATAGGGAACTTTTCTATCGCGTGCAACGACTACTTGATAACCCCACGCACTCCACGTGGGGTTAAGGATTGGCTAGGAGATCCCTCCCAGCGATAGGATGAGGGAACCTTCAATCAAAAGTTTCATCACGCCATCAAGGAGTCATCCAAGAAATGCAGTTGCGTCAGGTCACCACAGTAGTCGCCGCTGGGGCCGTGAGCCTCGTGATTGGGCTGTCCGCGCCACTAGCCGCGGCACATGACTCAGTCATTGGCGGCAACGTGGTGGGTGACGCACCGCTGGAAGAATTCCCCCGTGAAATCACGCTGGAGTTCTCTGGCATTCCTCGGGATGACTTCAACACTTTCGCCGTGAGCGACACAACCTCCGGCGACGTGCTCTTTGATGCCACACCCACCATTGACGGCCGCAACCTCACCATTGAGGTTCCCCAAGACATCGAACCTGGTGACGGCGAATACCAAGTAGGTTTTCGCATTACCTCCTCCGATGGTCACTCCACACTCGGCTCGGTGCCGTTCAGCGTAGCTTCCGGTGCTGCCGGAGGGGAGGCAGGCAATGGGTCGTCTGGAGCCTCTGGCCAAAGTGACGCGGATGCTGCCGCGGAAGACGGCGGTGCAGAGGACTCCCCGGACCCCTTGAGCTCCCTGCCCGCAGCTGCCAAATGGATCATTGGTGTCGGGGCAGTTCTCGTCGTCGGTGCGGCAGTCTTCGCCTTCGGGGCGAAAACCCGTCGCTCCGATGGCGCAGGCTAGGCCACACGGGGCCTCGATGACGCGCGAGCCAATCCACTTCATCCCCTTCAGGTAATTACTCCAGAAAGGCATGTTCCATGCTGAAATCCCGTTCTTTCTTCCGTACCTCCGTAGTTGCTATCGCGGCTGTCAGCCTCACCTTGGCTGGTTGCTCGCCGAGCGAGGAGGACTCGACAGCTACCGCGACGAGCACCGCGGCCAGCGCTGACAGCAGCGCAGAGAAGGGTGCGGAAACCAGTACGTCGGCTTCTTCCTCCGCTGAGTCTGGCGTAACTTTCGAGGATGCTGTCGTGCGCGCCATGGAGAAGGACTCCGATATGACCGCTATCTTCGGCACGCTCCACAACAACACGGACAAGGACATCAACGTAGTTGGCTTCAGCTCTTCGGTGAAGGCGAAGCACTACGAGATCCATGAGGTCGTAGACGGCGTGATGAAGGAGAAGGAAGAAGGCTTCGACATCCCCGCTGGCGAATCCCTCGAGCTCGCGCCGGGAGGTTTCCACTTCATGCTGATGGGAGTAACCGAGCCCGTCATGGCCGGTGAGACCGCAACCCTGACGCTGGAGCTTGCCGACGGCTCCACGATCGAGCTCGGCGATATCCCGGTGCGCACCATTGGCGCCGGCGATGAAGACTACGGCGACATGGGCCACATGAACCACGGCGATATGGACCACGGATCCATGGATCATGGTGAGCACATGGACCACTCGGACTCCGCAGACATGTCTGACATGAAGAAGGAAGAGCACGCGCACTAGAAACCAGCGTGTTCCGGGCCAAGGTAGGCAAGAAATCGGTTCTCACGAGATAGGGAGATATCAAAGATGAGCGGGTTCGAGGAACCTGTCAGTCGGCGTGGACTGCTCGCCGGAAGCGCTGTGGCGGCAAGCGCGGTAGCGCTTGCAAGCTGTGCGAAAGGGGATGAACCTGGACAGGCGTCTGCGGATGCCTCCGCGGATGCCTCTCGCGCAGCGCAGGCTGGGGACGCCGGCAGCACAGGCCCGGAAAATCGCGAGGAGACCATGGGTGGCGATATCGTCGCCTTCGACGGCAAGCACCAAGCAGGCATCCAAACTCCGGTCCAGGCGCACGTGGAGCTGGTGGGCTTTAACCTCAAGAAGGACACCACCGCTCGCGGCGCGGCCGCGTTGATGCGCCTGTGGACGGAGGATGCCCGTCGCCTCTGCACCGGTGAGAACCCGTTGGGCAGCCTCGAACCCGAATTGTCTACCACCCCAGCAAACCTCACCGTCACGTGCGGTTGGGGAGAGGGATTCTTCGACACGGTGGACGTCGCCAAGCCCAGCTGGCTGCGCGATATCCAGGCTTTTGACCATGATGACCTCCGCCCGGAATGGGGCCAAACGGATATCGTCCTGCAGATCTGCAGCGATGATCCTTTCACTGCCGCCTTCGTGTTGCGGCATATGACCCGTGCGGGCAAAGATTACGCCGACGTTGCGTGGATCCAGCAGGGATTCAGCCATGCCTATGGATCTGCACCGAAGGGTGTTACTCCCCGCAACCTCTTCGGGCAAAAGGACGGAACGGTTAATCCCCGAAGCGAGGAAGACTTCAACGAGCAGGTGTGGATCGAAGACGGCCCCTTCGCCGGCGGCAGCGCCATGGTGGTACGCCGCATCCACATGAACCTGGACACATGGGAGCAGCTTGATCGCGCAGCACGTGAGAACTCGACTGGGCGCACTCTCGATACCGGAGCTCCTATAGGTGCTAAGGACGAGTTCGACCCGGTGGATTTGGACGCCCGCAATGAGTTTGGGCTCAAAGCCATTGATGAGAACTCTCATGTCGCCAGAGCGCATCCGCCGGCGGAGCATCCAGAGCAAAAACTGTTGCGTCGCCCGTATAACTACAACCTGCCGCCGACTCCGGAGACCACCCAGCGCGGTGAGCTCAGCAACGCCGGGTTGATCTTTATTTGCTACCAGAAGGACCCTACGACCCAGTTCGAGCCTATTCAGGCGCGCCTTGACGAAGCTGATCGGCTCAACGAGTGGATCACCCACATTGGTTCGGCCGTGTACTTCATGCCAGCCGGAACTGAAGGCGAAACCTTCTGGGGCGAGTCGCTCATACGCAGTTAAGAGGGGTAGACTAAGCCGCTGTAACTTTCTCGATGAGTGCTGCTCGGCCAGGTATGTCGAGTGGCGCGTGAGCGCAAAGGAGCGCACCAAGTCATGGCGGAAATGATTCCAGCAGTCCCGGTGAACTACGACCCGATCACGGTCCCGGCCGGGACTGCCGTGGGAGCAGCGATGCGCGAGCATGAGCTGCCCAACAAGGGCCCCGAAGCAGTTGTCGTCGTCCGCGGCGCCGACGGCACCCTCTACGACCTTTCCCACACCCCGGACACGGACGCCGAGTTCACCCCGGTTGCTGCCTGCGAGGAAGATGGCCGCGCCGTTATCCGCCACTCCTGCGGACACGTCATGGCCCAGGCAGTACAGGCGGAATTCCCCGGCACCAAGCTGGGCATTGGCCCGGCCATCGAGAATGGCTTCTACTTCGACTTCCAGACCGCTGAGCCCTTCACCCCAGAGGACCTCAAGGCCATTGAGAAGCGTATGAAGAAGATCATCAAGGGCGGCCAGCGCTTCGAGCGCCACGTCTATGCCACCACCGAGGAGGCTGAGGCGGCATTGGCCAACGAGCCCTTCAAGCTGGAGCTGGTCCAGGACAAGGGCAACGTGGACCCAGATTCCGATGAGGCCGCCGAGGTGGGCGCCGGAGATCTGACCCACTATGACAACGTCAACCCGCGCACCGGCGAGGTGGAGTGGTTCGATCTCTGCCGCGGCCCGCACGTGCCGACCACCAAGTACATCCCGGCATTTGCCCTGACGCGTTCCTCTGCTGCCTACTGGCGCGGTGACCAGTCCAAGGCTGGTTTGCAGCGCATTTATGGCACCGCCTTCGAATCCAAGGAGGCCCTGGAGTCCTACAAGACCATGGTGGAAGAAGCTGAAAAGCGTGACCACCGCCGCCTGGGTGCTGAGCTGGACCTGTTCTCCTTCCCGGATGAGATTGGTTCCGGTTTCCCCGTCTTCCACCCCAATGGCGCTACCGTGCGCATGGAGATGGAAGAACACTCCCGCCGCCGCCACATCGCTGACGGCTACTCCTTCGTGTCCACCCCGCACCTGACCAAGGGAGACCTGTTCAAGAAGTCCGGTCACCTGGATTTCTACGCGGATGGCATGTTCCCGCCGATGCAGCTCGACGGTGAGTGGGACGAGGATGGCAACTGCACCAAGCAGCCGCAGGACTACTACGCCAAGCCGATGAACTGCCCAATGCACAACCTCATCTTCGCCTCCCGCGGCCGTTCCTACCGCGAGTTGCCGCTGCGCCTCTTTGAGTTCGGAACGGTCTACCGATACGAGAAATCTGGCGTTATCCACGGCCTGACCCGCGCTCGCGGCTTTACCCAGGATGACTCGCATATTTACTGCACCCCGGAGCAGCTCGAAGAAGAGTTGACCAAGGTTCTGGAGTTCATCATTTCCTTGCTCAAGGACTACGGCCTGGATGACTTCTACCTTGAGCTGTCCACCAAGGACCCGAACAAGTACGTTGGCTCGGATGAGATCTGGGAGCGCTCGACGAAGATCCTGCAGTCGGTGGCGGAGAAGTCCGGCCTCGAGCTGGTCCCGGACCCGGCAGGCGCGGCCTTCTACGGCCCGAAGATTTCCGTTCAGGCTCGCGATGCCATCGGCCGTACCTGGCAGATGTCCACCGTGCAGCTGGACTTCAACCTGCCGGAGCGCTTCGAGCTCGAGTACACGGCGTCGGATGGCTCCAAGCAGCGCCCGATCATGATTCACCGTGCGCTCTTCGGCTCCATCGAGCGTTTCTTTGGCGTGCTCCTAGAGCACTACGCGGGTGCATTCCCGGCGTGGCTGGCCCCGCACCAGGTGGTGGGCATTCCAGTCGCTGATACCTTTGCCCCGCACCTCGAGGAAGTTTGTGCACAGCTGCGTGCACGCGGCCTGCGCGCTGACGTGGATACCTCCGATGACCGCATGCAGAAGAAGATCCGTAACCACACCACCGGCAAGGTGCCATTCATGCTTCTGGCCGGTGAGCGTGACGTCGAAGCGGGTGCGGTCTCCTTCCGCTTCCTCGACGGCACCCAGGTCAACGGTGTGCCGGTCGAGGCGGCAATCAACGTCATCGAGGCGTGGGTTCGTGAGCGCAATAACGAACAACCGACCAAGGACAGCATCGCCGAGCGCGTCTAGATGCATATGCATCTAGGCAGAGGCTAGAAAGGGAGAACATACAGAGTGGGAGAGTACGTCGATACCGGCCTGGGAACGCCCGACCGCTTAGAGCGCCTATGGGCGCCGTACCGCATGAGCTACATCAAGCGTGAGGGCGGCGCCGGCGACGTGCCGAAGAAAGCCCACAATCCGTTCGTGGAGATTCCGCAGATGTCGGACGAGGACGGGCTCATCGTGGCCCGCGGCGAGCTTGTCTACTGTGTGCTCAACCTCTATCCCTATAACGCTGGGCACATGATGGTCATTCCGTACCGTCAAGAATCTGAGCTGGAAAACCTCACCGAGGAGGAATCCCGTGAGCTCTTCCAGTTTGCCCAAGCAGCTATCCGGGTTCTCAAGAAGGTCTCCGGCCCCGATGCCGTCAACGCTGGATTCAATCTGGGGCGCGCCTCCGGTGGATCGGTGGGGCAGCACCTGCACATGCACATTGTTCCGCGCTGGAGCGGGGACTCTAATTTCATGACTATCGTGGACGGCGTCAAAGTGCTGCCGCAGCTCCTCAAGGACACCCGCTCCCTGCTGGCGCAGGGGTGGGCAGAGCTCGCCGCCGAGGGAATCATCTTAGGAGAAGCGCATGCTTAGTGTTCATGGGCGCAAGCCCGCCGCCGTGGTTGTGGTCCCAGTGGCCAAGCTCTTCCTCAAGATGGGCCTGACCCCCAATATCGTCACCATCGTGGGGACGATTGTCACCATTGCTATCTCGGTCATCCTCATCCCGCTCGACCACCTTTTCGCCGCAGCGCTACTCTCGGGGCTTTTCGCAGCCTTCGACATGCTCGACGGCACCATGGCACGCCTGACTACGGGCGGTTCCAACTTCGGAGCTACTCTCGACGCCTCCTGTGACCGCATTACCGACGGCGCATTGTTCGCAGCGATTGCCTTTTGGATGGTGTACGTCGACAATGCTCACCCGCTTAACTTCGCCGCCTGCATGGTGGTGCTCGTGAGCTCCCAGGTCATTTCCTATGTCAAGGCGCGCGGTGAGGCCTCCGGCTTTAAGATGGTCGGCGGACTCGTCGAGCGCCCCGAGCGCCTGATTCTGGGCCTCGGCGGCGTGGGTCTGGAGGGACTGGGGGTTCCTTATGCCCTAGAAGTCTCGCTCTGGCTCCTAGCTGTCGGTTCTGTCTTCACCATTTACCAGCGCATGCGCCAAGCGGCGCGCCAGGACACTAAAGCGCGTTTCAAGAAGGATCTTTAGCCTAAGTAATCGCTCCGCTCAGCCGGCACCCGACCCCGGCCCGCACAGAAAGGCTTCTCAACCGTGGCTCTAGTGGATCGTGAACGCCTGACGGCCGCCGCGTACATCGCGTGTTGGAAAGTTGTACGTTTTCTCCCACAGCCACTGGCTGCCTGGCTGTTTGAGCGCGGCGCGGATCTGGCCAGCGACAATGGCAAGGGCATGGAGCAGCTGCGCCGCAACCTCAGCCGCGTGGTGGGCGCCGAAAACGTGACGCGCGAGCTGGTGCGTGACTCGATGCGTTCCTACATGCGTTACTGGCTCGAGGCCTTTCGCTTGCCTGCCATCCACTCGGACCCCGAGCTGCAGAAACGCCTATTGGCAGGGCTGCGCGGCAAGGAGCACGCGGACGCCTCCGTGGCATCGGGCCGCGGGGTGATCTTCGCCCTTCCACACTCCGGCAATTGGGACATGGCGGGTGTTTTCTGCGTGGGTCATTATGGCGGATTCACCACCGTGGCCGAGCGCCTAAAACCCGAGGCGCTTTTCGACGCTTTTGTGGACTACCGCGAGAGCCTTGGCTTTACCGTCTTGCCGCTGACCGGCGGCAGTTCCTCGCCTTTTCCGCGTTTGAAAGACACCCTGGAGCGCGGTGGCGTGGTGTGTTTGTTGTCCGAGCGTGACCTCACACGCACTGGTGTGCCGGTAGACTTCATGGGCGAAGAAGCCAACGTTGCCGCAGGCCCCGCCCAACTCGCCATCGAGACGGGAGCGGCCCTCCACGTGGTGCACTCATGGTTCGATGGTAAGGAATGGGGCTTGTCCGTCAGCCCCGAGGTGGAAGTTACCACTCTTCACGAGACCTGCCAGCGGCTCGCAGAAGGCTTCGCAGAAAACATCCGAGCGCATCCAGAGGATTGGCACATGCTGCAGCCGCATTGGAACGCCGACGTAGAACGCCGGCGGGCGGCGCGCGCGAAGAAATAGAAAGGCAGAACACATCATGCGGATCGGTATCATCTGCCCCTATTCCTTCGACGAACCTGGCGGCGTTCAGGCCCACATCCTTGACCTAGCTACTGTTTTTATTGAACAGGGCCATTTTGTGGAGGTGCTGGGGCCGGCGTCGGCAAGCACGCAGGTCCCCAGCTTCGTGCGCAAGGGAGGCTGGGCGGTGCCGATCACCTATAACGGATCCGTGGCCCGCCTGTCCATCGGCCCGCACGTGCGCCGCAACATCAAGCGCTTCATCCGCGAGGGCAACTTCGACATCCTCCACATTCACGAACCGAACTCCCCAAGCTATTCCATGGCAGCCTTGGCACTGGCGCGCGGGCCGATCGTGGCGACGTACCATGCATCCGCCTCCAGTTCTCTCGCGCTGACCCTAGCCAAGCCTTTCCTGCGCCCATATCTGGAAAAGGTCCGGGGCGGGATCGCGGTCTCGGAAATGGCGCGGCGCTGGCAGGTGGAGCAGCTTGGCGGTGACCCCGTGCTTATCCCCAATGGCGTGGATACCTCCGTGTATGCCCTCGAGCGGGAGCGGGCTGAGCGTGAGCGACGCGATTCGGAGATTGAAATCGTGTTTTTGGGACGCCTCGATGAACCGCGCAAGGGGTTGGACATTCTTCTCGAGGCCCTGACGCTTCTCCCAGAGCCCGTCCGCGTGACGGTCATGGGAGGAGGGCACCCGCGAAGCGCCCCAGGGGTTGAATTCGTGGGCCGGGTCAGCGATGCCGAGAAAGCAGCCATCCTCGGGCGCGCCGATATCTATGTGGCGCCCAATACAGGCGGCGAAAGTTTCGGCATCGTCCTCGTCGAGGCGATGGCCGCCGGCTGTGCTGTCGTGGCTTCAGATCTGGAGGCCTTCGCCGCGGTGTGCAACGTCGATTCGGACACACCCGCCGGTGCTTTGTTCCGTACCGGTGATGCCACGGATCTAGCCCGCGTGCTGCACGATGTGGTGAGTGATTCCGACAAGCGGCACGCCTTGACCGCAGCGGGAATGGAGAGGGCTCGCGAATACGATTGGGGCCATGTAGCCGCAGCCGTAATGCGTGTCTATGAAACGGTAGCCGACGGAACAAAGGTGCGTGTGTCTTAAATGCCGATCGAAGTTGTCATCATCCTTGCTCTGGCGATTGTGCTCGGAATGTGGGCCCTGTACACAGCACAGCGGCTCAACTCCCTCCACATCCGCACCGATGCGGCGTTAGCGCAGTTGGAGTCCACGCTCGACCGCCGTGCGGCGGTCGTGAGCGCGCTGGCGCCGGAGCTCGAGGGCATTGCGGCGCGGGCGGAGTCTACCGAGTTAGCACAGGGGAATTTCGATGAGCGTGCCACCCGGGAGCGGGAGTTGTCCGCAGCCATCCAGCAGCGCTTTGAATCACGCCCGGCCTTGCTTGCCGACGCCGAAGGGCGCATTCACCTAGCTCACCGCTTCTACAACGAAGCAGTCAGCGATACTCGTGCGTTGCGGTTGCGCCCCGCTGTCAAGCTGCTGCGCTTGGGGGGAACAGCGAAGCTGCCTGAGTTTTTCGAACTAAGTCAGATCGACATGTGAGCTGCTCGCGCTGCGCGATACTCGAGGCGGTGCCAGTAGAGAGCCAGTACAGCCATGACGAGGATGAGCTGGTTGCGCAGTACAAGGGCATACACCGGGTTGGGGTCCTCACCGACATAGAACCAGATGTAGTCATAGCCATAGGGGTAGATGACGGTTCCCAAAGCCGCTGTTCCCACGGCGAGGATGGCCATGATGGTGCGTACCCCTTTGATATCGGCGGCCCTTTGGCGTTGCCCGCCGGTTGACTTGGGGACGGGGGAGCGAAGCGCCACCGCTAGTATCGGCCCGAGCCACACGATGTACTGCGGGGAGAAGACTTTATTCGTTGCGATGAGAAGCAGAATCGCCGCGATGAAAAAGACCACGGTGGAATGTGGGCTCCAGAACCCCCGTAGAAAGTGCACGAATGCTACGCCCACGAACCACACGAGGGCCGCGCCCGTCGCGATGGTGCTGATAGCGAGTGCCGTGTCGACGCCGGGACCGGAGATCTCATAGCTCTTCGAGGCCGCGTATCCCATCGTCCACACATTAGGATGGCGATGCGCCTGGTACACGAACCACGTAGCGGCTAGAGACTCAATCTGGAGGCCGCGCTCACCTTGATACGTCAACGGGGATAGAACCCTATCCACGCTGGTCATCGCTGCTACACCGAGGCACAGGGCAACGAGACTTCCAAAGAACGCGGCCAGCCGCTGCCAGGTATCGCGGGAGTTTGCTCTCCCGACAAGCCCGGCAGCGAGGACCCCCGGCCACAGCTTCGCGGCGGTGGCCCACGCCAACAAAGCTGAGGCGAGCCGCGGGCGGGTAGCCAGAAGCGCGCCCGCGCCGGCAACCAGCAAGGCAGGATAGAGATCGAGCCGCCACGCGAAGACGTGGCCTGCCGCCGTGCCAAAGAACACCCAAAACCATCCGGCGCTATATGCCCCGGGGTTGGAACGGTGATGACGTAGGAGAAGGGCGAGGAATGCGCCGTCGGCAAGCAGCACCATTGCCGTAAAGCCGATGGCATAGGCCTCGAAGTCGTCGCCGGTAATCCACGCAAGGAGGACGCTGGGCCAGGTGCCCACCTGGGGATATTCCGTCATGTCACGGGGGTTATCCCCGTATACGCCCGCGAGGTAGTACCGGACATCCCCGAGCGGACCCGTTTCGTTGACGAGTAGGTAGATAAGGAAAAGGCGTGCCAGCACCCACCCAGCCCAGATAGTCGGGACTTTAGCGATTATTTTCAATGGCGGATTCGACGTCGACGGGTGGGCCCAAAAAGAGAAGGATGCTAAACACTACGGCAACGACGAGCAGCGCGATGAGCGCGGTGCGGACGGGGTGGCGCACTGCCTGGGCTAAGAGCTTGTCGAAGAAATTCTGCGGCTCCGCGTCATCGCTAAACCGCCACGGACCAGCAACGAGCCCGCGCCGCGACACCCACAGCGCAAAAGGCAAGGCTGCGAAAGGAATCACGGTGACAACCAGGCCCAGGATCCCGATACCCAATGGCCACCGGTTGTTGATCCACACCAGGGCCGTCATGAGCAAAAAGCACAGGAAGCCGAAGCCGTGGATACCTCCCGCAAGTGGGGTGAGTGCTGCGGTGGTGCCCGAGTACTTGAGGATCATCGAGAGGATCAGCAATCCCCACGTGACCATTTCCAGGTAAGCGGCTACGCGGTGCACGCTGTGCGGCGTGGTTGAAGTCATGCGGAATATAGTACGCAACCTCCGGGGGTGGATCAGCACGTGAGTAGGATAGTCGGGGTTAGTGTGGCGGGCGCCATATCGCGGCGAACGCTACAACGCACAAGGAAGGGAGTAAGACATGGCAACGGTGGCCCAGGCGGTCGACCTCGAGCGAATCGGCGACGACGAGTTCCGCGGCCCTGTGGTTCCATCGCTCATTACGCGCACCTTTGGCGGGCAAACCATGGCGCAGGCGCTCCGCGCGGCGCAGCTCACCGTTGACGACAAGTTTGCCCACTCCATGCATTGCTACTTCGTGGGGCCGGGCGATTCTGGCGCACCCACTACCATCCGAGTTGAGCGGATTAGGGATGGCCGCTCTTTTGCGCACCGCCACGTGCGGGTCTTTCAAAACGATCGCTTGATCTTCATGCTCAGCGCCGGTTTCCAAGCGCCAGGGGACAGTGGCCCTGAGCACCAAGCAGACATGCCGCAGGTGCCGCCACCGGAGAGTATTAAGGACTCTCCCTATTCCACCCGAATCATCTTGAAAGAGTGGGAGGACTGGGACGTGCGGCTTGTCCCGGACGCGGACCGCGACGCGGTTGCCGCGGAAACCACCGGTGCCGGGTTTAGGAACATTTGGTTCCGTAACACCGGTGACCTTCTTACCGCTGCCGACCAGTCCCTCCACCAGGCGGCGCTGCTGTATATGTCGGACATGACGCTGATTCGTACAGCATTGCTTCCGCACCAGGGTGAGAGGATTCAGCTAGCCAGCCTGGACCATTCTCTGTGGTTCTTGCGGCCAGTTCGAGTGGATGAGTGGATGTTGTATTCGCAGTCCAGCCCCTCAGCACAAACCGGGACGGGGCTAGCAGAGGGCAAGATCTTCAATCAGCGCGGCGAGCTACTGGCCGTGGCGATGCAGGAGGGCCTGACGCGTATCCTGCACCCGGACGCCGAAGGCTCAAGTGCCAACGGGAATTGGCAAAACGTCTAGCCCCCGGAGTTAGCATCACGGCGTGCGAGCAGCGCGCGCGGACCCCTGTTCCTGTGGATACAGGACAAGGCCGTATAATTGCAGCAGTTTCTACAAGCTTTTTATATAGCCACATCGAAAGGGATGACATGGCAGGCCACTCTAAATGGGCAACAACGAAGCACAAGAAGGCGGCGAACGATGCCAAGCGTGGCAAGGAATTTGCCAAGCTGATTAAAAATATCGAGGTGGCTGCCCGCACCGGCGGCGGTGACCCGGCGGCGAATCCCACCCTCGATGACATGATTAAGAAGGCCAAGAAGGCCTCTGTTCCTAACGACAACATTGAGCGCGCCCGCAAGCGCGGCTCCGGCGAAGAAGCCGGCGGTGCTGATTGGGAAACCGTGATGTACGAGGGCTATGGCCCGAACGGTGTTGCCATGCTCATCGAGTGCTTGACGGATAACCGCAACCGCGCGGCGACGGACGTGCGCACCGCCATGACCAAGAACGGCGGCAACCTCGGAGAGTCCGGCTCCGTGGCGTACATGTTCGCCCGCACCGGCTTGGTGTTGGTGGAAAAGGGAGAGCTTAGCGAAGACGACATCCTGCTCGCTGTGCTGGAGGCTGGCGCTGAGGAGGTCAACGACAACGGCGAGAAGTTTGAGATTACCTGTGCACCGGGTGATATCCCCGCCGTGCGCGAGGCGCTCGTTGCTGCCGATATCGAAGTCGATGACACCGATACCGACTTCCGCGCTTCGGTCGAGGTACCGCTGCAGGCAGATGATGCCCGCAAGATCTTCCGCCTCATCGACGCTCTTGAGGATTCGGACGATGTCCAGAACGTTTACACCAACATGGACTTGAGCGAAGAGGTCCTCGCCCAGCTGGACGAGGACTAACGCGGCTAGTCGAGCTTGAGGTCTTCTATGCCATGAGCAGTTACCGTCTCTGACAGCGGGGCACGGCCCGGGGATGTGTTGAACACAGGGCTGGACTCGTCTGCAATGCCGAAGGTCAGGGCGGTGACAAGCTTGTGCTCCTCGTCCACTCCGAGGAATTCACGGACGGTCGGGGCGAGGAGTGAAATCATGCCTTGCGGGACACCGCGGTAGCCGTGCGCCTGAAGCGAGAGCAAGAAATTCTCCGCATAGGTACCTTGATCAAAGGCAGCGCGGATACGGTCGCCCATTGGGGGAATGAAGAGCAAAGCCGTGTGTGGGGCGCCGAAGAAGCGAAGGTTCTCACGGACAAATTCCGTGCGCGCTTCCTTATCCTCGCGCGCAATACCGAGGAGACCGTACATCTTGGCTGCTAAGGCCTGCGAGCGCTGCAGGTGGACGCCCTGACCGTAGTCAATCGTGAAGTCCGGGTTGATTCCATTCTTATCGAACTCAGCAATGAGAGCGGCGCTCAAGTCCTGCAATGCCGTACCGCCAACCAGGTGCACATTCCAGGGTTGGGTATTGGAGTTGGAGGGGGCGGATTGGGCGTCGATCAGCACCTGTTCTATAACCTCTGCGGGGATGGGGTCCGGAAGGAACGCGCGCGCGGAATGGCGGGAACGAATGAACTCAGAAAAGCCATTAGGATGTTGAGACATGCGCGCCACTCTACGCCCCACAATCTGAGGGAGTGTATTCGGCTCGGGGGACTGCCTGCACTAGAACACATGTGTGTACACTGTTTCTACATAAACAAGTGGTTGTATAGGGTGAGAATAAAAAGGGCGAGGAGGCAGCCGTGAACTTGGAGGGGTTGCGTGTCATGGGTATTGATCCCGGTCTGACGCGTTGTGGCCTGTCTGTTGTCCAAGCCGGACGTGGGCGCGCGGTCATTCCCATCGCCGTGGGCGTCGTCCGTACGCCCAGTGACAAGGATCTGGGAGAGCGCCTTAAGCGGCTGTCAGTCGCGGTCCGGGAATGGATGGATGACTATAAGCCGGATGTCGTGGCGCTCGAGCGCGTATTCGAACGCGGTCAGGTGTCAACCGTGATGCAGACCGCGCACGCAGTCGGGGTCTTGGTGCTTGCAGCCGCAGAGCGCGACATCCCAGTACACATGTACACCCCTTCGGAGGTGAAGAAGGCGGTGTCGGGCAACGGGCGCGCTGATAAGAAGCAGATGACCGCCATGATCACCCGAATTCTGGGGCTCAGCGAGTCGCCTAAGCCAGCGGACGCTGCGGATGCCTTGGCCCTTGCTGTCTGCCACTGCTGGCGTGCGCCGGCCCTGGCATGGATGAGCGGGGGTGATCCGAGTGCTGGCGTGGGGGCTGGGGCACGAACGAGCGGTGTGCGCGGCACCTCACCACGCACCGCGTCCGTTTCTCGGGCAGCGAAGACGACCTCTTAAGCTATGTGGTACATCCACTCGAACCAAGGAACCTGATTAATGATTGCATCTTTGCGCGGAACTGTCCTCGACATCCAGCTTGATCATGCCGTGCTCGAATGCGCCGGCGTGGGATACAAGGTGCTGGCCACCCCAGCCACACTGGGCACGCTCCAGCGTGGTGAGGAAGCCCGAGTCATGACCACGCTCGTGGTGAAAGAAGATTCGATGACGCTGTACGGGTTCACCAGCCAGGATGACCGCGACATGTTTCACGTCCTCCAGACGGTCTCTGGGCTGGGGCCCAAACTGGCTCTAGCCGCGTTGTCCGTGATGAGCGCAGGTGATTTGGCCCAAGCAATTGCGGGGGAGGAGGCTGCACGGCTGCAGAAAATCCCGGGGGTAGGAAAGCGCGTGGCGCAACGCTTGATCCTAGAACTCAAGGAGAAGGTGCAGGCGTTTGCACCCACGGACGGTGCTGATCCTGCGGCCTCCGCCCCTGCGGCTGCCGGCCCCGTGGTGGAGGATGTCGTTGAGGCGCTTATTGGGTTGGGCTTTACAGACAAGATGGCTCGACCGGTGGTGGAATCGGTAGTGGCTGAGCAGCCCGATGCGGCGACGCCGGTGGTGCTGCGAGCAGCCCTCAACCAACTCGGGGCCAAAAAATAGGGGAGAGTGGACGACATGTCAGATGTAGAACGCACTGAGTTTAAGCTGCCGGAGGGGATGGATTTAACCTCGCCTCCGCAGCGTAACCAGGATGTGGACGCCACAGAGCAACAAGGCGAGCACGATATTGAGCGCTCACTGCGCCCGAAATCCCTCGATGAATTCATCGGCCAGCCCAAGGTGCGCGAACAGCTATCGCTCGTGCTCAATGGCGCGAAAAACCGTGGTGTCACCCCGGATCACGTGTTGCTCTCCGGCCCGCCTGGGCTGGGCAAGACCACGATGGCGATGATTATCGCTCAAGAACTGGGAAGTTCCCTGCGCATGACGTCCGGCCCCGCACTGGAGCGGGCCGGAGACTTGGCCGCGATGCTGTCGAATCTCATGGAAGGTGACGTGCTCTTCATCGACGAAATTCACCGCATCGCCCGTCCCGCGGAAGAAATGCTCTACATGGCAATGGAGGATTTCCGCATCGATGTCATCGTGGGCAAAGGCCCTGGGGCGACCTCCATCCCGCTGGAAATCCCACCTTTTACTCTGGTGGGAGCGACGACGCGCGCGGGCATGCTGACTGGTCCGTTGCGTGACCGCTTCGGTTTCACCGCGCAGATGGAGTATTACGATACCGAGGACCTCACCCGAGTGATTACCCGAGCAGCGCGAATCTTGGAGGTTGATATCGACCAGGATGCCGCGGTGGAGATCGGCTCCCGATCGCGCGGGACGCCGCGTATTGCTAACCGGCTGTTGCGTCGTGTGCGCGACTATGCCGAGGTCAACGGAGATGGGCACATTAATGTGGCAGCTGCCCAGGCAGCGCTTCGGGTCTTCGACGTTGATGAACGTGGGCTGGACCGTCTTGACCGCGCGGTGCTCGAGGCCCTCATTAAGGGACACGGCGGTGGACCCGTGGGGGTTAATACGTTGGCTATTGCGGTGGGCGAGGAACCGTCAACCGTCGAGGAGGTCTGCGAACCCTACCTCGTGCGCGCCGGAATGATCTCCCGCACCGGGCGTGGCCGTGTTGCCACGGCAGCGGCCTGGCAGCACCTGGGCCTTGAGGCGCCCGAAGGAACTGTCGGCGGGACACTCTTCTAATCGTCCCGGCAATTGGCCGGGAGGCGGGCAGGTCTGGCACACTGGCCTTTTATGAACGGAACCCAACTTATTCTTCTCCTTGTTCTCGCCGTCCTCGTCATTTTGCCGAGCTTCATGTCCATGCGCGCGCAGCGCAAGCGCCAAGCGCAGATGAAGGAGCTCCAGTCCTCGTTGCGCCCAGGCTTAGACGTGATTACGGCCGGTGGCCTGCACGGAACCGTGGTGGAGGCCCGCGGTGAACAGGTTGATTTGCGAGTCAAGGACGGCACGGTGATGACCTTCGACACCATGGCCATCGTGCGCTCCGCGGAGCCGATTGCTTCCCAGAACGAAGCAGCGGCTGAGCCGGAGGAGGGTGAGGACGAACGCTTTCCGAAGCTCTAAAACAAGTTGCACTCGTCACACTGCGGGTGCCTCACCTTAAACCTGTTAAGGATTATGCCGGTCCATGACGTACGATGATGGACTGTGCTTTAGTCATGGTGGCGCCGCGACACTCAGCACGTGCGTGGCAGTGGCTGCCATGACCCATGATTTTTAGCCCTGTTCCTCACAACACAGGAGATCTTTGTGTCCGCTTCGAAACGTGGTGGCGTTAGCAGCCGTCAACGGCAATGGCCCAGACGAGCAATGGCGCTCTTTGTGCTCATCGTCATTGTGGTTTACGCCCTTATCTTCCTAACCGGCGATAAATCGCCGACTCCCAAGCTCGGCATTGATTTGCAGGGCGGTACGCGAGTAACCCTCGTTCCGCAGGGCGAAGACCCCACCCAGGATCAGCTGCAGCAGGCACGCAACATCCTGGAGCAGCGTGTCAACGGTATGGGCGTCTCCGGCTCTGAGGTCGTTATCAGCGGCTCTAGCCTGGTCATTACGGTGCCGGGCGAAGACGCTTCCCAGGCGCAGGCTGTAGGCCAAACCTCGCAGCTGCTGTTCCGCCCAGTGGGTGAACAGCCGATGCCGGACTTGGACAAGCTTGAAAAGACCATGACGGATATGGCGAACCGCTGGGTCAAGTTCGGCGTCGTGGCACCGGAGCAGGCGAATGACGCACTGGCCTCTATCCACGACGCGCTTAACCAGAGCGCCGATGCTGCCCAGGGTGAGGATAAGAAGGAAGAAAACAAGGACGCGAAGAAGTCTCCGGCCCCGACCGTGAGCGAAAAGCCGCTTCCGGACCCAGCAAACTCTCTGGAAGAAACCGAACGTCGCGACCAGGTTAACGAGGTTCTTCTCAAGGACCGTCAGTCCGAGGATCCCACCGTTCAAACCGCGGCCCTGGGCCTGATGCGGTGCGATGCCGATTCCGATCCGCTGGCCGGCACGGACGATCCGGCAAAGCCGCTCGTGGCGTGTGACTACTCGAACCAGCAGCCCTATATCCTGATGCCGGCTCCGCTGCTGGATGGCATTGAGGATCCACACGGTACCCGCCTGACCGGTAACGAAATCGATACCCAATCCCCAATTCAGGGCGGTCTCAACGGCCAAACCGGCCAGATGGAGATCAGCTTCGCATTCAAGACTGGCGACGGCCCCAACGGCTCTCAGACGTGGTCCACCCTGACGCAGGAGTACCTGCAGAAGCAGGTGGCCATCACTCTTGACTCCGCCGTTATTTCCGCACCGGTTATCCAGGGTGCGACTCCGGTGGGTTCTGCCACGTCCATCACGGGTGATTTCACGCAGGAAGAAGCCCAGAACTTGGCCAACAACCTCCGCTACGGTGCGCTCCCGTTGTCCTTTACGGGCGCTAACGGCGAGCCGGGCGGAACGGTGGAAACCGTGCCTCCGTCACTGGGTAAGGCAGCTCTTGAGGCAGCGCTTATTGCGGGTATTGTCGGCCTGATTTTGGTCTCCCTGTATTCCATCTACTACTTCCGCGCACTGTCCGCCGTGGCCTTGCTGGTGCTCATCGCCACCTGTGTCCTGCTCTATGGCGCTCTGGTTCTGTTGGGCCGGTGGATTGGCTACTCGCTGGACCTGTCTGGCATGGCGGGCTTGGTCATCGGTATCGGCGCCACGGCTGACTCATTCGTGGTCTACTACGAGCGCATGAAGGATGAGCTCTTGGGCGGCCGCACATTCCGCTCCGCTACCCGCACGGGTTGGGAACGCTCCCGTGCAACGATCGTCACGGGTAAGGCAGTTACCCTGATCGGTTCCGTCGTGGTCTACTTCCTGTCCATCGGTGCGGTCAAGGGATTTGCCTTCACCATGGGGCTGACCACGATCTTCGACCTCGTCGTATCCTTCCTGATCATGGCACCGCTCATGCAGCTCCTCGGCAGCCGCCCGGCCTTCGCTAAACCATCCATGAATGGCCTTGGTGGCATCTACAACCTTGTGGAGGAGCGCCGTGAACGCGGCTTTTATGCCAAACCGGCCAAGAACCCCGTTGCTACCGCTGCGGATGAGGAGAAGTAAACATGGCTGTCGAAACCACTAACCGCAAGATTTCCCGCTTTGACCGTCTCTACGTGGACGGCAGCGGATTCGACTTCGTGGGCCGGGCCAAAACCTGGTACACCATCGCCGGCGTGCTGCTCATCGCGTCCATTTTGGCCATTGCGCTCCGCGGCTTTAACTTGTCCCTTGACTTTGAAGGCGGTACGAAGCTCAACATGCCGGCGGGAGACCTCAGCACCGAGCAGGTAGAGGAAACCTTCAAGGATGCCACCGGTGTCACACCGGAGCTGGTGCAGATTGTGGGCGCCGGTTCCTCGGAGACATTGGAAATCACCTCCGAGCGCCTGTCCCAGGATCAGGTGAATCGGGCACGCCAGGCCATCTTCGAAGAGTTCCACGTCAAGGATGAAAACGGCAAGCCCAGCCCGGACGCGATCGGTTCCTCGACGGTATCGGAATCGTGGGGTGCCTCGATTACCAAGCGAATGGTCATCGCCATGGCGGTCTTCCTGGTGCTCGCCACTATCTACGTGGCGGTTCGCCTGCAGCGTGATATGGCCTTTGCCGCTATCCTCGCCCTTATCTTTGACGGTGTTTTCATCTCTGGTATCTACGCCCTCTTTGGATTTGAGGTTTCACCGGCGGTCATTATCGGCCTGCTGACTGTGCTTACTTTCTCCCTCTACGACTCCGTCATTGTCTTTGACAAGGTAGATGAAAATACGAGTGGGCTGGAGGGCCAGCGTAAGAAGACCTATGCCGATCTCACCAACCTGGCCATCAACCAGACCGTGATGCGTTCTATCTCTACCTCGGTCATTTCCGCGCTGCCGATTATCGCCTTGTTCGTCGTCGCTGTGTGGTTGATGGGTATCGGTACCCTGCGCGATCTGGCTCTGGTCCAGTTCATCGGCGTTATCGAAGGCGTCTTTTCTTCCATCTTCCTCGCAACGACGCTGCTGGTGACATTGTCGAACCAGCGCAAGAGCGTCAAGAAGCATAACGCTGAGGTCGCCGCTTATCGGGCGGAAGGCGGGGACGCAGACGACGCCGACGATGATTCACCGAAGCCTGCGCGCACTGTGGTATCCCCGGCAGCAGTTTCCCCATCCACGGCCTCCGAGCCCGCAACGAAGCCGCGCGGCGAGGAGTCCGGTGGCGCGTCCTGGCGTCCTGGGCGCTAAATCGTGCGCGCCTCATCAGTTGCGGCACTGCTCGCTGTTGCTCTTACCGTTTCTGCGTGTGGAGCGAAGGAGGACAGGGCAGGCAAGGATGTCCCGCCGCCGCGCTTCGCAGTACTGAGCGACGCCCGCATCGCCACCAGCAATGCGGCTTCTGACTGGGGCGAAGCTGCGGGCGCCGCGCAGCTTGCCAGCCGCGTGTTCCCTGCGTTGTACGTGCCAGGCCCGGCTGGGCAGATGGTTCCGAACTCGGATCTGGCAGATGCTGAGTACGTTCCGGCCGAGAGCGAGGGCGTCGGCGCTCGTGTGGACTTCACGCTCACGGAGCAGGCACGCTTTGCCGACGGAGAACCTGTCACATGTGATGACTACCTTTTGGCGTATATCGCCGGGCAGTTGAGCGAGACCTTTGGCTCCCACCTCCCGTTGGCGGAAGACATAGCCGAGATGGAGTGTGCACCGCATAGTAAGAAGTTCACCGTCTGGTTTAACCCAGATGCTGGTTCGCGCTGGCGCTACCTGTTTGGGCCGGGCACGGTGGTGCCCGCCCACGCGTTAGCTAAGCGAGCAGAGCTCAGCATGGAGGAGCTCAACGCGGCGCTTCACGCCTACGACGTGACGACCTTGCAGCCTGTGGCGGAGGCGTGGCGCGAGGGGTTTTCTACCGAACCAGGCCGTTTCGATCCCGAGCTACAGATTTCCTTTGGTCCTTACAGCATTGATCGCGTCGAGGACGACGGCGCCATCGTACTCACCGCCAACGACAACTACTACGGCGACAAGCCGTCGCTGAAGGAGATCGTCATGCTGCCGAACACGGCGGATGCGGCTGCATTTGTGGCCTCGGACGAGTTGCGCGTGGCCGAGTCACCTACCGCGGCACCGTCGTGGCTGAATCGGGACGCAGAAGGAAAACCGGTCGACGTTAACTCCGTTGCGGGAGGCATGACCGATACTTTGGTTTTCTCCGAAGCCGGCACCTTCGCGCAGCCGTGGGCACGCGCCGCTTTCGCTGCCTGCGTCGATGCACAACGCATGGCAGAAGTTTCCGCAAAGGAATCCGGCGTGGAGGTACCCGCCGTCTCCGTGCGGACAGTGAGCACCAGTGATTCGGTGGCATCACAAATGGCGTCGCTCACCACAGTCCCTGTAGACACCGCCACTGCTTCCGGCCTCGCTGGCTATACGGTCGGCGTCGGATACCTGGCACCTAACCCGCGCTATAAAGCGATGGTGGAGGAGCTACGCGCAGCCTGCGAACCAGCCGGGATTACGGTGGAGGATCGTTCGGGGGATCGTGTATCCCGTGCCCAACTGGACGCCGACCCCTCGACGGGGTTGCCGGAGATCGACGTCTACCTTGGAGCCGTCGACCCGATGCGGGAGTATTCCGCGCCCGCTGCCAGTGTGAAGAACGCTGCGGCTTTACGCACACTGGAACAAGAGCTTTGGGAGGAGCTGCCGTCTATTCCCATTGCCGCGCAGCCCCGAACCTTCATCGTTGATCGCGCTGTGACTGGCGTGGTGCCCTACACTGGCCCTGCGGGTATCGGGTGGAATCTCGACCGCTGGGGCTATACCCGAAATGAAGCAACCGAAACAAAGGAAGAGTCGTGAGCGAGATTTACGTCGCAGCAGCACAAGCCCTGAAAGACAAGGTGCGCCTTGTCCCGGATTTCCCGGAGGAAGGAATCCTTTTCGAGGACCTGACTCCGGTGTTGGCCGATGCTGAATCCTTCGCCGCCGTTGTCGATGGCTTGGCTGAGGCGTGCAAGGAGCTCGGTGCTGACATGATCGGCGGCCTCGATGCGCGCGGATTCCTGCTGGGTTCAGCCGTAGCGTACAAGTTGGGGGTAGGTATTTTGGCCATTCGCAAGAAAGGCAAGCTGCCGCCACCGGTGCTGACCCAGGAGTACGAGCTGGAATACGGTACCGCCGCGCTGGAAATCCCTAACAGCGGCATCGACATCAAGGGCAAGCGCATTGTGCTTGTCGACGACGTCCTCGCCACCGGCGGCACTCTCCACGGCGCCACCTTGCTCCTGGAGTCCGCAGGAGCAGAGGTCGTGGGCAATGTCGTGGTTCTGGAGGTTCAGGGACTGGAGGGCCGCGAGCGCCTGGAAGGTTCTCCGCTGATTGTGCTCAACCAGATGGGGACAAAGGACTAAGGTTGTATGCCTAAGCTACTTCGCGGAGGCAGACATGACGACTGAAAAGCAGGACAAGACTGCATGGCGGCCAGGCGGCGTCCGCGGCATGTCCGCCCGCCTGGCTCGTTCGCTGACGGGCGGCAGAGTAAAGATCAATCCGGCGCTCGACCCGCTGATGTCCATTCACCGGGAGTTTCATCCGAAGGCCGACGCGGAACTACTCAATAACGCCTACACCACGGCACAGCGTCTGCACGAAGGCGTTTTCCGCAAGTCCGGTGAGCCATACATCACGCACCCGCTGGCGGTAGCCACCATCGCCGCGGAGATAGGTATGGACACCACGACCGTCGCAGCAGCGTTGCTGCATGACACGGTGGAGGATACCGACTACTCGCTCGAGGATCTGACTCGTGATTTTGGTCCTGAGGTGGCCCGACTCGTCGATGGTGTTACGAAGCTCGACAAGGTTGCACTCGGCGCCGCTGCGGAAGCGGAAACGATCCGCAAGATGATTGTGGCAATGGCTACTGATCCGCGCGTGTTGGTTATCAAGGTGTGCGACCGTCTCCACAACATGCGCACGATGCGCTTCCTCCCGCCGGAAAAGCAGGCTAAGAAGGCACGCCAGACTCTCGACGTCATCGCGCCGCTGGCTCACCGCCTCGGAATGGCCAGCGTCAAATGGGAGCTTGAGGATTTGGCCTTTGCCATCCTGTACCCGAAGAAGTATGACGAAATCGTACGCATGGTGGCCGACCGTGCGCCCTCGCGCGATCGAGCGCTCAAAGAGATCAAGGCTCAGGTTAGCCAGGCGCTGAAGGCCAACGGCATCGAGGCTGAGGTGATGGGCCGCCCGAAGCATTACTGGTCGATTTACCAGAAGATGATCGTGCGCGGCCGTGACTTTGCGGAAATCTTCGATCTTGTGGGCATCCGTATTCTTGTCGATGACATCAACTCCTGCTACGCAGCCATCGGCGTGGTGCACTCGCTGTACCAGGCTCTTCCAGGGCGCTTTAAGGATTACATTTCTTCGCCGCGCTTCGGCGTGTACCAGTCCTTGCACACCACCGTGATTGCGGCCGGTGGCTCCACTCTTGAAGTGCAAGTGCGCACGCACGAGATGCACTACAACGCTGAGTTCGGCGTGGCGGCGCATTGGCGCTACAAGGAAACTAAGGGCAAGAATTCCGGCCACCAGGAAGAAGTCGACCAGATGGCGTGGATGCGCCAGCTGCTGGATTGGCAAAAGGAAGCAGCAGATCCCAACGAGTTCCTCGACTCCTTGCGCTATGACCTGACCGCCAAGCAGATCTTTGCGTTTACGCCGAAGGGCGACGTGGTTAACCTGCCTGCTGGTTCCACCCCCGTTGACTTTGCCTACGCTGTGCACACCGAGGTGGGGCACAGGTGTATCGGCGCAAAGGTTAATGGCAAGCTCGTTGCTTTGGAGTCTGAACTCAAGTCCGGCGACAAGGTGGAAATTTTCACCTCTAAGGACCCGAACGCAGGACCGTCGCGGGATTGGCAGGAGTTCCTGGTGTCGCCCCGGGCGAAGACGAAGGTGCGGCAGTGGTTTGCCAAGGAGCGCCGCGAGGAACACCTCGAAGCCGGGCGCGATGCCCTGGCCGCTGAGGTGCAGCGCGGTGGTTTGCCCATGCACCGCTTGTTCACCGCCAGCTCGATGAAGCAGGTGGCCGAGCAGCTGCACTATCCCGACGTGGATGCGTTGTACACCGCTATCGGCGCGGGCCACGTATCGGCGCAGCACGTTGCTAATCAGCTCATGGCTCTCTTTGGGGACCAAGACGATGCAGTCGATGCCTTGGCTTCGCGCACCCCGCTGAGCGAGCTGGAGAACTCCCGCGCGCAGCATACGAAGGATTCCGCATCCGGCACCGGCATTCTGGTGGAGGGAAGCCCAGACGTCATGGCGAAGCTGGCGAAGTGCTGCCAGCCAGTGCCAGGAGACGCCATCTTTGGCTTCGTTACCCGCGGCGGTGGGGTGTCTGTGCACCGTGCTGACTGCACCAACGCTGAAAAGCTGAAGTCCGAGCCGGAGCGCATGATGCAGGTGGAGTGGGCCGGTGGGCCGAAGTCTTCCGGCGCTTTCTCTGCGACACTGCAACTTGAGGCCATCGACCGCCAGGGCCTGCTCTTTGAGCTGACCCGGATCTTCAGTGAACAGAGCCTCAACGTTTTGTCGATGACGTCCAACCGCGGCGATGACCACATTGCGACCGTGCGCTTTACCTTCTCGGTGTCCGATACCAAGCAGCTGGGGCAGCTCATGACGACGCTGCGCAACACCGAGGGCGTCTTCGACGTCTACCGCGTCACCGCCTAGGCGAACTGAAGCCCACGGCTAAACCACCGCCCCCTCAACCGGGGGTGTGTGGTTGAACACTGGGTTGCGCTGGGATGAAAACGGGGAAGACGCTAAGTAAACGTGCAGGTGGAGGCGTTAGCGAGCCCTGCGCAACCGTGATGGATGCGTTATAAACGCGTGGACAAGATTCCTCTCATCTTCAGGAGTACCACGTGAATTTCCGCCGCTTTGGCCAGCTGTTGGCCGCCACCACCGTTACCGCCGTTGCCGTCTCCGGCGCACCTGCCTTCGCCGCTGAGGCCGACCAGGTGACCATCTCCGTCACCAACTTCACCGACTTCCACGGCCACCTTGAGCTGGCCGAAAACTTTGATAAGGAAACCGAGGAACTGGTTGGTTACTCCGAGATGGGTGCTGCTCGCATGGCTGCGCTCATCAAGGCCGTCAACAAGGACCAGGAGTACGCCTTGACCTCCTCCGGTGATAACGTTGGCGGTTCCGCTTTCGTGTCTGCGATTTCTGAGGACAAGTACACCAACGAGGCCCTCAATGCTATGAATCTCGATGTCACGGCCGTGGGCAACCACGAGTTCGACAAGGGCGATAAGGATCTTATGGGCCGTATCAAGGACCAGTCCAACTTCCCGATCCTGGGCGCCAACGTCACCAAGGATGGCAAGCCCTTGCTCGATGCTTCCTTCGTCAAGGAGGTAGACGGCGTGAAGGTGGGCTTCGTTGGTACCGTCACTGAGAACACCAAGTACAAGGTGTCTGCTGCGTCCATCCCGGGCGTCGAGTTCTCCGACCCGGTCGAGGCCACCAATAAGGAAGCCAGCCGACTGAAGGAATCCGGCGAGGCCGAGGTTGTTGTGGCGCTCATGCACGAGGATGCTCAGCAGTTCGCTGAGGGCTTCAACAAGGATGTGGACATCCTCTTTGGCGGTGATACTCACGTCAAGACCCAGGGCGAGGTTGCCCGTGAGGGCGCATTGCCGCTGTACTGGGCACAGGGCTACGAGTACGGCAAGGTGCTTAACGACGCCGACATCACCTTCGACAAGGCCGAGAAGAAGATCACCAAGATTGATCTCAAGCAGTACGACGTGGCCGACGCAGAGGTCTTCGCCCAGCTGCAGGGCCTCGAAGACGACCCCGAGGTAGCTAAGGTCGTCGAGGAAGCAAAGAAAGTAGCGGAGATTGAGGGTGCCAAGACTGCTGGTACCACCGAGAAGGCCATGTACCGCGGCTCCGATGAGGGCAAGGACACCGGTTCCAACCGCGGTGTGGAGTCCACCCTTAACAACTTCATTGCGGAAGGTCAGCGCTACGCTCTAGCCAAGCCGGCGGGCAAGGACATCGAAATTGGCGTCATGAACGCGGGCGGTGTGCGCGCCGACCTCAAGGAAGGTGACGTTACATACCAGGATATCTTTGCTGTTCAGCCTTTCGGAAACTCCGTGATTACCGCTGAGGTCAGCGGAGCTGACTTCATCACCGCACTGGAAAACCAGTGGAAGCCTGGCCAGTCCCGCCCACGTCTGGCTCTAGGCCTGTCCAACAATGTCACCGTTGTCTACGACCAGAAGGCTGAGCAAGGCAAGCGTGTTAAGTCCGTCACCATTAACGGTGAACCGATTGACCCGAACAAGAATTACAGCATTGCTCTGTCCTCCTTCCTCGCATCCAGCGATACGGAAGCAGGCGGCGATGGCTTCTTCGAGCCCGGTTCCATCAAGAACCGCAATGACGTTGGCCACATGGACACCCAGGCGATGATTGACTACATTGCGTCCGGAGAGTCCAAGGTCCGCACCGGCCAGGGTCAGATCGGTGCTCACATTGAGGGGGACCTGAAGCCGGGCAGCGAGATTACCATTGACCTGTCTTCCCTGAACTACTCCAACGCTGAGGAGCCGCAGGCTAAGAAGGTCACCGTTGCACTGGGTGACGCTAAGGCTGAGGCAGGCATTGATAACGCAGCACAGCCGGGTGATGAGCAGTTTGGCGAGCGTGGCCGCGCAACCGTCAAGCTCACCATCCCGGAGGGCCTAGAGGGCGAGCAGAAGCTGTCCATCACCACGGATGCTGGTACTACGGCTGTCCTGCCTATCACCCTTGAGGGCGCGGGTAACGACGAGGACCCGAAGGACCCAGAGAACCCGAAGGATCCGAAGGATAACGGCTCCAACAAGGATGTAGCGTCCTCCGTTGGCCTGGGCGTGGGGATCACCGTAGCGATTGCCGCTGCCATTGCCGCTGTGATTGGCGCTATTAACCTGCCGGCAGGCGCGCTACCGGCTCCGGTACAGCAGATGATTGAGCAGCTGCGCAAGCAGTTCAACATCTAGTCAGTCTCGTTCTTAAAGCCCGCACTGAGGTGCGGGCTTTTCTCATGCGGAAGGTATGGTGGGAAGCTGTGGATACACTGAGGTTATTTGGACGCGAGGCTATGTATCAGCTCGGCATCGAGCCTCACCGCATCCCAGTGGTGATGATCGCCACGCTGGGCATCTATTTGGCCTTCATGCTCTTGGTCAAACTCTTCGGCAGCCGCGTGTTGACATCCATCACTGCCTCAGATGCTGTCATCATCATTATGTTTGGCGCGGTCTCGGGACGTGTCATCGTAGGCAACCCGCCCACGCTTGCCGCCGGCATCATCGGACTGTTTACGCTCATGTTGTTGGAGGCCGCTTTCGGCACCTTCAGACAGCTGGTGAGGTGGTCGAGGTTTATTGACAGAAAACCGGTCCTTTTGGTGTACAAGGGGGAACTGCAAGAGGACAACATGCATTTTGCGCACATCACCGAGAGGGATATCAATTCCGCTGTGCGTAAGGCGGGGCTCGGACGGCGTAGCGATGTACAGCTTATGATTCTGGAACCGACTGGTCAGATTTCGGTCATCCGCCGTGGCCAGCTTGTCGACGCTTCAGTGTTTAAGGATATCCTCGGCGCCGAGCGCATCGAAGAAGTCGAAGAAGACTCGCAAAAGGATAGCGAATAGATTCTCGCCAGCTGTTAGACCTGCTAACCACTGTGAGGGTTGGAGTCCTGAAGGACGTGCCGAGATACCTTTCTCCATTCCACACGAGAGCGCGAGCCTCATGGGGTGGGGACCAGACTGCCCTACGTGACGAAAACATAGCCCGATCCCCGGGGCGGGAGGGAAAACTTTGGCAACTAAGGCAGCACGTCCAGGGCAGCAGTGTCTAGGGCAGTAACGGTCAAACGGGGGATGGCCAGCCCGCAAAACGAAAAATCTCCTCCGGCGCGTTGAACGCGGGAGGAGACTTACGTGCTTGCGGCTTAGTTGCCAGCGAGCTTGTCGCCGAGACGCAATGCGTCATCCATGGCGCCGATGATGGAGGTGATAACCTTGATCCACTCGCGGATCTCCTTCGGGCTGACGTTGCCCTCATCGTCGGAGGAGAGAGCGAAGAAAGCAGCGGAGGAGCTATCGTTCTCGACCGGAGCAGCGGAAGCAACAGCGGTGCCGGAGAAGGTGATGGTCGCAGCGGTAGCAACGGCAACGAGGGACTTACGGGAGAAGAACTTCATGGTGGAGTGTCCTAATCTTTGGAGAGGGTGGAAAGAGAAACCGAATTACTTCGCGTTAGGAGCGAAGTTCTTCTGGTAGAAGGCGAAGACGGTGCCCAGAGCGCCGATGATGGCGGTGAAGACTGCGATCCAGTCGCGGATCTCAGACGGCTTCATGTCGGTGATGGAGGAACCCTCAGAGTCGTTGGAGGAGGAAGAAGAGGACTCCTCTTCCTTCTCCTTGTCGTTCTCGGACTCGGAGTTGTCGGTCTCCTTGTTGTTGTCCGTGGTGGACTCGGAGTCTGCGGACTCGTTGGTTACGACTGCGGTGTCCTCAGCGGAAGCAACGGACACGCCGGACAGGGAAACGGTTGCAGCGGTAGCGGCAGCAACAAGGGCCTTACGGGAGAAGAACTTCATTCTCGTTCCTTAAGATCTCGGGAATTTCAAAGACCTCACAGATGCTACTGAGACATTGTGCGATTTGCAATAGATTTGGCAATTAGTTGGTGAGTCTGTGTATCTGCTGGCCGCCGTATGTGAGCTGCGGATATTAAACAGAGGTGCCTGTGGTGGGTGAGTGGTTTGCCAAATGAACTGCTCAAGGCTAAGAAATTCTTAGTACCGGGCGGGGTGGGGCGGAGTGGTAAAGAAATAGCCCCGCTCGCTGAACGCGAGTGGGGCTAGTCACCGTAAAGGGGGTAAAACTTATCCCTCGATGGTTGCCTTGGTGATGCGCACCTCTTCGGCGGGCTCTCCGTCAGACTGTCCATCCTTGACGCCCTTAGCAGCGATAGCGTCGATGGTCTTCTGACCCTTCTCCGTCAAATCACCAAAGTAGGTGTAGGAGGGAGGAAGCGTCGAGTCCTTGTAGTTAATGAAGAACTGCGAACCGTTGGTATCTTCGCCGGCGTTGGCCATCGCGATGGAGCCCTTCGGGTACAGGGCAGGCTGTGCCTTGGCGGCATCGTCAGACTCATCGGTGGGGTACTCGTTGGCAAACTGGAAGCCTGGTCCACCGGCGCCCTGGCCGGTCGGGTCGCCACACTGCAGAACGAAGATGCCGCCATCGGTCATGCGGTGGCACACGGTGTCGTCATAGTACTTGGCCGAAATCATGTCCGTGATTGCGTTGACGGTACACGGAGCTAGGGAGCGGTCGAGGGTCATCTCGATGTCGCCCTGCTTGGTGGCGAAGTTGACGGTCACCTCACCCTTGGCTGGAATGTCCTTGCCGTTAGGCGTAGGCACCTCACGGGAGGCGTCACCTGCTTCTGGGTATTCACACGTTACGGTGTCACCCAGCGGTGTGGCACGCTTGCCGATCAAAGGCTCGGCGGTGGGGGCTTCGGTTGTGGTCTCCGCGGCCGAGCTCTCCTCGGCCTGAATCTCCTCTTCCTCCGACGAGCGGGTAGCCAAGAACCAGATTCCGCCGACGAGGGCAATAATGACGACGGCTGCCATCACAACAACGCCAAGTGGGCGGCTCTTCTGTTTACGGTCGCGGGACTTCAGCTCGCGATCGAGCTGGTTGAGCGCATCATCCAAGCGCTGGCTGTTAGTAGACACCTATGTTTCCTCCACAGTGGTGGTTCACAACTTTCGACTCACCTATCCTAACCGCACCGTCCTACATCATGGCGCGACGCCCCGCGCGTCAGTACGCTTGGGTGCCATGGCTACAACGAATTTTCAGAATGAACCCGTCGAAACCAACGCCGAGCTGCCCAAGGTTGGTGAGGTCCTGCCGGACTTCACCCTTGTCGGTACCGATCTGGCAGAGCTGACCAAGGCAGACTTCGCCGGCAAGCGCCTCGTCGTTTCATGCTTCCCATCCGTCGACACTGGTGTGTGCGCGGCGCAGCTGCGCAAGTTCAACGAGGAGGCGGCTGGACTGGAGAACACTGTTGTTCTGTCTGTCTCTCGTGACCTGCCGTTCGCACAGGAGCGTTTCTGCGCAGCTGAGGGCATTGAGAATGTCGTCAGCGCCTCTGACTTCCGCTCTGACTTCGCGGATAAGCTGGGCCTCGTGCTAGAGGGGTCCCCACTCAAGGGCCTGTTCGCCCGCGCGGTCATCGTCACCGACGAGGACCACAAGGTGACCTACACCGAGCTGGTTCCGGAGGTCACGACTGAGCCGGACTACGACGCAGCTTTGGCATCGCTCAAGTAATGCCCGCTCCCGAAATCTACGGTTTCGCCGCCGGGCCTTATAAAACCAACACTTATGTGGTGGCTAACGGATCCCGGGCGTTCATCGTGGACCCAGGGATGCACACGCGCGAGAAGCTTGAGCAGCTCGCGCGTGAGAAGTCCTTGGAGTTTGAGGCCGTCGTGCTCACCCACGGCCACATTGACCACACGCGCGATGCCGCCGAGTTCGACCTACCGGTCTACATCCACCCAGATGACGCGTTTATGCTTGTGGATGGCTCCGGTGTGTCCCCCGAATCGCAGATGCTCTTTGCTGCCGCCTCCATGAAGCAGGTGGCGGACCGTCGCGACTTGATCGGCGGAGAAACGTTGAATCTGGTTGGCCTTGAGTTCAAGCTGCTCCATGCACCAGGTCACTCGCCCGGATGCGTCATTCTCGTGGCTGAGGAGGTTGCCCTGACGGGCGACGTGCTGTTTAAGGGTTCCATCGGGCGCACCGACTTGCCGCACTCCGACCACGCCGCGATGCAGCGTTCCTTGCGCGGCCCGGTGTGGGGCCTCGATGACTCCCTTGCTATCTTGCCGGGCCATGGCCCGACCACGACTATGCGTCGTGAACGCGCGACTAATCCGTTTCTACGCGCAGCGGGGGATGTACTCTAAAGGGCGTGAGTGATAAGAAGCAGTTCAAAGCCCTGTCCGCGCCCAAAGGTGTGCCGGACTACGTCCCGCCGCAATCGGCCATCTTTGCCAAGGTGCGCGACACCTTCGTGCACCAGGCACACCTGTCCGGCTTCCAACACATCGAGCTCCCTATCTTCGAGGACACCTCGTTGTTCGCCCGCGGTGTGGGGGAGTCCACGGATGTTGTGTCCAAGGAAATGTACACCTTCGCCGATCGTGGCGATCGTTCCGTGACACTGCGCCCAGAAGGCACCGCTGGTGTCATGCGCGCGGTCATTGAACACAACCTCGACCGCGGCCAACTACCGGTCAAGCTGAACTACTATGGTCCTTTCTTCCGCTACGAGCGCCCGCAGGCGGGCCGCTATCGCCAGCTGCAGCAGGTCGGCGTCGAGGCTATCGGAGTAGACGATCCGGCGCTGGACGCAGAGATCATTGCCTTGGCGGATCGCTCCTACCGCAGCCTAGGCCTGAGCCAATTCCGCCTTGAGCTGACCAGCTTGGGTGACCACGACTGCCGCCCGGCCTACCGCGAGAAGCTGCAGGAGTTCCTGTTCAAGCTGGATCTAGACGAAGAAACCAGGGCCCGCGCGGAGCTGAACCCGCTACGCGTGCTCGATGACAAGCGCCCGGAAGTCCAGGAGCAGCTTGTCGACGCCCCCCTGATGCTCGACCACCTCAATGCCGAGTGCCGCGAGCACTTTGAGACGGTCACTGGCCTGCTCGATGACATGGGCGTGCCCTACACCATCAACCCGCGCATGGTCCGCGGTCTCGATTACTACACGAAGACCTGTTTCGAATTCGTCCACGATGGCCTCGGCGCGCAGTCCGGCATTGGCGGCGGCGGCCGCTACGACGGGCTCATGGCTCAGCTCGGCGGACAGGAGTTGTCCGGTATCGGCTACGGCCTCGGAGTGGACCGCACGGTTTTGGCCCTGGAAGCCGAGGGCGTGGAGCTCGACGGCGTCGAAGAGCGCGTGGCCGTTTATGGCGTTGCTTTGGGCGCTGCGGCAAAGAAGAAGATGGTCAGCATCATTGATGACCTCCGCAAGGCCGGTATTTCCGCGGACATGTCCTTCGGTGACCGCGGCCTCAAGGGAGCGATGAAGGGCGCTGATCGCGCCAACGCCCGCTTCGCACTCGTCCTCGGTGACCAGGAGCTAGAGTCTGGCACCGTGGCGCTCAAGGATCTGCGCGCGCACGAGCAGCACGACGTCCCCGTGGGGGACGTCGTCAAGCAGCTTCGTCAGCTGGTTTAGCACTCCACCTGGGAGACGGTGAAGCCCATCGTCTTCGCTAGACCACCGAGCGAGGTCTCCTTGTACTTGGAGAGCATGTCGCGCCCCGTTTCGGCCATCGTGCGTACCGCGTTATCGAGGGTAACGTGGTGCGTTCCCTCTCCCATGCGGGCCAGGCGTGCGGCGTTGATGGACTTGACGGCACCGATGGCGTTGCGCTCGATGCAGGGAATCTGCACGAGGCCGCCGACCGGGTCGCAGGTCAAGCCGAGGTTGTGCTCAAGCGCGATCTCGGCAGCATTCTCTACCTGCTCCGGAGTCCCCCCAAGCAGTTCGGCCATGCCGGCCGCCGCCATAGAGGAGGCGGAGCCTACCTCACCCTGGCAGCCCACCTCGGCGCCGGAAATGGAGGCATTGGACTTGATAATGATGCCCACGGCACCCGCAGTGAGCAGGTAGCGGCGAGCATCGGCGCGCGTAAAGTCCGCCATGAAGTCGCGGGCATAATGGAGTACCGCCGGTATGATGCCACAGGCGCCATTCGTCGGCGCAGTAATGACGCGGCCGCCGGCGGCGTTCTGCTCGTTGACGGCGAGCGCGTAGAGGTTTACCCATTCCATCGCGGAAAAGCCACAGGACTCGTCGTCCTGCTTGGCCAACAACTGCTGGTACATCTGCGGCGCGCGGCGGTTGACGCGGAGACCACCAGGCAAGATTCCCTTGGTGGAAATTCCCTCGGTCACGCATTCGCGCATGATGTCCCAGACGAGATCGAGGTGCTGGTAGACGTAGTCGAGACCGCCCTCGTCGCGGTGAAGCACAGCCTCGTTCGCCGCAACGATCTCCCAAATCGCCATGTCATTGGCAGCGCAGAGGTGAAGCAGGTGCTCGCCTGACTGGAACTCATAGGGGACAACGTCCTCGGCGGTGGCTGCTGCGACGCCAGCGGGGACTCCGCTTTCCGTCTGCAGCTGGGCATCAAACTCCTCGCGGGACAGGATGAACCCGCCACCGACGGAGAAATACTCCGCGTTCTCGGCGAGGATGGAGCCGTCTTCGTCCCAGGCAGTGAAAATGAGGCAGTTCGGGTGCTCGGGCACCGGCTCGTTGTTGAATTCGATGCTGTATTCCACCTCACCTGCTGGGCCGCTGATGCTGCCCTCGGTGGGGATGAAGGCATCTGCGCGTGGCTCAGCATCGAGCGGAACGGAGAGCGGATCCCACCCGGCGAGGCCTAGAATGACGGCCCGGTCCGTAGCGTGTCCACGGCCGGTAGCGGACAAAGAGCCACGCAGTTCGATGTGGACCTTTGCCGGGTGTTGCTCAAGGGTCTCGAGGAAGGCCTTAGCAGCACGCATCGGGCCCACGGTGTGGGAGGAGGAGGGACCGATACCGATCGAGAAGATGTCGGTCACGCTAATTGTCATGGGGGGTTAAACCTCCTTAGAAGCGTTAGATAAGTTACGCCTTACGATAGTACCGAGCGCCCCCAGTAGTTGCTTAGCCCGGTTGGCCGTCGTGGCGGGACAGGAGTTCGCGGAATCCCCCTGAGCCCGAATCAGGTGCCTTCCCGGTAGAACCCTGGTGCGTGTTGCGCGGTTCGCCGAGAGAGCCGGCAAGGCCAGCTACGCGGTCGAGCGGGCGCACCATGAGGTCTGCGAGCTCGCCCGTGGCGCGCTCGATGCGCTTTTCATTGCGCGCGCCCTCAGCAGTGCCAAAGTCTTCCGTGGCCTGGAAGATCCCGGTGGGGACCACCGTGGCATGCAGGTAATTGAGTAGTGGGCGCAGGGCATAATCCAACACTAGGGCGTGACGGCTGGAGCCGCCCGTGGCCGCGATGAGGGTAGGAAGCCCCTCCAAGGAATGCGGCTCCAAGGTGTCGAAGAACATCTTGAACAGTCCCGAGTAACTGCCCTGGAACACGGGACTGACCGCGATGAGGCCGTCGGCATCCAGCACCGCGGACTGAGCCGCGGTGAGACGGGGCGTGGGCGAAACCCAGTTGGTCATGGCCTCAGCTAGCTCGCTCGCGAGGTCCCGGAGCTCGACGACGGTGATGTCGGTGCCTTCGCCCCGCGCGGTGACGTGGGCGGAGGTGGCGGCCGAGAGGGCGTCGGCAAGCGCGCGCGTCGAGGACGGCGATGACAACCCAGCCGTAATGACGACGAGTGACCGCATCTACTTCTCCTCTCCAGGGTTGACCAACGCGTGTGGTTCATAACTACCGAGCGTGGCGTGCGTTGGCGGGTCAGAAGGTACATGATCTGGGCGGCGCTCCTCAAAGCGCCGGCGCAGCTCAGGGACGACCTGCGTACCCAGAATCTCAATCTGCGCTAGCACCACCTCTTGCGGAAGGCCGGCATGATCGATAAGGAAGAGCTGGCGCTGATAGTCGCCCACCCAGTCGGCGAACTGCAGGGTTCGTTCTACGACCTGCTCCACCGTGCCTACCGTCAGTGGGGTTTGTGCGGTGAATTCTTCTAAGGAAGGGCCTTGGCCGTAGACCGGGGCGTTGTCGAAGTAGGGGCGGAAGAAATCCTTCGCCTCCTGCTCGGTAGACCCGATGAAGACATGCCCGCCGAGGCCCACGATGGCCTGATCCCCGCGACCATGACCGTAGGATTCGTAGCGGTTGCGGTAGAGGCTCACCATCTTCGCGGTGTGTTCCTTGTTCCAGAAGATGTTGCTGTGGAAGAAACCATCGCCATAGTAGGCGGCCTGTTCGGCAATCTGCGGGGAGCGGATAGAGCCGTGCCAGACGAAGGGCGGGATGCCGTCGAGCGGCGCCGGTGTGGCGGTGAATCCCTGTAGCGGGGTGCGGAATTTTCCTTGCCAGGACACGACCGGTTCGCGCCACAGGCGGCGCAGCAGGTGGTAGTTCTCCACCGCCAGAGGGATACCTTCGCGGATATCTTTGCCAAACCACGGGTAAACCGGACCGGTGTTACCGCGGCCCAACATGAGATCGATGCGCCCGTCAGCCAGGTGCTGGAGAAAAGCGTAGTCCTCTGCAAGCCGGACGGGGTCGTTGGTGGTGATCAGCGTGGTGGCAGTGGAGAGGTGCAGGTTCTTCGTCTGCGCCGCGATGTAGGCCAGATGGGTGGTGGGTGCGGACGGGACGAAGGGTGGGTTGTGGTGCTCGCCGGTGGCGAAGACGTCGAGGCCCACCTCCTCTGCCTTGAGGGCGATTTCTGTCATAGCGCGGATGCGCTCGGCCTCGGTGGGGGTGCGACCGGTGGTGGGATCTTGCGTGACATCACCGATGCTAAAGACTCCAAATTGCATGCCATACTCCTCTCTGTGACATGTCAACAAAGTTTAGCCGGGTAATTATTCCCACTCAAGGGCGTCGACCAAGACTGCAAGATCCGCTGGCGTTGCGATGGCGAGCGGGCGCTGCGAAGGCTTGCCCTGCTCGGTAAGGAGAACCGCACTAGGATGCGTGCCGTCCGCCGCGGGTTCGGTGAGGGCATCGATGACCTCTTGCGCACTGGCGTTGCGGGGAAGGAACTCGGCCCTGTCCTTCTTCTCTGCAAACTCTAGAACGGCGCTAATCGACGCCGCGTTGACCACACCATCGTCTCCCAAATCTGCTGCGACCCAGCGGGCGATGACATTGGTCGTGAGGAGGGCTTGGTAAGCGCCGGAATCATAAATCGGGATCTGCGAATAGCCGGTCCTATTAATGAGCCGGAGAGCCTCTATGATCGGGGTATCGGGGCCAAGTGTGGTGACCTCACGGTTGGCGAGTAAGGACTGTGCCGTGGGCGGATCTGTAAGAAGCCGCTGGAGGTTCTCTAGCTGCGCCAGCACCTGTGGGTGCGGGGTAGCGATGGGCTCGCCGTCGAAATAGCGGCCGTGGGCGATGGCGTTGCGCAGATTACCTAAGTCCTTGAGCTGCTCTGCCTGGCGCTTGCTGAGCAGGTGTTTGTCGTGTGCGCGGTCGACAATCCACCAGAAGGAGTCGGAGTTCTTGGCCCCGACGGCCTGGCGGAGAAACTGCTCAATGTCGTTGAATGCGGAAAAGAATCTGGCCAGGGAGTTATCGCTCATGCCGTCCCAGTGTACGGGTGCTCTCAAACCCCAGTGGTCGCTGGTGGACAGAGAAAACAAAGAAGCCGCGAGTATCCCGAGGCGGCAGGAGACTCGCGGCGACTGGGTACGATGCCCTGTGCGCGTGTTGTGTTGAGACTAGAACACGACGCGCAGGATGGAGACCGTCACAGCTGCGATGGCAGCGGCGGCTGGGAGAGTGATGACCCATGCGAGGGCGATGGGCTTCATCAGGTTCCAGTTAGCAGCGCGGTTGACGATGCCGACGCCAAGGACAGCACCGATGAGGATGTGCGTCGAGGAAACCGGGAGGCCTAGGAGGGAGGCTGCCATGACAACGGCAGCGGCAGCCAGCTCAGCGGCGAAACCGGAGGAGGGGTGCATCTGGGTCAGGCCGGAACCGACGGTCTGGATAACGAAGCGGCCGATGAACCACAGGCCAGAAACGAGGGCAATGCCCATAGCCACCATGACCGGCAGCGGGACGGTGACTTCGTCAGAAATCCGGTTGGTCTGCAGGACATCGAAGACGGCGGCGAAGGGGCCGATGGCGTTGGCGATGTCGTTCGAGCCGTGCGAGAACGCGAAGGCGGAGGCGGTGAAGACCTGCATCCAAGAGAAGAGGAGGAAGGTGGAGCGGGACAGGGACTTCTTCTTCAGAGAGCGGGCGAAGATGAAGACGGCCATCCAGACCACGGCACCTACCATGCCCATGACAAGGAGGTTCTCAAGTGTGGAGAAGTCAACGCCGGTGTTCTTGAGGCCCTTGAAGAGCATCATCGCGGAGATGATAACAGCGCCCAATGCTGCCAGCAGCGGGACCCAGTTCTCTAGTGCGCGGTGCGCGTTGACGTCCTCGAGATCCTTGTTGAGGTTGTGCAAATCTCGGTAGTAGTCGGACTCGAGCGCCTCTGGATCGTAATCATCTTCCGCGGTGAGGGCGGCATCACGGGCCATGGCGTTGGTGTAGGAAATCTGCTGCAGCTCGTTCATGCGCTCGAAGCGGGTCTTGTGCTCCTTGCGCAGCTCAGCGCGGCGAACCTTGATGTCGCGCAGACGCTCGTCTGCGGCGTCGTTGTAGACGAGGATGGAAGCCTTAATCCACCTAAACAGCAGGTAAGCGGCAACACCGCCAAGAACTGGTGAAAGTACCCAGGAGAAAGCAATGGTGCCAATGCCGCCCCACTGCACCATGTCCATTCCGCCCTTGCCGGTGACGAAGCCGACGGTCAGCGCGGCGCCGACGATACCGCCGACGATGGAGTGGGTCGTAGAAACCGGCCAGCCCATGCGGGTAGCGACGAGCAGCCAGATGGCAGCGCCGAGCAGCGACGCCATCATGATGTAGACGAACTCCATGGGGTCGAGCCCGTCAATGGCGTCGAGGTCCACAATGCCGGAGCGGACGGTGTCGGTAACCTCGCCGCCGGCGAGGATCGCGCCGGATACCTCAAAAACCGCCGCAACAGCGAGGGCCTGCTTCATAGAGAGGGTTCCCGCACCCACGGAGGTACCGAAAGAGTTGGCGACGTCATTGCCACCAATGTTGAAGGCCATGAATACGGCGAAGATGATCGCGGTAACAAGGACGATCTTGTTAGCGCCCTCAGCAACCTCTCCGTTGCCCCAAATGATGAAGAGGACAAGAGTAACAGCGGTGATGGCGCCGAAGAACAAGTGCCAAATCCAGTCCTTGTTCTTACCATTCATCGTTTCGAGATCAGGCATCGTCGGCGTGGCGGTGCTCAAAACGTCGTTCCTTTCATGAAGAGAACGCTGCGTGATGAGGAAGCGCGGGCTGCCGCGGGCAAGGTAAAAGCGTCAATAATGATGGGGATTAACGTACCTGCTGCGGTGCAGGTGATGACATCACGCACAGTTCTTTTATGTTTTTAAAGACAGAGCGGATCCCACCACGAACCGGCGGGAACTTGATCAGGGTAAAGCATCAAGATTGCCGGCAGGTAAACACCTCATGTATTTGAATTTAATCTGCACATTTTGTGGCACATTTGGGGGTGGTGTGGCCTTTCGGTGGACACACCAACATTTTTGACGCTCGGTATTAAGACTTATATACGCCTCGACCCAAAGTGTCGCACTGCTCCATCTTTCCGCTGTTATATCCGGCGAGGAAGGATTGTGCTCGGTCCTCAGAGGAGCCGTGTGTCCAGGTATCGGGGCGTACCTCGCCGCCAGAGCGGCGCTGGATGTTGTCGTCGCCCACGGCGCGGGCAGTGTTGACGGCGTCGGTGACCTGCTGTTCGGTGATCGTTTCGAGCAAAGCATCCTCACCCTTGTCGGCGTAGTGTGCCCACAGTCCGGCATAGCAATCCGCTTGCAGCTCAATCTTCACTGCGTTGGAGTCCTCGCCGGGTTCGTTGTAATTGGACAAGCTGAGTGTGCCCTCTAGCTTCTGAATGTGGTGGCCAAATTCGTGGGCGACGATATACATCTGTGCCAGAGGTGCATTATCCCCACCGAAGTTGCGGAGCTGATCGAAGAACGCGGTGTCGAAATAGGCGGACTCATCGGCCGGGCAGTAGAACGGCCCGGTGGCGCCGGAGGCTTGGCCACAGCCGGACATAGTGGTGTTGTTAAAGATGACGCGGCCGGGTTCGACGTACTCGATGCCTGCCTGATCCGGCAGCTGCTGGGCCCAGACCTTGTCGACGGACTGGGCGGCGAACATGACGCGGCAGTCGTCGTACTTATTGCCGTCCTCGGCAGTTTGGCAGTGTGCGAAGGCATCCTCTCCGCTTTCCTCTGGGCCGACCTGGGTTTGGTCGGGCTGAGGGCTGCTTTCGGTGATGTCACCAAGATCGCCGCCAAGCAAGAGATAGAGGCCAATGAGGAGGAGGGAGCCAATGCCGCCGCCGGTAGCGATCATGCCGCCGCGGCCCCCGCCGCCGGAGCTTGCTCGCTTGCCATCAAAGTTGGCGCCAGATTTGAAAGTCATGGTCCAGATTTTGCCATATGCGGGCGGTGATGTGCGTGTGATGAGGGGAGCTGCGTCAAGCGGGGGTACCAGTGCTCGACGTTCGGCGGCGCTCGGTGTTTACCCCAGCGCTGAGCAAGTCTGGTGCGGGCGGTAGACTTGGGCCGTTCAAGTTCTTGCATCCCTCGGCGCGTGCTGTCTACGCGTGGCGTGTGTGGGTGCGAGCGTCAACGATGAGAAGGGATTGAACGAGAGTGCTGCGTACACATTTGGCAGGCGAACTGCGCAAAGAGATGGCGGGGGAGACCGTCACCCTGACGGGTTGGGTGGCGCGCCGTCGCGACCACGGCGGTGTTATCTTCATTGACCTGCGTGATCGCTCCGGCGTTGCCCAGGTGGTTTTCCGTGAATCCGAGGTGGCTGAGCGCGCCCACGATCTGCGCTCCGAGTACTGCGTTAAGGTCACCGGCGTGGTGGAGCCCCGTCCAGAGGGTTCCGCTAACGCGAACCTGGCCTCCGGTGAGATTGAGGTCAACGTTACGGATCTGGAAGTGCTCAACAAGTCTGCAGCGCTGCCATTCCAGATCGATGATCCTTCTTCCTCCGGTGAGGTCGGCGAAGAGACTCGTCTGAAGTACCGCTACCTCGATCTGCGTCGGGAGCGCCAGCACGAGGCTCTGCGCCTGCGCTCGGCAGCTAACCGCGCCGCTCGCCAGGTCCTGGATAGCCATGATTTCACTGAAATCGAAACCCCGACCCTGACCCGTTCCACCCCGGAGGGCGCTCGTGACTTCCTCGTGCCCGCCCGCCTCAAGCCGGGCAGCTGGTACGCACTCCCGCAGTCGCCGCAGCTGTTTAAGCAGCTGCTCATGGTGGCCGGCATGGAGCGTTACTACCAAATCGCTCGCTGCTACCGCGATGAGGACTTCCGCGCGGACCGTCAGCCGGAGTTTACACAGCTCGACGTCGAGATGTCCTTCGTTGATCAGGACGATGTGATCGCTCTCGCGGAAGAAATCATCTCCGCCCTGTGGAAGCTCATCGGCTACGAGATCAAGACACCGATTCCGCGCATGACCTACGCAGACGCTATGAAGTACTACGGTTCCGATAAGCCGGACCTGCGCTTCGACATCAAGATCGTGGAATGCACCGAGTTCTTCAAGGACACCACTTTCCGCGTGTTCCAGAACGAGTACGTTGGCGCCGTCGTCATGGAAGGCGGAGCTTCCCAGCCGCGCCGTCAGTTCGATGCGTGGCAGGAATGGGCAAAGCAGCGCGGTGCGAAGGGCCTGGCTTACATCACCATCGCTGAGGACGGCACCTTGGGCGGCCCAGTGGCCAAGAACATTACTGATGCCGAGCGCGAGGGCATTGCTGAGCACGTCGGCGCCAAGCCGGGTGACGCCATCTTCTTCGCGGCTGGTGACACCAAGTCTTCTCGCGCTCTTCTGGGTGCAGCACGCGGCGAGATTGCAAAGAAGCTGGATCTCATCAAGGACGGCGACTGGGCCTTCACCTGGGTTGTGGACGCACCACTGTTCGAGCCTGCCGCTGATGCCACCGCCTCCGGCGACGTGGCTCTGGGCCACTCCAAGTGGACTGCGGTACACCACGCCTTCACTTCGCCGAAGCCGGAGTATCTGGACAACTTCGACGAGAACCCGGGTGAGGCGCTGGCCTACGCCTACGACATCGTCTGCAACGGCAACGAGATCGGCGGCGGATCTATCCGTATCCACGACCAGGACGTGCAGAAGCGTGTCTTCGACGTTATGGGCATCGGTGAGGAAGAAGCACAGGAAAAGTTCGGCTTCCTGCTCGACGCTTTCCAGTTTGGTGCCCCGCCGCACGGTGGTATCGCGTTCGGTTGGGACCGCATTGTCTCCCTGCTGGGCGGTTTCGACTCCATTCGTGACGTCATCGCCTTCCCGAAGTCCGGTGGCGGCGTGGATCCATTGACCGATGCTCCGGGCACCATTCCTGCCGAGCAGCGCAAGGAGACCGGCGTGGATTTCAAGCCGGAGAAGGCAGCCAAGGCCGCTCAGGGCGACAAGGCAGGGAAGGAGTCCTAGGTCGCTCAACTCGGTGATGTAGTTGGGCCTTCGATATGTGGAAGCAGGCAAGCAAGTGAATCCGATGGGACACGAGTCCAAGAAAAAATCTGTGGCGGATGCCGTGGTGGCGGAAGCCTCACAGATGCTCTCGCGCCGCTTTGGCGGGGAGCCTGAGCTTAGTGACGTCGAGCAACTCACTGGTTCGGGCAACGCCGTGGTGCTTCGTGCCCGCACGTCACCGAGTGCCTTTTTCCCGCATCGTTCGGTGGTCATCAAGTACAACCCAGTCACCGGGCACACCATTGATGACGCCGCCCTTCTGCGTGAGGTGGTGGCCTATCAGTTCACCACAGCGTTGTCCGAAGAGGTTCGCCCAGGCCCAGTACTGCTCGCACACGACGTCGAGAAGCGCATCTTGGTGCTGTCTGACGCCGGCGATGGCGACACCCTGGCGGACACTCTTGCCCGCAGCAATGACGAAGAACGCGGAGAGCTGCTCAGGTCCCTGGGCGGCGCGCTGGGCAAAATGCACGCGGGCACGGCTGGGCGCGAAGAGGATTACGAGGCTCTGCTGAACCGGCAGTTGCGCCGGCATCCCGAATACGCCGAGCACCAAGCCCTGCGGGATGAGTCTCTGAAAAGCTCCATCCTGATCGGTGCGGACATCCTCAGCGAAGCAGGACTGGAGCCACCAGAGCACGTCCGCGAACTAGCCCGCACCGCTATGCAGAGCTTTAGTTCTGGCCGCAACCGCGCTTTTACGCCCTTCGATCTGTCCCCAGACAACATCATCGTGGGGACAACACTGACCTTCCTGGATTATGAGTGGGCCGGTTTTCGCAACGTGGGCTTTGATGTAGCCTGCGTTGTCGCCGGCTTCCCACAGTTCCTCTTCAGCCGCCCGATTACGGATTCTGAGGCGGACGTCTTCATCCAAGCCTGGCAGCGCCGGGTCGTCGACGTGTGGCCGCAGCTGGCGGATGAGAAAACACTGCATGAGCTGATAGTCGCTTGTCTCATTGGTTGGGCTTTGTCGAGCGTGACCACCATGTATGCCGGTGGGATTGAAGGGGTAGTAGCACTGGCGGAGGGTAACGCCGAGATTTATCGTGACCCGCGTCGCTCGCTGCTGCGCCGCTCCGATCACGGCCCGTTCAGCGAGGATGAGCTCTTGATTCGGCGCGACCTTTATGAAACTTTCGAAGCGCTCTCACGTTTTGCCGCGCAGTGCAAGCACGATGGGTGCTCGACTGTTGCCGCTTTCGGTCGCGCTGTGGCCTCCCGTCTCCGGGAGTCCTGATGGGGCAGGAGTCACTCTTCGGCGACGACCAATCAGCGCCAAGCCTGCCGGGTGGCCCCGATATTTTTGCGACTCATTCGGGGTCACCGCTGGCCGCGCGCATGCGGCCGCAAAGCCTCGACGAAGTAGTGGGCCAAAAGCACCTTCTGGAACCCGGGACTCCGCTGCGCCGCCTCGTCGAGGGTTCCGGCGAGGCCTCCGTCATCCTGTACGGCCCGCCAGGCACCGGAAAAACGACCCTGGCTTCGCTGATCGCGTCCTCTCTGGGGGATAACTTCATCGGCCTGTCCGCCCTCGACTCCGGCGTCAAGCAGGTACGGGAAGTCATCACGCATGCTCGCCGCGAGCTGATTGAGGGCCGCCGCACAGTGCTCTTTATCGATGAGGTGCACCGCTTTTCCAAAACCCAGCAGGACGCATTGCTGGCTGCGGTGGAAAACCGGACGGTGCTGCTCGTGGCAGCTACCACCGAGAACCCCTCCTTCTCCGTGGTGGCGCCGCTGCTCTCGCGTTCGCTGCTGCTTCATTTGGAGCCGCTTGACGACGCCTCCCTGCGCACTCTCGCCGAGCGAGCGCTGACGAGTGAGCGTGGCTTGGCCGGGCGAATCACCGCAACGGAAGACGCTCTGGACCAACTGGTGTTGCTCGCCGGGGGAGATGCGCGGCGAACGCTGACCTACCTCGAGGCTGCGGCCGAGGCGGTACCGGATGGCGGCGAGCTGACCGTTGACATCCTTAAAGACAACGTCAACCGCGCCGTGGTGCGCTATGACCGTGACGGCGATCAGCACTATGACGTAGTCTCCGCGTTCATCAAGTCCATCCGCGGCTCCGACGTGGACGCCGCATTGCACTACCTTGCCCGCATGATTGAGGCCGGCGAAGACCCGCGCTTCATCGCGCGCCGGCTCATCGTGCACGCCTCCGAGGACGTTGGGATGGCGGATCCCACCGCTTTGCCCACCGCCGTGGCCGCGGCGGAGGCTGCGGCCCTGATTGGCCTGCCCGAGGCGCGCATCCCGCTGGCCCAGGCCACGATCCACCTGGCCACGGCGCCGAAGTCGAATTCCGTTATTAATGCCATCAACGCTGCCCAAGCCGATGTTCAGGCAGGTAAGAGCGGGCACGTCCCGCCGCACCTGCGCGACGGGCACTACGAGGGCGCTAAGCGCTTGGGTAACGCCGTCGGCTACCGGTACCCGCATGATGATCCACGCGGTGTGCTAGCCCAGCAGTATCTGCCGGAGACGCTGACCGATGCCGAGTATTATCAGCCCACCGACCACGGTGCGGAAAAACGGGTGCGCGAGTACCTGGGGAGGTTGCGGGACATCATCCGGGGGCGGCGTCGCTAAGCAGAGCACCGGACGGGTAAAGTTGAGCGCTGACTAGAAACCATTCAACAGTGAAGGACTTTTGCTCGTGAAGACTCATGAGATCCGGGAACGCTTTACCCAGCACTTCGTCAAGGCCGGCCACCAGGCCGTGCCCAGCGCATCGCTGATCCTGGATGACCCGAACCTGCTCTTCGTCAACGCCGGCATGGTTCCCTTCAAGCCCTACTTCTTGGGCCAGCAGAACCCGCCTTTTGCTAACGGTACGGCGACCTCTATCCAGAAGTGCGTGCGCACCTTGGATATCGAGGAAGTGGGCATTACCACCCGCCACAACACCTTCTTCCAGATGGCAGGCAACTTCTCCTTTGGCCAGTACTTCAAGGAGGGGGCCATTACCCACGCCTGGAACCTGCTGACGAGCTCGGTAGAGGATGGCGGCTTGGGGCTAGACCCCGAGCGTTTGTGGGTCACGGTCTACCTCGATGACGATGAAGCAGCCGATATCTGGCACAACAAGATCGGTGTTCCCCGCGAACGCATTCAGCGCCTCGGCATGGAGGATAATTACTGGTCCATGGGTATTCCTGGCCCGTGTGGTCCGTGCTCTGAGATTTACTATGACCGCGGCCCGGAGTATGGCCAGGACGGTGGTCCAGTCGCGGACGATAACCGTTACATGGAGATCTGGAACCTGGTCTTCATGCAGAACGAGCGCGGCGAAGGCATCGGCAAGGGCAACTTTGAGATCGTGGGCGAGCTGCCCAAGAAGAACATCGATACCGGCATGGGCATCGAGCGCGTTGCCTGCATCCTGCAAGGCGTGGACAATGTGTACGAGACGGACCTGCTGCGCCCGGTCATTGACGTTGCTGAGGAGCTCACCGGGGCGAAATACACGCCCGATGCACCGAAGGAAGATTTGATCCGCTTCCGCGTGGTGGCGGACCACTCGCGCACCGGCATGATGCTCATCCTGGATGGCGTTACTCCCGGCAACGAGGGCCGTGGCTACATCCTGCGCCGACTGCTGCGCCGCATCATCCGCTCCGCCAAGCTGCTGGGTGCGAAGGGTGAGACCATGGAGCGCTTCATGAACACCATCATGGACACCATGACTCCGTCCTACCCGGAGATTGCGGAGAACCGTGAGCGCATCCTGCGCGTCGCCGTGGCGGAGGAGAAGGCCTTCCTCAAGACCCTGGAGTCGGGCACCAAGCTTTTCGACGAAGCTGTCGACGAGCTAAAGAGCACCTCCCGCGCGGCCACCCCGAAGGTGCTGTCCGGTGAGAAGGCGTTTGAACTGCACGATACCTATGGATTCCCCATCGACTTGACATTGGAGATGGCCCAAGAAGCTGGCCTTAGCGTGGACATGGAGGGCTTTGATGCCGCCATGGGCGAGCAGCGCCGCCGTGCCAAAGCTGATAACCAGGCTAAGAAGCATGGTCACGCCGACTTGTCGCTCTACCGCGAGTGGGTGGATAACCATCCGACTCTGTTCACGGGCTACGAGACCTTGGAGTCCGAAGCCAAGGTACTCGGCCTCGTCCGCGATGGCGAGAAGGTCTCTGAAGTCCAAGCAGGCGACACCGTCGAGGTAATTCTGGACCAGTCGCCGCTCTACGCCGAAGCCGGTGGCCAGACCGCCGACCGAGGCCGGATCATTGCCGGTGAAACCCTCCTTGAGGTCAATGACGTGCAGAAGATCGGCAAGAGGCTGTGGGTCCACAAAGCTACGGTGACCGCTGGTGGCCTTGAACTGGGCACTGGCGTAACAGCCGAGGTAGACCAGCAGTGGCGCCACGGTGCCGTGCAGGCGCACTCCGCCACGCACCTCATCCACGCCGCGCTGCGCCAGGTGCTGGGGCCGACCGCTGTCCAGGCTGGCTCCTTGAACCGACCGGGTTACTTGCGCTTTGACTTTAACTACACCGACCAGCTCACCCAGGAGCAGCTCGATGAGATCGCTTTGGTGACTAACCAGGCGGTAGACCAGCACTTCCCGGTCAATACCATCGAGACTTCCTTGGACAAGGCCAAGGAGATGGGCGCGATGGCCCTGTTCGGTGAGAACTATGGTTCCGAGGTCCGCGTCGTGGAGATGGGAGGGCCCTTCTCCATCGAGCTGTGCGGCGGTACGCACGTGAAGAACACCGCAGAGATCGGTCCAGTGTCTGTCCTTGGTGAATCCTCCGTGGGTTCCGGTGCGCGCCGCATCGAGGCCTATTCGGGCTTGGATGCCTTCCGTTACTACTCCAAGGAAGCAGCCCTGGTGGAAGGTGTGTCTCGCGAGCTGAAGGTCCAGACCGAGGACCTGCCGGAGCGCATCGCGCAGCTGACGGAGAAGCTCAAGGCCGCAGAGAAGCAGATTGCAGAGCTGCACAAGGCCCAGCTCATGTCCCAGACTGCGGACATGATCTCTACGGCGAAGACCGTCAACGATTTCACCATCGTGGCCGTCAAGCTCCCTAAGGGTGTGAACGGCGGTGACCTGCGCACGCTGGCTTCCGACATTAAGAACCGCCTCGGTGATGTCGCTGGTGTGGTCGTCTTGGCATCGGAGAATGAGGGCGGCAAGCTGCCATTCATCGTGGGTGCCACCAGGGCAGCAATTGAGCGCGGTGTCAAGGCTGGTGACTTGGTTAAGCTGGTGTCCGGCTACGTTGATGGCAAGGGCGGCGGCAAGCCGGATATGGCTCAAGGCTCCGGCGCAAACGCCGAAGGCCTGCAAGCTGCCTTCGACGCCGTCCGTGATGAGCTCGAAACCCACTAATGGATGCGCACGAGTAGGTGTGCAGAAGTAGCTGACTCTCAGGACCAGGAGGAACACCATGGCCGTAGAGCCCGATAAGCCAGGAGTAGACGATCCCGGACCAGGGCGCCGGTTGGGTCTCGACGTCGGAACTGTCCGCATCGGCGTGGCGGTTTCCGATCGGGATGCCCGCCTGGCTATGCCGGTCGAGACCGTCCGCCGCGAAACCGGGTTTAAGGACCGCGACAAGGGTGACATCGACCGACTGCTTGAGCTTATTCACGAGTATGACGTCGTCGAGGTGGCGGTCGGTTTGCCGCGTGATCTCAAGGGCAACGGCTCATCAAGTGTTAAACATGCCAAAGAAATCGCGTTTCGTATCCGCCGCCGCTTGGCAAAAGATGACACGATAAACACACCTCCGCCTGTGCGCATGGTGGATGAGCGTCTCACCACAGTGGTGGCATCATCTGCACTGCGAGCCTCTGGCGTGTCAGAGAGACGCGGCCGTTCGGTTATCGACCAAGCGGCCGCGGTGGAAATTTTGCAATCCTGGCTGGATGCGCGCCATTTCGCGTTGAACGGCCACAGCCCTTCAAACCTAGGAGACGAAGTACGTGAGCCGTAAACCTTCACGCATCGGACGCTCGATGGAACCCCAGTACGTCAAGCGCCGCCAGCGCGGCATGGCCGTGCTTATTGCCAGCCTTGTCCTCATCATCGGCGGCCTCGGCTACATCGGTTTCCGCCTGTTGGGAGGGGGCAATACCTTGGACTATGAGGGACAAGGCAATGGTGTAACACAGCTCGTTCAGGTCCCGGAAGGCTCATCCATGGGAGAACTGGCACCTGAGCTAGCAGAAAAGAATGTGGTGAAGACGCCTGAGGCTTTCTCTTCGGCGGCCAATTCCAATCCGCGCGCGAGCCAAATCAAGCCCGGGTTTTACCGTCTCCAAGAGGAGATGAGTGCCAAATCCGCCGTGGAGGCACTGCTTGATGACGCCAACATGGTGGACTTGCTCGACGTGCACGGCGGAGCGACGTTGCTGGACGTCAACGTACTGGGGGGCGATGTCCGGTTTGGTATTTACTCCCTGATCTCGCAGGTCTCCTGTAAGGAGGGTGGTTGCGTATCCGCCGAGGAACTAGAGAAGATCGCGGCCACGGTAGACCCAGCCGAACTGGGTGCGCCGGACTGGGCCGTGGAGGAAGTCCGTGCCCGCGGCGAGGATCCCAAGCGTATTGAGGGGCTTATCGCCCCGGGACAGTACGTGCTTGACCCGAACATGGATGCCCAGGAGATCCTGACCGATCTCATCACTCGTTCGACGAAGAAGTACAACGACACCAACATTGTCGACCGCGCCCAGGCCATTGGCCTGAAACCCTATGAGCTTCTGACCGCAGCATCCCTGGTGGAGCGTGAGTCGCCGGCCGGTGAATTCGACAAGGTTGCGCGCGTCATCCTCAACCGCCTCGACGAGCCGATGCGCTTGGAGTTGGACTCCACTGTGAACTACGGGCTCGAGGACGTCGAGCTGGCCACCACCGATGAGGACCGTAACCGCGAGACCCCGTGGAATACCTATGCGAAGGATGGTCTTCCGGATTCCCCGATCGCCTCGCCGTCGGAGGAGGCCATCCAGGCTATGGAGAACCCGGCAGAGGGCAATTGGCTCTTCTTCGTCACGGTTGATGACAAGGGCACGACGGTCTTTACCGACAACTATGATGAGCACCTCGCCAACGTCGATGATGCGGTGCGCTCTGGCATCCTGGACAGCCAGCGCGAAGGCGCCGGCGAGCCACCAGCAGAGGAGCAGTAATAGGATGCCGCGCGCCGCAGTTTTAGGCAGCCCCATCGAGCATTCGTTATCCCCGGTCCTCCATAAGGCCGGCTATGATGCGCTGAATCTGAAGGACTGGGATTACACCAGGTTCGAGGTGACCGACTTGGCTGCCTTCCTCGCCGAGGTAGGGGAAGAGTACCGAGGTTTCTCGGTGACCATGCCATTGAAGTTCGACGCCTTGGCTTGCGCAGACATCGTGAGCGAGCGCGCCAAGCTCATCGGCTCTGCGAATACCTTGGTGCGCACCGCGGAGGGGTGGCGCGCGGACAACACGGATACGGAAGGCGTGCTGGGCGCACTCGATGAGCTGCTGGGCTCTTCCCAGCCGTCTTCGGCGCTGCTCATCGGCGCTGGTGGAACCGCGCGGCCGGTCCTGTGGGGGCTAGCCCAGCGTGGTGTTAACGATGTCACCGTGCTCAATCGCTCAGATCGTCGTGCTGAACTACGGCCGCTAGGGGACGCCCTTGGCCTCTCCCTCCACTCAGCATCTTTTGGTGATGATCTCGCGGGGTTAGCGCGCTCGGTGGACCTCATCGTCTCCACTGTTCCCTCCGCCGCCGTGGAAGAGCATCTGACCCAGTTGGCCAAGGCTCCGGTGTTCGACGTTATCTACGATCCATGGCCTACGCCTTTAACTGTGTATGCGGCTGCTGATGGCTATCCGACCGTCGGCGGGCACATCATGCTGGCCAACCAGGCTTATTCGCAGTTTGAACAATTTACCGGGCACACCGCCCCGCGGGCAGAGATGCTGGCTGCTCTCAACGCTGCGCTCAAGCTGCCTTAATCAACAGCATGCGCGGCAGCACCCCGCACGGTAGGCTGCGCAGTCATGGGGGATGTGCTTTTTCTGGCGTGGGGGTGCGCCTTAATCGTTTATGACCTGCGTTTCAAACGCCTGCCCAACTATCTGACACTGCCGGCCGCCGTGCTGTCGCTGTGGTGGTTCGACCCAGCCGGGCTGCTATGGCCGGGGCTTTATATTCTGGTTGCCTTGCTGAGCCGTGCCGGAAGCGTGGGCGGGGGTGATCTCAAGCTGGCGTTGCCACTGGGCATGGTGACCGCCCACGCGGCGGGAGTACCAGGGGTAGCGTTAGCGATGGTAGGGGCGTCGCTGAGCACGCTGCTCTGGGGGTTCATAACGCAGGATCGGAAACCCGCGCACGGGCCCGGCATGCTCATTGCTGCAGCCCTTGTCGTGTTCTTTAGCCCCGACACGGTGTGATAGACGGCCCAGTGCCCCCGAAAGATCCCCTAGCGTGTGATAATAGTCCGCATGCTTCGTTGGACTACCGCAGGTGAATCTCACGGCCAGGCACTCGTTGCACTCATCGAGCACATGCCCGCCGGGGTTCCCGTTTCCCAAGACGACATCGCTCTCCAGCTCTCTCGCCGCCGCCTCGGCTATGGCCGCGGTGCCCGCATGAAGTTCGAGGCCGATGAGCTCACCTTGCTCAGTGGCATTCGCCACGGACTGACTCTGGGCAGCCCAATTGCCATCATGATCGGCAACACGGAGTGGCCGAAGTGGACCACCATCATGTCCCCGGACGCGCTCGATCTCGATGACCCGGAGACCGCTAAGGCGATGGCATCTGGCCGCGGCGCCCCGCTCACTCGTCCCCGCCCGGGGCATGCCGATTTCGCCGGCATGGTGAAGTTTGATCACGCGGAGGCTCGTCCGATTCTGGAGCGTTCCTCCGCACGCGAGACCGCTGCTCGCGTCGCCGCGGCCACGGTCGCGCGCAACTTCCTCCGCGAAACCCTGGGAGTCGAGGTGCTGTCCCACGTCATCTCCATCGGTGCCTCAGAACCTTATGAGGGCCCGCATCCTAGCTTCGCGGACCTTGAGGCTATCGACGCTTCACCGGTACGCGCCTGCGATAAGGCGGCGGAAGAGTCCATGATCGCAGAAATCGAAACCGCGAAAAAGCAGGGAGACACTCTGGGCGGCATTGTCGAGGTGATCGTGGAAGGCCTGCCGATTGGCTTGGGCTCGCACACCTCGGGTGAAGACCGCCTCGACGCACAGCTCGCCGCCGCCTTGATGGGGATTCAGGCGATCAAGGGCGTCGAGGTCGGCGATGGCTTCGCTGAGGCCCGCCGCCGCGGGAGCGAAGCGCACGATGAAATGGTCCGCACAGACAATGGCGTGGATCGTGAGACTAACCGCGCTGGTGGTCTGGAAGGCGGCATGACCAACGGCCAGACGCTGCGCGTCCGCGCGGCGATGAAGCCGATTTCCACGGTCCCGCGTGCGCTCAAGACGGTCGACATGGCCACAGGTGGGGCGGCTACCGCTATTCACCAACGTTCCGACGTCTGCGCGGTACCGGCTGCCGGTGTCGTGGCAGAGGCGATGGTGGCGCTCGTTCTCGCGCGTGCGGTGCTGGAGAAATTCGGCGGCGATAGCCTCGCCGAAACCAAGCGCAACATCGCTGCCTACCAGGACTACGTGGCAGGCCGACTGGAGTGGGGTGACGCATGAACTCCCCACACGTCGTCCTTGTAGGACCTCCAGGTGCCGGCAAAACCACGATTGGTCGCCGCCTGTCGCGGGCACTGAATTGCGACGTTGTTGATACCGACAGCCTCATTGAGGCGCGCTATGGAAAGAAGTGCGGCGAGATTTTCTCCGAGCTGGGTGAGCCGGAATTCCGCGAAGTGGAAGCCGAGGTCGTGCGCGAGGCGCTGGCTACCACCGGGGTGGTGAGCCTGGGTGGCGGTGCCGTGCTGACAGAATCGACCCGTGACTTGCTCGATAGCCTGACCGTCGTCTACCTCGGCATCACACCCGAAGAAGGCGTCACCCGCACGATGGGGGGTACCAACCGCCCGATTCTCGAGTCGGCGGATCCTCTCGCGCGTTATTCCCAACTCTTGGAGGAGCGACGGCCGCTCTACACCAAGGTTGCGGATTTAAAGGTACGCACAGGCGTGCGCTCCCCGCAGCAGGTGGTGGGCGATATTTTGAGCTTCCTTGAGACTCTCTAAGACACTGGCTTATTGTCACTCCACCCCCGCGACGACTAATGAAGACGACTACTAGCGCTGCTGAAGGAGCCGCTCCCATGCACACCATTCCGGTTAACGGACCATCCCCCTACGAGGTCACGATTGGTAGTGGCCTCAGTGCTGCGATGATTGAGCGCGCCGCGGGCATTGGTGCGGCAAAGGTGGCGATTATCCACCAGCCGCCGCTGGCCCAAGCTGCCAGCAAACTCGCTGAGCAAGCCAGCACACAGGGCCTCGAGGCCACCCCGGTCGAGGTTCCCGATGCCGAGGCTGCCAAGCAGCTTGATGTATTGGCACGTCTGTGGGATGTGTTTGGTGACGCTGGGTTTAGCCGCCGCGATGCAGTCATCGGCCTCGGCGGCGGTGCCGTCACAGATTTGGCGGGTTTTGCTGCGGCAACGTGGATGCGCGGCATCCCGGTTATTCAGGCTCCGACGACGCTGCTGGCGATGGTTGATGCTGCCGTGGGCGGGAAGACAGGTATCAACACAGCCGCAGGAAAGAACCTCGTTGGGGCGTTCCACGAGCCGGATTCAGTCTTCGTCGACCTGGATCACCTGCGCACGCTGCCCGAAGACGAGATCATCGCTGGCTCCGCAGAAATCATCAAGACTGGTTTCATCCACGATCCACGCATCATCGAGCACTATCTAGCGGACCCCGCCGCTTGCCTCAAACCGGAAGGCCTGCTTCCTGAACTCATCGAGCGGTCCATTGCCGTCAAGGCGCACGTGGTGGGCCAGGACTTGAAGGAGTCCGGTCTGCGCGAAACCCTCAATTACGGCCATACCTTCGGCCACGCTGTGGAACGCCGCGAGAATTACTCGTGGCGCCACGGCCGTGCTGTGGCGGTGGGCATGATGTTTATTGCGCACCTGTCCCACGCTCGGGGGCTTATCGACGCCACCCTCGTCGCCACCCACCGAGACATCCTCACCCGGATTGGGCTGCCCACCACCTATGAGCAGGGGCACTTCGAGGAGTTGCTCGACGGCATGCGGCACGACAAGAAGAACCGCGAGGGTCGCATCCGCTTCGTCGCGCTCACTGGTATTGGGGAAACAACCCGCCTCGAAGACGCCACAGAGGAGGAGTTGCGCGCAGCTTACGCGCAACTGGCCTCGTAGAGTTTCAGCTGACCCCCTAAAGCTTCAAGGAGTTCGCCATGACCATCCTCGTTCTCAACGGTCCCAACCTGAACCGTTTGGGCAAACGCCAGCCAGAGATTTACGGAAGCGAAAGCCTAGCGGATATCGAAAGCCGCGTGCGCGCCGCGGCGGGGGAGGAAGAGATCGTCTTCTTCCAGTCCAACCATGAGGGCGAACTCATCGAGCAGGTGCATCGAGCCGCCGACGAAGGCTGGCCCGTCATCATCAACCCAGGCGGCTTTACCCACACCTCGGTGGCGCTACGGGATGCCTTGGCGGAGGTAGCCGATGGCGCCGGTTTCGTCGAGGTTCATCTCTCCAACGTGCATGCACGCGAGGCTTTCCGCCAACACTCTTACCTCAGTCCACTCGCGCGCGGTGTTATCGCAGGGCTGGGCTCGTACGGCTACGTCGCGGCACTGGGGTACCTACTGGCAAATTAGCTATCATGGAGTATCGCTTGAAAATGAATGGAGTGGTTCTCTCATGGCATTAGCCGATACTCGTTATAGCAACCGTCGCCGTAAGCTTATGACCGAGCTGTCCGGCCAGCGTATTGACGCCATTATTGTTACCCACTTGACGCACGTGCGCTACCTGACGGGTTTTTCCGGCTCGAATGGCGGTTTGTTGCTCCGCAAGGATCTCTCCGCGCTCATGGCAACTGATGGCCGCTACACAACCCAGATTGCACAGGAAGTCCCGGATATCGAAGCCAGCCTTGGCCGCGATGTGGGCCCGCACCTGCTGGAGAAGGTATCCGATGATCTGCGGGTTGGCTACGAGGCGGACTATGTCACTGTTGCGCAACTCGAGCGTCTGGAGAAGGCGACGCCCGAAGGCGTGACGCTGGTTCCAGTCACCGGGGTGATTGAGAAGATTCGCTTGGTCAAGGACAACATTGAGCTTCAGAAACTGGAGGAAATTGCCGCTTTGGCAAACCAGGCGCTCACCGATCTTATCGAGGCGGGTGAGGTAGCTGCTGGCCGCACAGAGCGACAGGTCGCTGCTGACTTGGAATACCGCATGCGCATGCTCGGTTCGGAGCGCGTGAGCTTTGACACCATCGTGGCCTCCGGCGAGAACTCCGCTAAACCCCACCACGGCGCGGATGACCGCGAGCTGCGCAAGGGTGACCTGGTCACGATCGACTTCGGAGCCCACCTGCGCGGCTTTAACTCCGACTGCACACGCACCTTCGCTATCGGTGAGGTCACCGACTTTGCCCGCGAGATCTATGACGTCGTGCTGCGGGCCCAGGAAGCAGGCGTCAAGGCTGCGGTGCCGGGCGCGAAGCTTGTCGACGTTGACGCGGCCTGCCGCGACATTATTGCCGACGCCGGCTATGGCGAGTACTTCGTCCACTCCACCGGTCACGGCATCGGTCTTGACGTGCACGAAGGCCCCTCCGCAGCGAAAACCGGAAAGGGCGAGTTGGCTGAAGGCATGACATTGACCATCGAGCCAGGCATTTACATCCCGGGCAAGGGCGGCGTTCGTATCGAGGACAGTCTTTTCATTACCTCCGGTGCAGCGAAGATCATTACGCCCTACCCGAAGGAACTTCAGGTGCTGTAGCCAGCACCCCTTCGCTCCGCTGGTGCCGTGCGTACGGTATGCTTAGACACTGTTTTCATAGTTTCGACTACAAGTAACTTGGGAGAGTCATTTCATGGCAGATACCACTGATTTCAAGAACGGTCTCGTTCTGAAGATCGACAACAAGCTGCAGCAGATTGTTGAGTTTCAGCATGTGAAGCCGGGCAAGGGCCCAGCTTTCGTGCGTACCAAGCTCAAGGACGTGGTCTCTGGCAAGGTAACGGACAAGACTTTCAACGCTGGCGTGAAGGTGGAGACCGCTAACGTCGACCGCCGCGACATGACCTACCTGTACAACGATGGCCAGAACTACGTGGTCATGGATGATAAGACCTACGAGCAGTACGAGCTGCCATTTGACAAGTTCGGCGACGCCGGCAAGTTCCTTCTGGAAAACATGCGCGTCCAGGTCTCCTTCCACGACGGTGAGGCTCTGTTCGGTGAGCTGCCGATCTCCGTTGACCTGAAGGTGGAGCACACTGAGCCGGGTCTGCAGGGTGACCGCTCCAGCGGCGGCACTAAGCCGGCGACGCTCGAGACCGGTGCTGAGATCCAGGTTCCGTTGTTCATTGAGACCGGTAACACCCTCAAGATCGATACGCGTACTGGCGAGTACCTGTCTCGCGTTAACAACTAAGATGACCCAGCCAGAGCCTAACTATAAGCGTCACACGGCGCGCTACCGTGCGCGCCGCCGAGCCGCAGATATCCTCTTCGAGGCAGAGTCGCGCGATGTTGATCCGGTAGCAATCGTGGAGGACCGCGTCGAGCTTGCCCGCGATCCGGAAAATGGTGTGGCGCCGATCGCTGAGTACACCCGCGAGATCGTCAGCGGCGCAGCTGAAGAGTTGGACGCTATCGATGACGCCATCGCCCGTTACCTTTCCAGCGAGTGGTCCCTAGAGCGCATCCCTGCTGTTGACCGCGCGATCATGCGCGTGTCAGTCTGGGAGATCCTCTTCAATTCGGATGTTCCCAACGCCACTGCGCTCGTTGAGGGCGTCGAGCTTGCCTCGGAGTACTCCAATGACAAGGCCGCGCCCTACATCCACGCGGTGCTGGATGACGTCATCCAAGCCCAGTCTGCGGATAGCCCGATGGCCTCGGCCCCCGCCGAGGACTCTGAGGAGCCCGCTGAGACTACGGAAACGGAAGGGGACACCGAATAGAACCCCACCGCTAGCGTTAGCTGTTTCGCTAGCTCTCTTCAGAAAAACTCCGGCCAGATTTCCTTTGCGGACTGGCCGGAGTTTTGTCTTGGACGGGTTCAAATAGAAAACTGCCATTGTTGCCAAAGATCTGGCCAGATCTTGAGCCGGGGCGAGAAACTTTGGCAACGAGGGCAGTTGCGGTAGTGCTGCGTGCGTGGTGGTGCAGCGCGCTAGAGCAGCGAAGAGAGGAAATCCTTCGTGCGCTGGTGCTGCGGGTTGTCCAAGAGTTGCTCAGGCGTACCGGTTTCGACGACGCTGCCGCCATCCATGAAGACAATGGTGTCGGCGACCTCCCGGGCAAAGCCCATCTCATGGGTCACGACAAGCATGGTCATGCCGTCGGCGGCAAGCTCCTTCATGACGCGGAGAACCTCACCGACGAGCTCGGGGTCGAGGGCGGAGGTGGGCTCGTCGAAAAGCATCAGCTTCGGGTCCATGGCAACCGCGCGGGCAATGGCGACACGCTGCTGCTGACCACCTGACAGTTGCACCGGATAGGCATCCGCCTTGTGCGCGAGGCCGACCTTGTCCAGCAGCTCCATGGCCTTCTTTTTGGCTTGCTCTGGGCTCTGCTTCTTTACCTGGACCGGTGCCTCGATGATGTTTTCCAGCACGGTGCGGTGGCTAAACAGGTTGAACTGTTGGAAGACCATGCCGATATCCTGGCGCTGGGCTGCGGCTTCCTTCTCGGAGATTTCATAGAGCACGCCGTTGCGCTCGCGGAAACCGATGAGCTCGCCGTCGATGTAGAGGCGGCCTGCCGTGACCTTCTCCAGGTGATTACAGCAGCGCAGGAAGGTGGACTTGCCGGAACCGGAGGGACCCAAGAGGCAGGGGACCTCACCGGGCATGACGGGGAGGTCGATTCCTTTAAGAACCTCGAGCTGGCCGAAGGATTTGTGCACATTCTGCGCGGAGATCATGGGGGTGGTCATTAGTTCTTTACCTCCGGGATGACAGAGACGTTGCGGGGGATAGTTCCTTCGGCATCCGCTAGTGCGGCCAGCTGGCGGCCGGTGAGCTCGCGGGTGGCGCCGCGCTCAAAGCGGCGCTCCAAGAAGTACTGGCCCACCATGAGCAGAGAGGTGATAGCCAGGTACCACGTCGCGGCCACCATCAGAAGCGGAATGGGCTCGAAGAGCGCAGCCGAGATATCCGTGGCGCGGCCAAAAATTTCGGCCGTGTAGGGAATAGCAACCACAAGGGAGGAAGTCTTGAGCAGAGAAATGAACTCATTGCCGGTCGGCGGGATGATGATGCGCATAGCCTGCGGGAGCACCGTGCGGCGCATGGTCATCCACCAACCCATTCCCAGGGCCTTGCTGGCTTCCTTCTGGCCCTCCGGAACAGATGAGATACCGGAGCGGACAATCTCCGCCATGTATGCGGCCTCGTTTAGGCCCAAGCCCAAGACGGAAAGAAGGAATGCGTTAGTGAGCACCTCGGTGAGGGAAATCTCCGCGAATCCTAGGTTGATGGATTGGTAGAGGGCCGAAAGCAGACCCCAGAAGACGAGCTGTACGTAGATTGGCGTGCCACGGAAGAGCCACAGGAAGACCCACGACACGCCTCCCAGCACAGGGTTGGGGGACATGCGCATCACCGCGAGGGCAGCGCCGCCCACGACGCCGATGATCATCGCCAGAATCGTAATGGCAATGGTATGCAGCGCAGCGGTGGCGATCCGGGTATCGAAAAGATACTGGAAATACGTGCCCCACCCGAAGGCCTCATTGCGCGCCGAGGAGATGATGAACCACACTGCAAGCAGCGCGAGGAGGGTAGCGAAGACCCAGCGCCAGGGGTGGCGCAGTGGGCGGGCTTCGATCTTTTCTGGGGTAGTCGAAGCCGACGACTCCGACGCTGCCGGGAGAGAGGAGTTAGTCATTGATCGGCCTTTCATTAATCATTGCGTGCTCGACGAGGCCCTCGTCGACGCCCCACTTATTGAGTATCTCTGCATAGGCTCCGGTGTCGATGAGGTGTTGGAGTGCCGCGGCCACGGCGGGTCCGAGGTCAGAATCCTTGGGCACGGCGAAGCCGTAGGGTGCCGCGTCGAACATTTCGCCGACCATGGACATACGTCCATCTGAGCGGTTAACAGCCCAGGCAGAAACGGGGGAGTCCGCTGAGAGAGCATCAGCGCGCCCCATCAGGACCGCTAGGGCGGCATTATCGCTCGTGTCATAGGGAAGAATGGTCAGGTCGCCGTCGCAGGCTTCCTGCTTGGGGCGCAGATCGTCGGTCTCCGATACCGTGGTGCGCTGCACCGCGACGGTGAGGCCACAGGGGTTGGATGGGTCCACGTCATTGGGGCCATCGGTGAGTTTCGCCCACTGAATGCCGGCATAAAGAATATCGACGAAATCGAAGTTCTCGCGCCGCTCATCGGTATCGGTGAATCCGGAACCGCCCAGATCGATTTGTCCGGCTTGGACCGCCGGCAGAATCATAGAGAAGTCTTGCTCCACCGGCTGAAATTCAAGCCCCAATACTTGGGCGACGGCATTGGCCAAGTCCATCTCTAGGCCGATGATCGAGCCGTCGGAATCCTTGAATTCGAAAGGCGCAAAAGGCGGGTTCGTGCCTACTGTAAGGACGCCATCGGCATCCTCGTACATCGCGGCAATCTCGGGAACTTCGTCCACGTTGGGCGCAGACCAGCCTTCCGGCAGCGCCGGCTCCACGTTGGTAACACAGCCGGAGAGGGTTGCGGATGCTAGCAACCCGGCAGCGCCCACGATGATGGCCGTTTTCTTTCTCATGCTTTAACTCTCTTGGTAGCTAGCGGCTTTGCGCCGGTCCACAACGATGAAAATGGCCACGATAATGCCACCAATCGCGAACATAAGCAGGATCAGTGGTGTGGAGGCGTCTTGGTCAGCGCCCCACGGCCACAACGCACGCAGGGAGCCGAGCATGAAACCAGCCATGGCTGCAAGGGTGACATCGCGGTGATTATCCAGCAGGTAGTTCAATACCTTGACGAAAGCTGCGAGGCCACACACCGCGCCGAGTGCGAAGACACCCACGACGACCATGTTGCGGTCTGAGACCGCACCGATAATCGGCGCGTAGAGGCCCATGGTCAGCAAAATGAGGGAGCCTGACACACCGGGAAGAACGAGCGCGCACACAGCCACCATGGCCGCTAGGAAAACCACGAGCAGGTTGGGGTCTTCCACTGGGGTGGAGGTGAAGCCGGTGACGAAGAAGATTGCGACGGCGGCGATAACAAGCGCGGCGATGGACGCGGGTGAAACGCGCGACATCATGCTCAGCGGCACGATGATAGACACGGCGACCATGCCGAGGAAGAGCGCGCTGGATAGCGAAACCTGGCCCTCCACAAAGTTATGGAGGATCGTGGAGAAGCCGAAAACGGCGACGAACATGCCGACGGCAACGGAGACGAGGAAGCCCCATTCGACCTTCTTGAAACGGCCGGAGATGAGATCATTGGCGTTATGCAAAGCGCGCTCATAGATGCCGACGATGAGCGCAACGGTGCCGCCGGAGATTCCGGGGACTAACTCGGCCATGCCAATAAGGGCGCCGCGAATGGCGTTGAAAAGATAATGCATAAACCGAAAGTAACCTTGACTGTCTACCCGGTGGGATTGCCGTGCCGGGAAGAGCGGGTGAGCAGATGACTTTTTATTCTCTCACCTCAACGCAGGCTTATGCAAACTATTCAATCGGTAGAAGGATATACGCCTTTTACATCGGCAGGCGCTTGGATACTTCGCCGTAGATCGATCCCAGGATGGCGAAGACAGTGAGGCCGACGAGGCCGTCGAGAAGCACTGCGTAGAAATTATTCAGCTGAGGATCGTTGGAGGAAGCCGTGGACTTGCGCAGTTCTTGATAGTAAGAAGATCCTTCAACCTTGGTGGATATCTGCTTGTCCGCGCTAGATTCGGCAGCAGTAGCAGCGGCGGTGCCGCCTACGGTGAGGGCAATGGCGGTGCTCACAGCGATGATAGTGCGACGCATGGCGACGGGTTCCTTTCCGTTGAAAACGCTAACACCCCACAACAAGCTCTGTTGTGGGGTGGAATTGTGCCCCTGGTGAGACTCGAACTCACACTACACGGGTTTTGAATCCGTTGCCTCTGCCAATTGGGCTACAGGGGCGCACAAGCAACGATACTAGCGCAGCGGACCAATTCGAACCTAATTGCCTGCCTGTGGCCCTCGACGGTGTCATTGAGCGCAACACGTTAGGATGGGCCGGGTGACTACTTCTCAGCCTCGACTCCTGCTCATTGATGGCCACTCCATGGCCTTTCGCGCATTTTATGCACTGCCCGCAGAGAACTTCTCCACCTCGGGCGGTCAGCACACTAATGCGGTGTATGGCTTTCTTTCCATGTTGGCGAACATTCTGACTGAGGAAAAGCCGGACTTTGTCGCGGTGGCCTTCGATGTGGGGCGAAAGACCTTCCGCACGGAGATGTTCCCGGAGTATAAGGCGCAGCGTGAAGCCGCCCCCGAAGAGTTCCGCGGCCAGGTCGAGCTCATCCGTGAGGTTTTGGAGACGCTTGGAATCACTACGCTGTCGCGCGATAACTTCGAAGCTGACGACATCGTGGCTACGTTGTCCACTCAGGCCGGCGCGGATTATGAGACCTTCCTGGTCACTGGTGACCGCGACTATTTGCAGCTTGTCGACGACTCCACGACCGTCCTCTATCCCATGCGCGGAGTCTCCAAGCTGCACCGCTTTACCCCGGAGGCAGTAGAAGAGAAGTATGGCCTCAGCCCCGAGCAATACCCAGATTTCGCAGCCCTGCGCGGGGACCCCTCCGATAACCTGCCGTCTGTCCCGAAGGTGGGGGAGAAGACCGCCACGAAGTGGATCACGCAGTACGGCTCTTTGGATGGCCTCATCGAGCACGCCGAGGAGATAAAGGGCGTGGCGGGGCAAAACTTCCGCGATCGCATCGAACAGGTCAAGCTCAACCGACAGCTCACGCAAATGGTGACGGATATGGACCTCGAGGTCGGCCCGGCGGACCTCGGCTTTAAGGGTGCCGTGGCTAGCGAGGTGGCAGCTCGCTTTGATGAATTGGAATTCGGCACGAATCTGCGCGAGCGGGTTCTCAACGCCGTACCGCATGACGCAGCAGCTGAAGCCGCGGCGGCTGAGGAGGCACCAGACGTATCGGTGACCGTGGTAGACACTCCGCTGGCTGAGTGGCTCGAAGACAAAGAACACGTAGCGGTCTTCGTGCAAGGCGACGGAACACCGGGCGCGGGTGATGCCGCCGCACTAGCACTCGTCGATTCCTCCTTCGAGGGACTCCAGATTGAATTGGCGGACCTGGACGCGGCCGATGACGCCGCACTGGCTGCCTGGTTGGAATCGGATGCGCCGAAGTACCTCCACGAGGCAAAGGCGGCATGGCATATGTTGTCCGGCCGGGGAATCGAGCTGCAAGGAATTGCCCACGACACCGCTCTCGCCGCCTATCTCTTGCGGCCGGGCCAGCGCACCTACGCCTTGACGGATGTGTACCAGCGCCATCTGCAGAAGTCCCTCGGGGCTGCCACGGAGCAGCTCTCCCTCTTGGATGACAATCAGCTTGTGGAACAGGCCGGCGCCATCATGGAGCTGGCGGCAGAATTGACGAGTCAACTCCAGGAGATTGATTCCTTCGAGCTGTATACCGACCTCGAGCTGCCTCTGGTGAGCATCCTGGCGCGTATGGAAGCCGCCGGCATCGCGGTGGACCGAGACGTCCTGGAGACGCAGCGCGATGCCTTCATCGAGCAGGTTAACGAGCAAGAGCGCGCTGCCCGCGAGCTCGCTGGTGACGATTCCCTCAATCTGAACTCCCCGAAGCAGCTGCAGGCAGTGCTTTTTGAGACCTTCGATATGCCAAAGACGAAGAAGACCAAGACCGGCTATTCCACCGCGGCCAAGGAAATCGAGCAGCTCGCTGCTACCCACCCGCACCCCTTCTTGGACCACCTGCTGGCGCACCGCGAGTATCAGAAGATGAAAACGACGCTGGAGGGGCTCATCAAGACCATCCAGCCGGATGGCCGCATCCACACCACGTTCAACCAGACTGTGACCTCAACGGGCCGGTTGTCCTCCACGGAGCCGAACCTGCAAAACATTCCGGTGCGCACGGAGGCGGGGCGCCAGATTCGCTCGGCCTTTGTGGTGGGGGAAGGCTATGAAACCCTGATTACGGCGGACTACTCGCAGATCGAGATGCGCGTTATGGCGCACCTGTCTGCTGATCCGGGCCTTATCGAGGCCTACCGTGAGGGCGAGGATCTGCACAACTACGTCGGCTCCAAGGTCTTTGACGTTCCGGTGGATGAGGTCACGCCGGAGCTGCGCCGCCGCGTCAAAGCCATGTCCTATGGCCTTGTGTATGGTCTTTCCGCTTATGGTCTGTCGCAGCAGCTAGGTATCCCGGCACGTGAAGCCAAGGAGATCATGGAGAGCTATTTCGAACGCTTCGGTGGCGTGAAGCGCTATCTCGATGAGGTTGTCGTGCAGGCCCGCAAGGATGGCTACACCTCCACGGTCTTCGGGCGCCGCCGCTATCTACCGGAGCTCAACTCCGATAACCGTGTGGCGCGCGAAAACGCCGAGCGTGCGGCCCTCAATGCGCCCATCCAGGGCACAGCGGCAGACATCATCAAGGTCGCCATGATCCGCGTGGACAAGGCTTTGGAAGGCATGGCTTCGCGCGTGCTCCTCCAAGTTCACGACGAACTCGTCGTGGAGGTGGCGACAGGTGAAACCGAGGAAGTCCAGCGCATCCTCGAACACGAGATGGACAAGGCTATCGAGTTGACCGTGCCCCTCGAAGTCTCCGTGGGCGTGGGCAAGAACTGGGATGCCGCAGCGCACTAGGGAGCGCTTTAGGGATTTAAGTCAAGCCCACCGCGCGCTCGTCCTCGGTGGGCGTGCGGCGCTCCACCAAGCACCCGGCGAGGAGATCGAAGGGAGTTTGTCCCAGCAGTAGGACGCTCAATCCGAGGATGGCCAAAATGGTTGCCTCAACATAGGGGAGTCCTGTCAGTGCAACAAGGGTGAGGAGTAGCCAGCTGTTGCGAATTGCAGCGCTGGCGATGCCGGGATGCTCAGCAATGACCTCCAGCTTTAGCGACCACTTACCCAGGGAGGTCTGCTTTGTCGCCTCCGCCCACACACGGTAGACGTAGAAGACGAGGGCGAGGGCGACGATGTCATATATGGCGCCCGCCCTGCCTGTGAGTGCGGCATCGGTGCTGAGGTTGATGAGCCACTTGAGCACCACGATCACGGCGGCGGCAAGGAAGGCGTCGATCCACCACGCCACCGTGCGGCGCAGAAAGATCCCGAGGCGTTCTTGAAGCATGACTGCCAGCTTAGTTCGCTGCGGCCGGCAAACTCCGCAACAGGGTGGGCGGTGCCGGCCTAGCGCGCTTCGCAGACGAAGATGGCGGTACCGGGGAAAATGGCTCCCCTTTCAGGAGACCACTGGCCCCAAGTGATGTCGAGGCCCTCTGGCCACTCGGGCTCGATGAGGTTGTAAATTTCAAATGAACCACGCACCTGGAGCGCTCGCACCCAATCGCCCATCGTGCGGTGAAACTCAGCATAGGTGAGCTCGCCGTTGGCATCCTGCTCGAGGTAGGCGCGCTCGAAATAGGACAGCTGTGCAGTGAGGTCCTGTGGATCATCGGGGAAGACCCAACGCATGGGGTGTGGCACAGAAAAGACGAAGCGGCCACGAGGGCGCAGAACGCGGTGAACTTCGTACAGTGCCTGGTCAAGGTCGGCTACGAAGGGAAGGGCCCCGAAGGCAGAAAAAGCGATGTCAAAGACTTTATCGCGATAGGGAAGCGCCAGGGCATCTGCTTGAACGAGCGGTAGGCCAGTCTCGGCATGGGAGAGCATTCCAGGCGAGAGATCGAAGCCCGTCGCAAAGCGCGCGCGTCCTTGCAACCACTGCGTGCACGGCGCGGAGCCGCAGCCGAGCTCGAGGACGGTAGCGGAGGAGACGTCGCCAAGCAGCTGCGCTTCAGCCTCATGCAGCATTTCCGGACACCAGTAGAAAGAGGATAGATACTCGGGATGATCTGCGTGGTAGGAGTCGGCGTCATCATCCCAGAAATTACGATTGGCTGCGGATGCAGAAAACGATGCTGAAGACATTCTTCCTTTCCCAATTCTTTTTCCATGTCGTATTTGCCGTTTTAGCTGCGAGGATGTAGGGTTGTACGGGCGTGTCTATGACTCGGGACGCGCTGGGCTACTGTAGGAGAGCTTGGCACGGCTGCGAGTCGGGATTGGAATCCATCTTAAGCCTTGCGTATTTACGCTGCTTAATGACGCTTTTCAAGAGACGCGTAACTGTCCAATTACGATCTCCTACGTTTATTCGGAGCATAACTACATGCCAACTTCTAACACCCCTCAGGTTGCGATCAACGACATCGGAACCGCAGAGGACTTCCTCGCAGCTGTCGACGCCACCATCAAGTACTTCAACGATGGTGACATCGTCGAGGGCACCGTGGTCAAGGTTGACCACGACGAGGTCCTGCTCGACATCGGTTACAAGACCGAAGGCGTCATCCCGTCCCGCGAGCTCTCCATCAAGCACGACGTCAACCCGGATGAGGTTGTCGAGGTCGGCGACGAGATCGACGCTCTTGTTCTCACCAAGGAGGACAAGGAAGGCCGTCTGATCCTGTCCAAGAAGCGCGCACAGTACGAGCGCGCTTGGGGCGCCGTCGAAGAGCTGCACGCCAAGGAGGAGCCGGTTACCGGTACCGTCATCGAGGTTGTCAAGGGTGGTCTCATCCTGGACATCGGCCTCCGTGGCTTCCTCCCGGCTTCCCTCGTTGAGATGCGCCGCGTTCGCGACCTGGAGCCGTACATCGGCCAGGAGCTCGAGGCCAAGATCATCGAGCTGGACAAGCAGCGCAACAACGTTGTCCTGTCCCGCCGCGCATACCTCGAGCAGACCCAGTCCGAGGTCCGCTCCGAGTTCCTGCACCAGCTGCAGAAGGGCCAGGTCCGCAAGGGCGTTGTCTCCTCCATCGTCAACTTCGGCGCCTTCGTCGATCTCGGCGGTGTCGACGGCCTGGTTCACGTTTCCGAGCTGTCCTGGAAGCACATCGACCACCCGTCCGAGGTTGTCACCGTGGGCGACGAGGTCACCGTCGAGGTCCTCGACGTCGACCTGGACCGCGAGCGCGTGTCCCTGTCCCTGAAGGCAACCCAGGAGGATCCGTGGCGCGTCTTCGCCCGCACTCACGCTGTGGGCCAGATCGTCCCGGGCAAGGTCACCAAGCTCGTTCCGTTCGGCGCCTTCGTTCGCGTCGAGGAGGGCATCGAGGGCCTCGTCCACATCTCCGAGCTGGCTCAGCGCCACGTGGAGGTTCCGGACCAGGTTGTCAACGTTGGCCAGGAAGTCATGGTCAAGGTCATCGACATCGACCTCGAGCGTCGCCGCATCTCCCTGTCCGTTAAGCAGGCAGACGAGGACTACACCGACGAGTTCGATCCGTCCAAGTACGGCATGGCTGACTCCTACGACGAGCAGGGCAACTACGTGTTCCCGGAGGGCTTCGACCCGGAGACCAACGAGTGGCTCGAGGGCTACGACGAGCAGCGCCAGGCTTGGGAGGCTCGCTACGCCGAGTCCGAGCGTCGCTTCAACCTGCACACCGCTCAGATCGAGCGCAACCGTGCTGCAGCCGCTGAGGCCGCCGAGTCCGCTGCCAACTCCAACTACTCTTCCGAGTCTCAGGATGCAGCTCCGGCATCCGATTCTCAGGCAGAGGTTGGCGGCTCCCTCGCATCCGACGAGCAGCTCGCTGCTCTTCGCGACAAGCTCGCTGGCAACTAAGGACATTGCTTCTTAGGAAAGGCCGTCTTTTCCCGCTGGGGGAGAGGCGGCCTTTCGCGTATCCTAAGCCGGTATGAAACTGATTGGACTTACCGGCGGAATCGGCAGCGGAAAATCCACCGTAGCGCAGCTCCTCGTGCAGGAAGGCTGGGTACTGGTCGATGCAGACCGCATCGCCCGTGACATCGTTGAGCCAGGCCAGCCGGCACTCACTGAGCTGGCGGAGGCCTTTGGGCAGGACATTCTGCTCCCCGATGGGAGCCTTGATCGCGGTCTCTTGGCCTCCCGCGCTTTTGCCAGCGCCGAGAAAACCGCTGTTCTCAACTCCATTACCCACCCGCGTATCCAGGAAGAAACCCAGGCACGCTTCGAGGCAGCGCGCCAAGGCGGTGCCGAGTTCGTGGTTTATGACATGCCGCTCCTCGTCGATAAAGGGCTCCACGGAGACATGGACGCCACCATCGTCGTCGACGTCGACGCAGAGGAGCGAGTACGCCGACTAGTCGAGTACCGCGGCCTGGAGGAAACCGATGCACGCCGCCGCATAGCCGCGCAGCTCCCCGACGATGTGCGCCGTGCCGCCGCCGACTTCGTCATTGATAACAACGGCCCCCGCGAAGCGCTCGATGGGCAGGTCGCGGGGGTCGTCGAGAAGCTGCGTGCACTCCTAGGCTCACCCGATAGCTAAGAATCTCTTTCTAACTATCGCGTTGCTACGACGTCTGAGACGGCGATGTGGTCATTGTTTTCCATGTCTTCACCCACAAAATCGAGGTCCGTGCGCATGAGCATGGTGTTGTAGTCGCGCCACGACGTTAGCGTGTAATACAGGTGCTGATCATCCTGGTTCGGCAGCACGAAGGGCGCGTAGGTGTCGTTCAGAGGTTGGCCGCTGACGACCTTTGTCGTCTCGGCGCTGACTAGCATGCGGCGTGGCGACCACGGTCCCTCCGGACTATCCGCAGTGCGCATGACGATGCCTTCACCTTCCACCCCGTACATGGTGACGAACTTGCCCAAGTACTGGTTGTAGGCGACGGAGAGCTCTGAGACCTTACCGTCAAGCACTTCGCTAGCTTGTGCGGGGTCCTTTACCCAGGAGCCATCAGAGTAGTAGCTGAAGGCACGTTCGTTGGGGAATTCCGATTTCAGCGCGCGCGACAGGTAAGCGGGGCCGCGGCGGCCGTTGCCCGTGGTGAAGCGGTAGACATAATCCCCGTGCTCGACAAAGGCCGATTGCTGCAGTTTCTCAAAACCGGCGCGATAGTTGGCGCCACCAGGGATTGGCGCGTTCGCACCGTGGCTGGCGTTGGTGCGTGTGGCCTCCGGAACCGCGCGCCAGGTGACTCCGCCATCAGTGGACTTCACCGTCGCCGCATAGTTGGTGGACCAGCCAGTGTTCGGGTCGTGCCAGGAGCGCACGGACATGTAGTCCACGTAATGCACGCCGTCAACGACGATCCCCGCCGTGGGAATCGTGGTGCGCTCACCGTTGGTATCGGCGTCCCCAACCTTCTGCGAAGGAATGAATTCCTTTGCCCGGCCATTGGTGGACCAGCCGCCAGTAGTCAGTGCCTCCTCGAGACGCAGGCCGTCGCCATAGTCGTGGTCCGTCGTGCGCAGCAAGAGGTTGGAGCGCCAACCATCGCCCTCGCCGACGCAGTCCATGGAGTCACCGAAGACGTAGTAGGAATGACCTGTGTCATCAGAGTAGGCGATGCCCAGATCGGTCCCGGAGATGCCAAACTTTTGATCCGTGCGGTTGGGCGAACCGGAACCGGTGATCAGCTGCATGATCTGGGTGGGCCCGCCAGTAATTTGGCGCTGGTTATAGTTGCTGCGCTGCCCATTCGCAGACTCTCCCCGCTTTCCCGAACGGGAGGAGCTGCCGAAGAGCGCATCGAGCCCACCGAGAGAGGATCCACCGGCTGGACCGGAAGCCTTCGGAGTGGAGGTAAAGCTACCAGACTTCGAGTAGGGCGTACACGGCGCGGCGAGGGCCGATGGTGTCTGGGTTAGTACGGCGAGAGGGAGCAGCCCGGCAATCGTCAGGGTGCTGGCAAGGGAACGGAACTTCATGCCAGCCGATTCTAAAGGAAGGCAGGAACTTTTAAAGGATATGGCGGGTAAAATTTACCTGCTGCTCTCATCCCGTTCATGTAAGCGGTTTATTCTCCCCCTTCATGGGAACCTGGGACGTTGGGCCTTTTGATAATCATGCCGCGTGCGAAGTGCTCGCGGATATTCGTGATGGTTCCTTCGACCTTGATGCATTCAAAAAGAGCTGCGTGGATTCGCCCATTGATATCGACGACGCCGAGATTGTCATCGCCTTGGGAGCGCTGGCCACGGCGCCGGCCGACAAGCTGCCTCCGGGGATCAGCGCTGACGCTGTCAAGGCGCTGCGCACACCGCAGACTCGGGCGTGGTTGCGCAAGCGGATCAACACGGCGATGGAGCCGGACAAATCCGCAATCTATGCGCTCTGGGAGACCACCGGTGAGCTCGAGCTGTGGCTGCGCACCACGCGTGCGGCGCTGCCCTAAGCCGCTGTCCTAGCCGGTTTCGTCCGCGCCGCGTTAGACTGGTCGGCATGGCTTTTGCTGCTGAACACCCTATCCTGCCGGTCTCTGAACACCGCCCAGTCGGCGAAGTTGAGCGCCGCTCGGCCGAGTTTCGTGTTGAGTCCGAGTACCAGCCCGCCGGTGACCAACCTGCGGCTATCGCGGAACTCAACGAACGCCTCAACCGCGGAGAGCGCGACGTGGTCCTCATGGGTGCCACGGGCACCGGTAAGTCAGCGACTGCTGCGTGGCTCATTGAACAGCAGCAACGCCCGACACTGGTGATGGCGCCGAATAAGACACTAGCAGCACAGCTGGCAAATGAGCTGCGCCAACTCCTTCCACACAACGCGGTGGAGTATTTCGTCTCCTATTACGACTACTATCAACCGGAGGCCTATATCGCGCAGACGGACACCTACATTGAGAAGGATTCTTCTATCAACGAGGATGTGGAACGCCTGCGCCACTCGGCAACGTCGGCCCTGCTCTCTCGCCGTGATGTCGTCGTCGTCTCCTCAGTGTCCTGCATCTATGGCCTAGGCACGCCGCAGTCCTACCTTGACCGCTCCGTCGTGCTCGAGGAGGGGGAGGAGATTGACCGCGATCGCTTCCTGCGCTTGCTAGTCGATATTCAGTATGAGCGCAATGACGTGGGCTTTACACGCGGAACCTTCCGCGTCAAGGGCGATACCGTGGATATTATCCCCGCCTACGAAGAGCGCGCGGTGCGCATCGAGTTCTTCGGCGATGACGTGGACGAGCTCTATTACATCCACCCCTTGACGGGCGACGTACTGGAGCGGGTCGATGAGGTAAGAATCTTCCCCGCAACGCATTATGTAGCAGGCCCAGAGCGTATGGCCCGTGCCATTGAGGACATCAAGGAGGAGCTCGCGGAGCGCCTCGCCGAGCTGGAGAACCGCGGCAAGTTGCTCGAAGCGCAGCGCCTGCGTATGCGTACCGAATACGACCTCGAGATGATTGAGCAGGTGGGCTTTTGCTCCGGCATTGAGAACTATTCGCGCCACGTTGATGGCCGCCCCGCCGGTTCCGCGCCGGCGACGCTCTTGGATTATTTCCCAGAGGACTTCCTCACCATCATCGATGAGTCCCACGTGACCGTTCCGCAGATCGGCGGCATGTTTGAGGGCGATATGGCGCGCAAGCGCAACCTCGTGGAGTTTGGCTTCCGCCTTCCTTCTGCCGTAGACAACCGGCCGTTGACCTTCGATGAGTTTGAGGAGCGCGTGGGCCAAACCGTCTACATGTCGGCCACACCGGGCGATTTCGAAATGACGGCTTCCGGCGGCGAGTTCGTGGAACAGGTCATTCGCCCCACCGGCCTCGTAGACCCCAAGGTGACGGTCAAGCCCACCAAGGGCCAGATTGATGATCTCATCGATGAGGTTCGCGCCCGTACCGCGAAGCAGGAGCGCGTCCTAGTCACGACCTTGACCAAACGTATGGCGGAGGACCTCACAGATTACTTGCTGGAACACGGCATCAAGGTGCGCTACCTCCACTCGGATATTGACACGCTCCAGCGCGTGGAGCTGTTGCGCCAGCTGCGCTTGGGTGAGTTCGATGTCCTCGTGGGCATCAACCTGCTGCGTGAGGGTCTTGATCTTCCCGAGGTGTCGCTCGTCGCCATCTTGGATGCCGATAAGGAAGGTTTCCTGCGCTCCACCACCTCGCTTATTCAGACGATCGGCCGCGCCGCACGAAACGTCTCCGGGGAGGTCATCATGTACGCGGATAAAATCACGGACTCGATGCAGGAAGCCATCGAGGAGACTGAACGCCGCCGTGAGAAGCAGATTGCGTATAACAAGGAGCACGGCATTGACCCGCAGCCGCTGCGCAAAAAGATCGCCGATATCTTGGACCAGGTCTATGAGAACGCCGATGAGCAGGGGCAAGACGCGGATCCCACGGCAATCGTCGACAAGCCGGATGTGTCCTCCATGGCAGCCGACGAGGTGCAGGCGCTTATCGACGACCTGACGACCCAAATGCGAGAGGCCGCCCGAGAGCTCAAGTTCGAGTTGGCGGGGCGTTTGCGCGATGAGATCGCTGATCTGAAAAAGGAGCAACGCGGTCTTAAGGAAGCCGGGATCTAATGAAGCGCGCCAGTACTCAGAGTTTTACCCACTCAATGTGCGGGTAAAACCCGTCTCTGCGTAGAAGACCGTGTCATACTGTTAAGGATTAATCGCTACTTATAAGGAGAATCATGCTGAGCTACAACGTCATCGCCGTCGGAACCGATGGCTCTCAGACTTCCATGCGCGCTGTCCGTTCTGCCGCATCCATGGCGCGCGCCTATGACGCGACGCTGATTATCGTGTCCGCTTTCTACAACCACTCTGGTTCGATGCTCGGCGCCCCGAACTCGGAGGACGCACGAGTACCGGTGGTGAGCGAGGAGATGTCGGAAAGCTTCCTCAGCAATGCCGCGGAGATCGCGCACGGTGAGGGTGCGAAGCGCATTGAAATCATTGCTAAGTCCGGTGACCCTGTGAATTCGCTCCTCGAGGTGGGCAAGGACTACGACGTTGATATGTTCGTCGTGGGCAACAAAGGAATTCACTCGGTGCGCGGTCGCGTGTTTGGCTCGGTAGCGACGGAGCTCACGCGCAAGGCCCACGCCGACGTCGTGGTGGTCAACACCACTGACTAGGGCAGTGTACCGCGCGCGTATCCTCGTGCGCGCTGATCGACGTGAACGCGCCAGCGTTGTTAGACTAGCTGGTGCGCAAAAGCTTTAAAATTTTGTCAAGCGGTGGCCCCACGGTTGGGGCCAGCGAAGAAAGGTCATCATGAGCGATTACAACAAGATCGTGGTCGGTACCGACGGTTCCAAGTCCTCCTTGCTCGCAGTGGAGCGTGCCGCCAAGATCGCCGCAGCCTTCGATGCCACCCTCATCATCGGTTGCGCCTACTACGAGAATCAGGAGCAGGCTTCCAAGACGCTGCGCCAGGATTCCGTGACGATTCTCGGTGATGAGAAGGCCCAGGCCAACCTCGCTTCCGGCAAGGAACACGCAGAGAAGTTCGGCGTGACGAAGGTGGAGACCGCTGTGCGCCCGGGAACCCCGGTTCAGGCCCTGATGTCTATCGTCAACGACAACAAGGCAGACCTGCTCGTCGTTGGTAACCGCGGAATTAACTCCCTGACCGGCCGCCTCCTCGGTTCGGTTCCGGCGGATGTCGCACGTCAGTCTGACTGTGACGTCATGATTGTTCACACTGTGAGCTAGGACGCTAGTCGTCACGGCGCGCATGCTCCGGAGAAGTCCTTAGCATTGAGGAAGTCTCTGGGCCTGCGCGCCGTTTTGTTTCTAACGAGCTTTAGTTGCTCAATCGCAGCTCGCGGTAAGCGCGGGCAAGAACGTCGCCATCCGTCCCCTGAATGAGTGGGATATCGAAGGAGGTCTGCTCGTTGACCTTCACCAAAGGCGCGAGCGAACCGTGTGCGAGCAGCTGTTCCTGCGGGCTGAGGTTGCGGATCGCCACGGCCGCTACGTGGTTGGGGTGCTCCGCCGCCGCGTCGGCATAGGTAAGCGGATCGTGCTGACCGTCGTCGCCGATGAGCAGCCAGCGGAGCTTCGGGAAAGCAATGAAGAGGTTGCGGAGCTGCACGCGCTTGTGCTCCTGACCATTGCGGAAGAGGCCGGTGGGGGTAGGACCCCAGTCTGTCAGCAGCAGGGGACCACGCGGGAAGCCCTTCTCCGCCATGAAGTTAACCAAGGTGTCGTAGGTGTTCCAGGCGCCGGTGGAGAGGTAAATGAAGGGGATATCGGGGTGCTGTTGGGCGATTTCCCGGTAGAACCGTGCCATACCTTCGACGGGGGTGCGGGTATTGGTGCGTTTAACCCACGAGTTCCATGCTGCGATCATTGCGCGCGGGAGCCACGTCACCATGATGGTGTCATCTATATCGCTGACCACACCGAACGTGGTGTCCTTGTCCACGATGAGGACTTCCGAGGTCACCGCGTCCGCGCCCTTGGCACGGATGGTGACCTCGTGCCAGCCGGGCTCTAGGCCGTGGTTGTAAACGAGGATATCGATGTAGCCGTTGTCGTTGGTGGTTCCCGATACCGTCTTCCCACCAACCGTGACTTCGACCTCGTGGTCTGTGACCTGAATGGTGAAGAACTGGCGGTAGCCACGCTGCGCCCAGGTATCCGTTTCTTCAGCCGTCGGGTCATGCATGAGGACACGGCCCAGAACACGGACGAATTCTTCATTACCGTAACCGGCATAGCCAGTGATGCTGGGCTGCCACCCTTTACGCGCCGAGCGCTTGAGCGAGAGGGAATTGACAGTGAATTCGACTTTGCGGGCGATATCGGAAAGAGCCATGGGCACCAGACTATCCGAAAACCTCCGCATAACGGCCGGTGATGGTCAAGGACTGCGTCGCACGCGTGAGCGCAACATAGAGGTTGTGCAAACCCTGTGGGGAGGCTGCCACGATGTCATCGGGGTTGACCACCGTGACGTGATCAAACTCGAGGCCTTTGATCTCCTCGACGTTGGCAGCCGTGATCACGGCGCGCAGGCGCCCGTCCTCATCCTGGAATGTCTTCGGCTCCGTATCGGTGGCGTCGTCGTGCCAGACAACGTCAACACCATCGCGCACCGCGATGCTCGGCGTGGCCTCAGGGTTGATTTCTTCCAACAGCCGATTGGCCAATTCCGTAACCGGGCGTGGGGTGCGGTAGTTGACCGTCAACCCGTGCAGTCGGAAGCGCTCTCCAACAAAAGGCTCGAGCGTCTCGCCCCAGTCATCCACACCGGCGGGTGCTCCAGTCTGGGACGTATCGCCCACGAGCGTCATCCATCGCGAGGGGCTACGCCGGAAAATCATGCGCCATTCCATGGGGGTAAGTTCTTGGGCTTCGTCAACGATGACGTGCCCGTAGGCCCACGTGTAGTCTTCGCGGGCCCGCTGGGCGGTGGTGCGGGAATCCCGCACCTCGTGACGGCGAGCGAGGTGCTCGGCGTCGATGACATCGTGCGCAGAGAGGATCTCGGCTTCGAACATGTCATCATCGTTGTCAGTGGAATCAGAGGAGCTCAGGATATCGAGGGCGTCTTCTGCCTCCGCGACCTGTTCGCGCCATTCTTTCTCCTCGGCGGCGCGCTCTGCTTCGGGGTCGGGCATGCCGATGAGGACCGCGAGCTCGTCGAGAAGCGCGGCGTCGGAGGCCGCCCATGACGTACCGTCTTCGCGGTAGAGGGCACCGCGGGTTTCGTCATCATAAGCGTAGGCTGCCGTATCGATTCGTTCGGCGCTACTCAGGAGATTGGCGAGTACCTCGGTAGGCATGAGATGGGGCCAGAACTCGTCGATGAGTTCTGTGACCTGTGGTTCTTCGGCGAGGTCATCGTGGAGCTGATCCACGTCCGCGCGGGAGAGCAGGTTGGCACCTCCCAGCGGGTCAGAACCGATGCGTTCGGCCATCTGCTGGGCCAGAGACTCGATGAGGTGTTCCGCAAATGCCGCTTGAGCGTCGTTGTGCGGCTTGCGCGAGCGTCGCGCGCGGGTACGCGCCGCCTTGACCATAGCTGGGGTGACGGTGAGCTCGAGCCGATCGATCTCCACCGTGCGCGGCTGCTCCGGTAGGCGCTGATAATCCTTGACCGCGTTGCCGAGGATTTCCACCATGGCAGCGGAGCCCTTGATCTCGCGGGCGAGCAAGGACTCCGAGTGAGTAGCCTCGATGCTGGGGAAGAGGGAAGAGATGGTGGAAAGCACGACACCGGTTTCACCAAGGTCCGGGAGCACGCGGGAAATGTATTCCAGGAAGGTGGAGTTGGGGCCCACGATCAGCACGCCCGTGGCGGCGAGCTGATCACGGTAGGTGTAGAGCAGGTAGGCCACGCGGTGCAGTGCAACAGCGGTCTTGCCGGTTCCTGGTCCGCCTTCGACCACCATGACGCCCCGCGTGCTGTCACGGATGATTTCGTCCTGTTCGCGCTGAATGGTCTCCACAATGGAGGGCATGTGCCCGGTGCGGGCGCGCTGCATCACGTGGTGGAGGGCGGACTCGCTTGCGACATCGCTGCTGTCAGCAGAGGATTCTCCCTCCAAGACCTCGTCGCTGATTCCAGTAACCGTGCGCCCAGTGGTCCGGATATGCCGGCGGACATGGACGCCTTCAGGGTGCGCTGTAGTGGCGAGGTAGAAGGGGCGCGCCATCGGCGCACGCCAATCCAGAAGGAGTGTCCGGTAGTTCTCCTCCCTGGCGTCGAGCCCCATGCGGCCGATGTAGCGCCGGTCCAGGCCTTCCGGGGTGGGATTATCACCGGGTGCATCGATGTCGATGCGGCCAAAAACTAAGCCGAGTTGGGAGACGTTGAGGCGATCCAATTTAGCCTGCAGGCCGTGGTACTCGGTCTCTCGCCGAACGAGTGCATCGGCGTCCGGGGTATGCGGATCGACGGCAGCTTGTACTTCGTTCAAGCGCTCGTTGGCCGCTTGAACCTCGTTGTCCAGACGCTCGAAGAGGCCATCGACATATGCTTGCTCGCTAGCTATTTCCGCGCTCTGCTCGTTCGTGTGGGCGCCGGGTTTCCCGGTGTGAGTCGCGGGTGAAGATTCAGACACAAGGCTCCTTGGGTGCGTATGAAGGCTTCTCGTGGACAGACGGGAAGTAAGGGAGATGGGGAAGAGTGGACAGGAAAAAGAACAACGGCCCAGCATACTAGCTGAGCCGTTGTTCTCTCCACCGCGGCGATTGTCGTGGTGTGTTGCGGAGTTATCCGCAGCGAAGGACGGAGAGCTTAGAAGCGGTCACCGAACTTCTTGAAAGCCTTATCCAGCTTCTTGGAGGCTTCCTTCTGCAGCTTCTCGGCGCGCTTGCGAGCCTTCTTCTGGGCACGCTTGCCATCGAGCGAATCTACCTTAGCCAGGGCTTCATCGGCACGATCCTGTGCCTTGCCAGCAGCCTTGACCAGTCCCTTGCGGGCGGTATCGGTGTTGTCACGGGCCGCGTCGAGCCAGTCATCCTTGTTGTCCTCAAAGAACTCGCGTGCCGTCTCAGCGGTGTCCTCGACGAAGGAACGCGCGGAGTCGATGAAGTCACGGCCGGCAGACTCCCAGTCATCGCGGTTGTCCTCGACGTAGTCCTTGGCGGTCTCAAACCAGTCATTGGCCTTGGCCGTGACATCGGAAGAAATCTCGTTTGCGCGATTGGAGAAGTCCTCCGCAAATTTCTGCTGTTCGGACTTGCCCGGCAGCGCCTGCTGAATCTTCTTGTTTGCACGCTCAGAGGCCTTAGCAGCGCGCCACCGCACGGAAGGCTTTCCTTCGGTGTCCTGCGTAACGATGGCGAGGGCACCAAGCAGAGCGGTGTTGGTGATGAAGCTGTTGCGCTGTGCTTCCTTGTCCTTCTTGGAATCCGCGGTCCAGAAAGCATTGCCGACCAGGTTGGGGACGTGCGTCAGCGCGAGCACTGCAGCCGAGGTGCGCGGAGCCTTGCCCAGCGCGAGGCTCGTGCCCGCAGCGGTCTTCGCGCCGCCGAGCGCGCGGGTAACCAGCTCTGGGTCATTGGGGATGTAACCCGCGTATTCGCGGGGCAGCACCTTGCGCAGGCGCTTGAGCACGGACTCGGTGTCCGCGACGTGCTCCGAGGTGTTGCGGAGCGTATCCACACCATCCCAGACAAACACGGAGGCCAGCATAGGACGGGCAAATTTACGAATCATAACGTGCTCCATTCAATAGATCTGTAAAGACGTTCGCCACACCATAGTACGCGCGTTAAACAACTGCTGCTGTGAGCGCAGCAGTTAACACGTAGTTACCAGCGGCGCTCCCACCACTCGTCCATGTGCGGGCGTTCCGCGCCGAGCGTGGTAGGGGCCCCGTGCCCGGGGCGGACAATTGCGTCGTCCGGATAGACGTCAAAGAGCCGCTGCGTGACATCTTTGTAGAGGCGCACGAAGTCACCTTCCGAGGTGGTCTTGCCCACGCCGCCGGGGAAGAGGGAATCACCGACGAAGAGGTTGGTAACGCCATCAATCTCCGCTGCAATTGCTGCTCCGCCCGGGGTGTGTCCGCGCAGGATAATGACGGGCAGATCGTAACCGGCGAAAGGAAGCGTATCGCCATGCTCCAGTTCCACGTCGACGGGCGCGGGCAAAGCAGGGGCATCCAAGAAAGAGGAATAGTGAACGGCACCGGTTTCATTCAAGATTTCTTTGAGTGCGCGTACGTGATCCCAGTGGCGGTGTGTGGTCAGCACCGCGGTGATCTTTACTCCGTGGTCGGCGGCCAAAGCGAGCAGCGCGGGGGCGTCAGCGGAGGCGTCGATAAGCAGCGCCTCGTCACCCGCGCACAGCAGGTAGCAATTGTTGTCCATCTCGGACACGGAAATTTTATGAAGCTCAAGCGCGTTGTTCATAAGTCCAACCATACGGGTACATTCTGAGTGAGAACTCTCTGAACACACATTCTTTTGTGTAGGAAGGCAACAACTAGTGGCTGATCGTTTGGTCGTACGTGGTGCGCGTGAGCACAACCTCAAGGGCGTGGACATCGATATCCCGCGCGATAACCTGGTGGTGTTTACCGGCCTATCGGGCTCAGGCAAGTCCTCACTCGCCTTTGACACCATCTTCGCCGAGGGCCAGCGGCGCTACGTGGAGTCTTTGAGCTCCTACGCGCGCATGTTCCTTGGCCAAATGGATAAGCCTGACGTTGAGTTCATCGACGGTCTATCCCCAGCGGTGTCCATTGACCAAAAGTCCACCAACCATAACCCGCGCTCGACGGTGGGAACCATCACCGAAATCTACGACTACCTGCGTTTGCTTTTCTCGCGTGCGGGCACGCCGCACTGTCCTGAGTGTGACGCCGTCATTGAGCGCCAAACCCCGCAGCAGATTGTTGATGAAGTCTTAAGCCACGAGGAAAAGCTGAAATTCCAGGTCCTCGCACCGGTCGTTCGCCGACGTAAGGGCGAGTTCGTTGACCTCTTTGCTGACCTCGCGGCCCAGGGTTACTCCCGTGTTCGGGTAGATGGGGAGCTTTACCAGCTCAGTGACCCGCCGAAGCTGAAGAAGCAGATCAAGCACGACATCGACGTCGTCGTGGACCGCCTGCAGGTCAAGTCGTCTCAAAAGCAGCGGCTTACGGATTCGGTTGAGACGGCACTACGGTTGGCAGATGGCCTGGTCACCCTTGATTTCGTTGACCGTGAAGAGCTCACCCACACGTATTCGGAGAAGGCTGCCTGCCCCAACGGGCACACCCTGACCATCGAGGAATACGAGCCGCGCGCCTTTTCTTTCAATGCTCCCTTTGGTTCCTGCCCGGTGTGCGATGGCTTGGGCACGCGCCTTGAAGTGGATGTGGATCTGTTGATCCCGGATCCGGATGCCCCGGCTGTCGAAGCCATCCAACCGTGGACGTCGAGCCCCAATGCGCGATATTTTGTCAAACTAGTCGAAGGTCTAGCGAAGGCCCTGGACTTTGATCCTCGCACCCCGGTTTCCGAGCTCACCAAGGAACAACGCCATGCTCTGATCTATGGCACCGATGTGGAAGTCAGCGTGCGCTACAAGAACCGCTATGGCCGCCAGCGCAACTGGTCCGCGCCGTTCGAGGGAGCTATTGGCTTCTTGGAGCGCAAGCTCGATCAGGCGGATTCCGAGTCGCAGAAGGATCGCTTGCTCCAGTACACCCGCCGTGTGCCGTGTAACGCTTGTGACGGTACCCGCCTGAAGCCGGAAATCTTGGCGGTGCGTTTGGCCTCCACCGCGCATGGCGAGCAGTCCATCGCCGGCTTGACGGCACTGTCCATTGAGGAGGCGGCGGAGTTCCTCGATTCTCTCGTGTTGGGCCACCGCGAGGAAATCATTGCTGGTGCTGTGCTCAAGGAGATCCAGGCTCGCCTGCGCTTTCTTCTCGACGTCGGCCTGAACTACCTGACCCTCGACCGCGGCGCCTCCACGCTGTCCGGCGGCGAGGCACAGCGCATTCGCCTCGCCACCCAGATCGGTTCCGGCCTGGCGGGAGTCCTCTACGTGCTGGATGAGCCCTCCATTGGTCTGCACCAGCGCGATAACCAGCGCCTCATCGCCACGTTGAAGCGCCTGCGCGATATCGGAAACACCTTGATTGTGGTGGAACATGATGAGGACACCATTCGGGAAGCGGACTGGCTTGTCGACGTTGGACCGCGGGCCGGCGAATTCGGCGGAACGGTGGTCTATCAGGGCGAGCCCGCCGGCATCGAATCTGTGGAGGAGTCCCTGACGGGGCAGTATCTGTCAGGAAAGAAGAAGCTTGCGGTCCCGGATACGCGCCGTGAGATTGACCCTGAGCGCATGCTCAAGGTGGTCGGCGCGCGCGAGAATAATCTCAAGGGCATTGACGTGGAGATTCCGCTAGGCGTGCTCGTGTGTGTGACAGGCGTGTCCGGCTCCGGTAAATCCACCGTGGTCAACCAGATCTTGGCCAAGACCTTGGCCAACAAACTCAACCGTGCCCGCCAAGTACCCGGTCGCGCCAAGCGCGTGGAGGGCGTGGAACACCTGGACAAGCTGGTGCAGGTCGATCAGAGCCCCATCGGGCGCACCCCGCGCTCGAATCCGGCAACCTACACAGGGGTCTTCGACAAGATCCGTAATCTGTTCGCGGAAACCCAGGAGGCTAAGGTGCGTGGTTACAAGCCGGGCCGGTTCTCCTTCAACGTCAAGGGCGGACGCTGTGAGGCGTGCCAGGGCGACGGCACCATCAAGATCGAGATGAACTTCCTGCCCGATGTTTATGTGCCGTGCGAGGTTTGTGACGGTGCCCGTTATAACCGCGAGACCCTGGAGGTCCTCTACAAGGGCAAAAACATCGCCGAGGTTCTCGACATGCCGATCTCGGAGGCAGCGGAGTTCTTCGAACCCATCACGTCGATCCACCGCTACCTCAACACCTTGGTGGAGGTGGGCCTGGGATATGTCCGCTTGGGTCAGGCCGCCACGACGCTTTCCGGTGGTGAGGCGCAGCGCGTGAAGCTGGCCTCCGAACTCCAAAAGCGAACGAATGGACGCACGGTCTACATCTTGGATGAGCCGACGACCGGACTGCATTTCGAGGACATCCGAAAGCTCATGCTCGTCATTCAAGGCCTGGTTGATAAGGGCAACTCGGTGATCATCATCGAGCACAACCTCGACGTCATTAAGGCCGCCGATTGGATCGTGGACATGGGCCCGGAAGGCGGCTCGGGCGGCGGCACCGTCGTGGCCCAAGGCACGCCAGAAGACGTGGCGCAGGTGGAAGGCTCCTATACGGGAGGGTTCCTCAAGGAGCTGGTGTGATGTTGGGCCACAGAAGTACCCGCACGGCAGCACTAGCCATCAGCATTGCTGCGACAGCCACCATGACGGGGTGTTCCGGCCCAGCGGAAGACACATCGCCGCCGGCTCCCGAAGAATCACCAGGCGTGGAATCGCCCGCCAGCTATGACGTGCGCGCCGAATTACGCGATGTCGTCTCTGAAGTACAGAAGGAGTTCAATGTCCGCGCCGGCGTGGCGGTGGCGGATAGGGGAGGGACTGTCAACGCCGGATTACGCGGTGAAGAGCCTGCGTGGTCGACGGTGAAGGTTCCTATCGCGATTGCCGCGCTGCGCGACGGCGCTAGCCCGGAGCTCGTCGACCTTGCGATTAAGGAATCCGACAATGATGCTGCCTACGCGTTGTGGTCCCACGTGCGATGGACTGAGGGCGATGCTGGGAGCGCAGTAACGGCGCTCTTGGACGAGTATGGTTCGACCGGCGAGTTCGAGGAACCTTTTGGCTACTCCACGTGGCTGCTGGAAGACCAGGCAGAGTTTGGCGCACACTTACCGTGTATTCCGGAAGCAGAACAGGTCTATGACGCAATGGATGACATTGTGGAGTGGCAAGACAACGGATTGGACAAGCTCCCGAACACCCGCGCCAAGGGCGGGTGGGGACTATCCGAGTACGACGACGGTTATACCCACCGCCAAATTGGTGTGCGGGAAACCACCCCATCGGGCTCGAGTAAAGAGTCCACGGTGGGATTGGCCATTGAAGTCACCATGCCGGGTGAGTACGCCGAAGAAGCAATTCCTGCGCTCAACGTTCTTGCTGCTGGAGTGGACCGAGTCGTAACTGAGGCCTTGGAGGCTGGCGCGCTTAAACCGGTGGAGGGCTGCGCACCGCCCACGGCAACGCAGACTGCAGGAACGACATCGGCACGCCGATTTGGTTCCTGAAAAATCAGGTGTTAAAGTAGTGCGCACTACCGCCCGTAGCGCCTCCTCCAGGAGGTACTTGGGCCGCAAGCGGAGTTTCTCCCACCCGAAGCCGCGCCGGACACTAGTTCCGCCGCAGGATAAAGGTTAAGAGTAGGCGCCATACGTTGGCGCGTGCTTGAAAAGAAACTCCCGGATGCCTTTGGCACCGGGATTTATTCGTTTGTGGTCACGGTAGGCACACTACTAGCCCCCACAATCGAGGAGAACCACAATCAGCGCTGAAGCTCGCATTAATGAGCGCATCCGAGTACCCGAGGTCCGTCTTGTTGGCCCCGGTGGTGAACAGGTGGGCATTGTCCGTACAGACGATGCTCGCAAGCTTGCGTACGAAGCCGATCTTGACCTGGTCGAGGTTGCCCCGAACGCTAAGCCGCCCGTAGCCAAGATCATGGATTACGGCAAGTTTAAGTACGAACAGGCTCAGAAGGCCCGCGAGTCCCGTAAGAACCAGCAGCAAACCGTGGTGAAGGAGCAGAAGCTCCGTCCGAAGATTGATGATCACGATTACGAGACCAAAAAGGGCAACGTGGTGCGCTTCCTGGAGAAGGGCTCCAAGGTCAAGGTGACCATCATGTTCCGTGGCCGCGAGCAATCGCGTCCGGAGCTGGGTTTCCGCCTGCTGGAGCGTTTGGCTGACGATGTCGCAGAGGTCGGCGTCGTGGAGTCGCGCCCCAAGCAGGATGGTCGCAATATGACCATGGTCCTTGGGCCCGTCCGCAAAGGCAAGAAGTAGACCACGCTCCACTTAGGATTTAAGGATTTAATTCTCATGAAGCAGAAGACTCACAAGGGCACCGCCAAGCGCATCAAGGTGACCGGCTCCGGCAAGCTGCGTCGCGAGCAGGCTAACCGCCGCCACCTCCTGGAAGGCAAGCCTTCCAAGCGCACCCGTCGCCTGAAGGGCACCGAGGACGTCGCCAAGGCAGACACCAAGCGCGTCAAACGCCTTCTCGGCCGCGCATAGTCAGCGCCGAAACTCCCATCCCCACACACTCACAATCAAGATAAGGAAGTATTACTGTGGCACGAGTAAAGCGCTCAGTTAACGCCAAGAAGAAGCGTCGCGCGATCCTGAAGTCCGCTAAGGGCTACCGCGGCCAGCGCTCCCGCCTCTACCGTAAGGCCAAGGAGCAGTGGCTGCACTCCATGACTTACGCTTACCGCGACCGTCGCGCCCGTAAGTCTGAATTCCGCAAGTTGTGGATCCAGCGCATCAATGCTGCCGCTCGTATGAACGACATCACCTACAACCGCCTCATCCACGGCCTGCGCCTGGCTGAGATCGAGGTCGACCGCAAGATTCTCGCTGAACTTGCCGTCAACGACTTCGAGGCTTTCTCCGCACTGTGCGAGGCCGCCAAGGCCGCACTGCCGGAGGACGTTAACGCACCGAAGGCTGCGTAAGCGTCGAGCGTAGAAACGTCACGAACCCACCGCCCTCTTATGGAGGACCGGTGGGTTTCTTGTTGTGGGGAGTAGCACCCGCTAGGTCGGCGGGCGTACTGCTCCTCTTTGTGGTTTGTGTTACATTGCTCGTTGTTGTGTAAATCAAGGTAGCCGTTGGCTTCTGGGCCTGCCCTAGGGGCACATGGTGCGAAGGAGAGATAGTTATGACCAACCCGAATAGCGCGTATCAGCCCAATGGCGATGCTTATGGCGGTGGCTCTTATGGCGGACAGTCGCAGCAGTCGAACCCCTTCGGATCATCCAGTGATCAGTACGGTTACAGCTCGGCTCCGTATGGCGGTTCGCAGCAGTCCCAGAATCTGCCCGCACAGCAGGATGCATACCAGTCAAACTATGGCCAGCAGCCACACCCGGGCGGCGAGCAGAAGTCATGGTTGGTAGCGCTGCTCCTGTGCTTCTTCTTGGGCGAATTGGGGGTTCATAACTTCTATATTGGTCGCACGCAGCGCGGCATGTGGCAGTTGGGCCTTGCAATCGTAGGATTCGTTACCTCTTTTATCCTCATTGGCTTTATCCTCATCGGTGCCTTAGTGATCTGGAAGTGGGTCGAGCTCGTATTCATCGCCGGTGGTTTATCTGGCTTTGATAAGGACGCCGACGGAGTTCCGCTAAAGAAATAAAGCCCACCCGTATCCGCGTAGATGACGTGGAGACCAACCGTCCCGCTACCCACTCAAACTTGCTGGGGGAGCGGGACTTTTCAATGTCTGGTTCGGTGGGTACCGTCAAATGCATGAATCTGGATTTTTCCTCTGCCTTTACTGAACGCACGCCGCGCGTGGTTAATGCCGCCAAATTGCACCGGGCGGCCAGCCGCCGAAAGGCGGAGCGTTTCATCATTGAGGGCGAAAACGCCGTGGACGCGGCCGTGTCCACCGGTGCCGCTACGGATGTTTTCGTGACGGAGAAGGCCGCCGAGCGCTTTGCACACATTGTTCAAGCCTGCGGCTACATGGACGTGTATGTGCATCCCATTACGGATAAGGCGGCAAAGCACCTGTCTGACACCGCCACGAGCACCGGGCTCTTTGCCGTGTGCCGCCCAGTGTTGTGGACCGCCGGGAAGATTTTGGCCGGCAAGCCGAAGCTGGTGTCGGTTCCTGTCTTGACGGCGGAGCCGGGCAACGCGGGAACACTGATCAGGACCTCGGATGCCATGGGCGCCGATGGCGTCATCTTTGCCGGGGAAACCGTGGATCCCTTGGGCTGTAAGGTGGCGCGCGCGTCGGCCGGATCGCTTTTCCATGTGCCCGTAGCCCGAGACCCCAACATCAAGGATGTACTGGGCAAGCTGCGCTCCTCTGGTCTGCAAGTGTTGGCTACGGCAGCCGACGGCGAGGTGGACCTCGCCGATGCGGACCTGTCCCAGCCCACCGCGTGGCTTTTTGGCAATGAGGCGCACGGCCTGGGTGATTTGCAGGATGAGGCGGACATGCGTGTGCGCATCCCGATTCTTGGCCGAGCGGAATCTCTGAACCTTGCTACGGCCGCCAGCATTTGCCTCTATGAGTCTGCGAAGCAGCAGAGCAGCTAGCGCCGCCGACGTGCCAGGGTTGGTGGCCACAGAAGTCAGGCGGCACGGTAAGATAGCTCGCGTTAGTTTTTGTGCGAGAAGAAGGTAATCAAGGCACGTGTCCGATACACCTCAGATCGAATTGACCGAAGAGGCCCTCGAGGCCGCCGCGCAGAAGGCCATCGCCGCCTTCGAAGCTGCAACCAGCCTCGACGAGCTCACCTCCGCCCGTCGCGAGCACCTTGGTGATAGCGGCTATATCCCGCAGGCCCGCCAATCGCTCGGACAGCTGCCGAAGAATCAGCGCAAGGATGCTGGACGCGCAGTGAACATGGCCCGCGGCAAGGTGGAAAAGCGCTTTGCCCAGATTCGTGAAGTGCTGGAGCAGGAGGCCCGCGCCGCGCAGCTGAAGGCGGAGAAGGTCGATGTCACCGTCCCTACCACCCGCGCGCAGACCGGTGCCCTGCACCCCATCACAGCGCTGTCGGAGCGCATCGCGGACATCTTTGTGGGCATGGGATGGGAAATCGCCGAAGGACCAGAGGTAGAGGCGGAGTACTTTAACTTCGACGCTCTGAACTTCAAGCCCGACCACCCAGCCCGCACCTTGCAGGACACGTTCCACGTGGGCAAGGAAGGTTCCAAGCAGGTGCTGCGTACCCATACATCCCCGGTGCAGGTGCGCACGATGCTCGACCGCGATGTCCCGCTCTACATTGCCTGCCCGGGCCGTGTTTTCCGTACCGATGAGCTCGATGCCACCCACACTCCTGTCTTCCACCAGGTGGAAGGCCTTGCCGTGGACAAGGGGCTGACCATGGCTCATCTTCGCGGCACCTTGGAGCACTTGGCCAAGGTTCTCTTCGGCCCGGAGACTACCACCCGCATGCGCGTGAACTACTTCCCGTTTACCGAGCCCTCCGCTGAGGTCGATGTCTGGTTCCCCAACAAGAAGGGCGGCGCCGGCTGGATCGAGTGGGGAGGCTGCGGCATGGTCAACCCCAACGTCCTGCGTGCGGTAGGCATTGACCCCGAGGAATACACCGGTTTCGCTTTCGGCATGGGCCTCGAGCGCACCCTGCAGTTCCGCAATGGTCTGACCGATATGCGCGACATGGTCGAAGGCGATGTCCGCTTCACCCTGCCATTTGGCGTGCAGGCATAGGAACCCAGAGAAAGGATAGAAAGAAAAATGCTTATTTCCCAAGACTGGGTTACCCGAATTCTGGGCAACGCTAATTCCGGCTGGACCGTGTCCTCTGAGGAACTGGACTCTGGCTTTGTCCGCGTAGGTTTTGAAACCGAGGGCTACGAGGCCCTTCCGGAAACCACGGGCCCGCTGGTTATCGGTCAGGTTGTAGAGATCGAAGAGCTCACCCAGTTCAAGAAACCAATTCGCTATTGCCAGGTCAACGTTGGCCAGGCCAATGGGACGGGGGAGCTGCAGGGCATTATCTGCGGCGCCCGCAACTTCCGCCTCAACGACTACGTCGTGGTCTCCCTTCCGGGTGCTGAGCTGCCGGGAGGATTCAAGATTGCCGCCCGCGAGACCTACGACCATATCTCCAACGGAATGATGTGCTCCGCAGCTGAGCTGGGCTTCGGCCCCAAGGCAGACGGCATCATCGTGCTAGGGGAGGAGGTTGCCGACAAGATTGGTGAGGACGCCCGCCCCCTTATTGGGCTGTCCGATACCGTCTTCGACGTCAACATCACCCCGGATCGTGGCTATGCCTTGTCTGCGCGTGGCCTGACGCGTGAAATTGCCTCCGCATTTGATCTCACTTTCCCCGACGTGGCGCAGGATCCGAGCGTGGCTGGCATCGACACCTCCGTCGTGCCGGCTCCGGAGGGCACGCTTATCGACGTTGACCTGAGGGAGGAAACCAAGGCGCAGCGATTTGGTCTGCGCAAGGTGACCGGTATTGACCCGGCAGCGCGTACCCCGTTCTGGATGGAGCGCGAGCTCATGCTCTCCGGTCAGCGCGCCGTCAACGTGGCTACCGACGTCACGAACTACGTCATGCTGCTTCTGGGCGCGCCGATGCACGCCTTTGACGCCGACGTGATCAAGGGCAACCTCGTTGTGCGCAATGCCAACGAGGGCGAGAAGTTCGAGACCCTCGACCACGTCAAGCGGGAGCTTTCGGAGGGCGACGTGGTCATCTGCGATGACAACGGTATCCAATCCTTGGCGGGCGTCATGGGTGGCACCACCTCCGAAATTTCTGACGAGACGACTGATGTCTACTTCGAGTCGGCCATTTGGGATCCGATCACCGTGGCCCGCACATCCCGCCGCCACAAGCTCTCCTCGGAGGCTTCTCGCCGTTTCGAGCGCGGAGTAGATCCGGCCATCGTTGAGGTAGCGCTGGACGTGGCGTGCGTGCTGCTTCAGCAGATTGCTGGCGGCACGATCGAGGCTGGGCGGACGCTCGTGGGAGACGTCGCCAAGCGCGAGTCCATCTCCCTGCGCGCTGCCAAGCCCAGCGAGTACGCCGGCGTGGACTACTCCCAGGAGACCGTGGTGAAGCGCCTCACGGAGGTCGGCTGCGAGGTCTCCGGTGAGGAGGAGCTCTCCGTCATCCCCGCCTCCTGGCGCACGGACATCGAAATGGACGTTGATCTCATTGAGGAGATCCTGCGCCTGGAAGGGCTGGAAGACATTCCGACCATCCTGCCCACCCCGGTGGGCGGTCGCGGCCTAACTCCGGCGCAGAAGCGTCGCCGTGCGATCGGACATGGGTTGGCCTATGCGGGCTACGCCGAGGTCCTCCCGTCGCCGTTCATCGCGAACGACACCTTTGATACCTGGGGCTTGGACAAGGAGGATGCGCGCCGCCAGACCGTGGCCGTGCAGAATCCGCTCGAGTCAGACAAGGCGATCCTGTCCACGACGTTGCTGCCCAATCTCCTTGAGGCTATCGCCCGCAACGTTGCCCGTGGCCGCAGTGATCTGGCCTTGTTCGGCCTCCAGCAGGTGGCCTTCAAGCGCGCTGATTCTTCTCCCATGCCGTCGGTGGAGTCGCGCCCAGAGGAGTCAATGGTCGCCGATCTCCTTGGGTCTTTGCCGCTCCAGCCGTTGCACGTAGCCACGGTGGCCACCGGAAACATTGAACACGAAGGGCCGTGGGGAGCGGGCCGCGCCTACAGCTACGCGGATGCTATTGAGTCTGCGCGCCAGGTTGCTCGTTCCGCTGGCGTGGACATCGCAGTGAAGGCAGCTGAGCAGCTGCCGTGGCACCCGGGCCGCTGTGCTGCAATCGTTCTCGCAAGCGATGAGGAGACGGTCGTTGGCTACGCGGGTGAGCTGCACCCGCAGGTCCTTGAGGCCTTGGAGCTGCCAGCACGCACGTGTGCGATGGAGCTCGATGTGTCAGCCCTGCCGCTGGATGAGAAGTTCCCCGCCCCCGTGCTGTCTTCCTTCCCGGCTTTGCACCAGGACATCGCTTTGGTGGTGGACGAGGAAACCCCGGCGGAGACGGTTCGCCGTGTGGTCGAGGAGGGTGCTGGTGATCTCCTCGAGTCCGTGGAGCTTTTCGATGTCTTCCGTGGCGAGCAGCTCGGCGAAGGAAAGAAGTCCCTAGCCTTCCAGCTTCTCTTCCGTGCTGGTGACCGCACTCTGACTGATGAAGAGGCCAACGAGCATCGCCTCGCCGCTGCGGAGTTGGCCAAGCAGCGCCTTGGCGCACAGATGCGCGCCTAAGACTCTGCTGCTTCGCTAGTGCTTCGTTAGTGCTCCAAGCCCGGTTAGCCCTGTGGGAGGTTAGCCGGGCTTTTGTTTAGCCGGGTTTGCGCGCGTTGGGGCAGGTGCTGATGTGGGGAGAGATCCCCTAGCGCTGGAAGGGGTGTGCTCTGCCTCATAACCTCAAGGGTGCAGCAAAGGTGCTGAGTTTCCAGACCAAGCCACACCGAAAGGATTGTTCACACCATGCGTCTTTTTTCTCGTCTCACAGCCACCGCCGCCGTTGTCGGCGCACTGACCATCGCCCCACACGCCTCCGCTGACTTGTCCCAAGGTTTCTCCAACGCCGATGGCACCGTCAACTGTGAAGCTTCGAACATCGAAGGAACCTACGTCGCGTGCCTGTCCGAAGGGGCACGGGCCACTAGCCCGCAGTGCAACCCGCCGGGCCGGTTGGCGCCGCGCTTTTTCTACCACGCAGGTCGCTCCAAGGCTGACTGCTTCAACCAGGGGCTGACAACCACGAGCTTCAAGCGCCTGCAGCCCGGCCAGGTTCACCAGTTCAATGAGGTTGTAGCCATCGCGGATGCCCAGGGCGGTATCCACTTCGTCGGCCCGCATGGCTACCTAGGCTATGCAGGAAAGACCGCCGTATCGGGTGCGGAGGGACTGGGGAACGTCTCGTCCCGCGTCATGTAAACCTTCCTGAACCCTACTTTTCCTCACCTGTGCGCCGAGCTCTTCGGCGCATTTTTTCTGAATAACATACGGCGGAATGCATTATTTGCTAGAGTAGCTGCATGACTATTTCAGTAGCAATCGCCGGAGCTACGGGCTATGCAGGTGGCGAAATCCTCCGTCTCTTGCTGTCGCACCCAGCGTACCTCTCCGGGGAGTTGCGCATCGGCGCGCTCACCGGGCACTCCAACGCAGGTCAGCGAGTATCTGAGCTCATGCCGCACCTGCCGCAACTGGCGGACCGCGTCATCGAGGACACCACGCCGGAGATTCTAGCTGGCCATGACATCGTTTTCCTCGGTTTGCCGCACGGGCACTCCGCGGAGATCGGCCGCCAGCTGGGGGAGTCCGTCACGGTGATTGACTGCGCAGCTGACTTCCGCTTGCGTAGCAAGGAAGACTGGGACGCGTTTTATGGTGGTGAGTACGCCGGTGCTTGGCCTTATGGAATCCCGGAGGTTCCCGGCAACCGTGAGCAGCTTAAAGGCAGCAACCGCGTTGCCGTTCCTGGTTGTTTTCCCACCACGATTACCCTGGGTGCGCTGCCGGCCGTGGCGCAGGATCTGATTGAGCCAGATCTGTCGGTGATAGCAATCACCGGGGTGTCCGGGGCAGGCAAGAAGGCCTCCGTGGCACAGCTAGGTGCGGAAACTATGGGCAACCTCAAAGCCTATAAGCCAGGCGGGACACACCGGCATACCCCGGAGGTCCTGCAAAACCTACAGCCTTTTACGCAGCAACCGGTGTCTGTGAGTTTCACTCCGGTGCTGGCGCCGCTGCCGCGTGGCATTCTGGCGACGATTACGGCGCCGTTGAAGGGGGACGTCGACAAGCGCACAGTCGCCGAGGCCTTCCGTGACTTTTATGCTGATGAACCATTCTGCCTCGTCCTGCCTGAGGGCCAACAGCCAGAAACGCAAAACGTGGTGGGCAGCAACATGGTCCATATCCAAGCACACGTGGATGAGCGCGCCCGCCGTCTCGTGATTACCGCGGCTCTGGACAACCTGTGCAAGGGCACCGCCGGCGCTGCTGTCCAGTGCATGAACCTGACTTTGGGATGGGAAGAAACCCTGGGCCTTCCACAGGCAGCAGTTGCCCCTTAAGGGGCACCCCTACTTTCCCAAGCGTTCCGCACCGCCTTCTTCAACTCACTTCCACACGAACTAGGAGAAACTCGACATGATTACCGCCCCTGCAGGATTCCTGGCTGGCGCCACGACAGCCGGAATCAAGCCCTCCGGAAAACCCGACATGGCCCTCGTAGTTAACCAGGGTCCTAATTTCGACGCCGCTGCGGTCTTCACGCGCAACCGCGTGGTGGCCGCACCCGTAAAGCTTTCCCGCGAAGCAGTTGCGGACGGCACTATTCAGGCCGTCATTTATAACTCCGGCAACGCGAATGCCTGCAACGGCGAACAAGGAGACAAGGATGCCGCGGCGATTGTGGAAGCCACCGCTGAGCACACGGGTATCCCCGCCGCTAACATCGCGGCGTGCTCGACGGGACTTATTGGAGAGCTCCTTCCCATGGATAAGGCATTGGCTGGCGTCGAAGTGGTTGCCGGGAATCTTGGCACGGATGCAGCTCACGGTCTGGCCGCGGCGGAGGCCATCATGACCACCGACACCGTAGCTAAAGAAGCACTCATTGAGGCTGAGGGCTGGAGCATGGGTGCGATGGGCAAGGGCGTGGGCATGATGGCGCCGTCACTGGCCACCATGCTGGTGTGCATCACCACCGACGCTGTTGCCTCCTCCGAAGCCTTGCACTCGGCGCTGCAGGCAGCGAGTGATCAGACTTTCAATACGCTCGATGTGGACGGCTCCACATCGACGAATGACACGGTCATTATCATGGCTTCCGGTGCTTCCGGGAAAGAACCTAGCCAGGAGGAGTTGGATGCTGCGGTTCTCGCGGTGTGCGCCGATATCGCGGATCAGCTTCAAGCCGACGCCGAGGGCGTGACCAAGCGCGTGAAGATCATCGTGGAAGGCACCGCTACCGATGAGCAGGCGCTCAACGCCGCGCGCACTTTGGGCCGCGACAACCTCTTCAAGTGCGCCATGTTCGGATCGGACCCGAACTGGGGCCGCGTGCTCGCCGCCGTAGGAATGGCGGATGCTGAGATGGATCCGGACAACATCTCCGTGTTCTTCAATGACCAAGCAGTGTGCGTCGGTTCCACTGGTGCGCCCGGCGCGCGCGACGTTGATCTTTCCGGGGCTGATATTGATGTGCGCGTGGACTTGGGCACCGGGGGAACCGGCACAGCTTTCGTCCGCACCACCGACCTGTCTCATGACTACGTGGAGATTAACTCCGCGTACAGCTCTTAAGAACGCGCGAGGAGGAACAATGCTTCAGGGACTAAGTAATGCTGACCGCGCCACTGTGCTCGCGGAGGCCTTGCCATGGCTGCAGCACTACCGCGACAAGATTGTGGTCGTGAAATATGGCGGCAACGCGATGGTGGATGATTCCCTTAAGGCCGCCTTCGCTGCCGATATGGTTTTTCTGCGCACCGTGGGCGCCAAGCCCGTCGTGGTCCATGGCGGTGGGCCGCAGATCAACGACATGCTGGGCAAGCTGGGGATTGAAGGCGAATTCAAGGGCGGTTTCCGTGTGACCACTCCGGAGATCATGGACGTGGTTCGCATGGTCCTCTTCGGTCAGGTGGGGCGTGGCTTGGTCAACCTCATTAATTCACATGGCCCGTATGCCGTGGGTACCTCGGGTGAGGACGCTGGGTTGTTTAAGGCGCGCAAGCGGCTCGTCCAGGTCGATGGTGAGCCGACTGATATCGGCATGGTGGGAGAGATCGTCAGCGTCGATCCCACCGCCGTCATGGACATTATTGAGGCCGGGCGCATCCCGGTTGTGTCTACTATCGCGCCCGGTGATGAAGGCGAGGTGTACAACATCAACGCAGATATCGCGGCCGGGGCCTTGGCGCGAGCGTTGGGCGCCGAGCGCTTGGTGATTCTCACGAATGTGGAGGGCCTGTACACCGATTGGCCGAACCGCGACTCCTTGGTGTCGAAGATCGAGATTGACAAGCTCAGCGCGCTCCTCCCAGGCCTGGATTCCGGAATGATCCCGAAGATGGAGTCCTGCCTCATGGCCGTGGAAGGCGGAGTCAGTGCCGCGCACGTCATCGACGGGCGCATCGCCCACGCCGTGCTGCTGGAGCTGTTGACTATGGGAGGAATCGGCACGATGGTGCTGCCCAATGACTATAACCGCGAGGACTACCCGGAGGGAACGGTCTTCAGGAAGGACGATAACAAGTGACCGCGCAGACCAAGTTGACAGAGCGTTGGGGTCAGGTGCTCAGCAACACCTATGGAACCCCACCCGTTGCCATCGTGTCCGGTAAGGGGGCCACGGTGACCGATGAAGACGGTAAAGACTACATCGACATGCTCGCGGGTATCGCGGTGAATTCGCTAGGCTACGCCCACCCGGCGATCGTCGACGCGGTGAGCGCCCAGGTGGCCGCCGTAGGCCACGTGTCCAATCTTTTTGCCAGCGAGCCCGTGATTGAAGCCGCCGGGAAACTCCTGGACAAGGTGGGAGATTGCGAGGCTCGCGTCTTCTTCTCTAACTCTGGCGCGGAAGCTAATGAGGCGGCCTTTAAACTGGCTCGTCTGACCGGCCGTCGCCGCGTCCTTGCAGCGCACCATGGTTTCCATGGCCGGACAATGGGTTCTTTGGCCATGACTGGGCAGCCCAGCAAACGCAAAGCCTTTGAACCTTTCCCGGGCGGAGTGGAGTTTTATACCTATGGCGACATCGACTACCTGACCGCTTTGGTGGAGCAAGATCCGGAGGACACCGCCTCCATTATCTTGGAGCCCATCCAGGGGGAGACGGGTGTCATCCCGGCACCTGAAGGTTTCCTGACGGCGGTGCGTGAGCTCTGCACCAAGCACGGCATCCTCATGGTCGTGGATGAGGTGCAAACGGGTGTGGGGCGTACCGGTGACTTCTTCGCCTTCCAGCATGAAGGCATCCTCCCGGATGTCATCACCATGGCGAAGGGGCTGGGTGCTGGCATGCCTATCGGTGCCACCATTGCGCGTGGTCAGGCCGCAGACCTTTTCACTCCGGGCTCCCACGGCACGACGTTTGGCGGCAATCCTGTCTCGTGTGCGGCGGCGTCAACGGTGCTGGAGCTTGTCGACGTCCCCTTCCTCGCCGAAGTCACCCGCAAGGGCGAGTGGTTGCGGCAGGAGATTGGTAAATCCCCTGCGGTGCAGTCGGTGAGGGGCCGAGGGCTTATGCTAGGTGTTGTATTAAATAAGTCGGTGGCCAAGGAAGTCGTGGCTGCAGGTTTGCAGCATGGACTAATCCTCAACGCCCCAAGTAGCGAGGTCGTACGCTTGACCCCGCCGCTGGTGATCACCGATGAAGAACTCACCCAGGCGGTGGAACGCCTGCATAAGGTACTGGAGGAAGTTGCATGAGTGTGCGCCATTTCTTGGCCGATGATGACCTCACGCCGCAGGAGCAAGCCGAGGTTCTCGACCTGGCTCTAAGGCTCAAGAAGAATCCCTTCTCCGAGCGCCCATTAGAGGGGCCGAAGTCGGTGGCGGTGCTCTTTGACAAGACGTCGACGCGCACGCGTTTCTCCTTTGAGGCGGGAATTGCTCACCTGGGCGGCCACGCCATCGTGACGGAAACTAAGTCGACGCAGATGGGCAAAGGGGAGACCTACCAGGACACCGCAGCGGTGCTCTCCCGTTTCGTTGAGGCGATCGTGTGGCGCACATATGCGCATCAAAACCTTCTGGACATGGCGGAGACTGCGACGGTACCAATTGTCAACGCCTTGTCCGATGACCTCCATCCCTGCCAGATCTTGGCGGACTTGGTGACCTGCCGTGAGAACTTCGGGGACCTTACTAGACTGAAGGCCGTCTACCTAGGGGATGGCAACAACAACATGGCAAATTCCTACATGCTGGGGTTTGCTACCGCTGGCGTGGAGATGACCATTGTTGCCCCGGAGGGTTTCCAGCCGCAGGCGGAGTTTGTTGAGCGTGCCCGAAAGCGCGGTACGGTGACGGTGACCGATTCCCTTGACGGCGTGGACGGCGCTGATGTTGTCATTACAGACACATGGGTGTCCATGGGCCAGGAGGATGACGGCAAGGACCGCCGCACACCGTTCTTGCCCTATCAGGTGACCGCGGATGTGATGTCCCGCGCTAAGGACGAGGCAATCTTCCTGCACTGTTTGCCGGCCTACCGCGGCAACGAAGTAACTGCTGAGGTAATTGATGGGCCCCAGTCGCGCGTTTTCGACGAGGCAGAAAATCGCCTCCATGCGCAGAAGGCGCTGCTGGTCTGGCTCCTTGCGGCTCAAAAGGAGAACTAAACGAATGACTACGACCCCAACTACACGCAATGCCCGCCAAGCCAAGATCTTGGAGATCTTGGATCGCACCCGGGTCACCAGCCAAGTTCAGCTCTCAGAGCTCCTGCTCGATGAGGGGATTGATATCACGCAGGCTACGTTGTCGCGTGATCTCGATGAGCTGGGAGCCAAGAAGGTCAAGCGCGATGGCGGGCGGTCCTTCTACGTGGTGGGCGGTGAGTTGGAGCAATTCGAAGATCAGCTCAACGGCCCGCGAGAGAAGCTCCGGCGCATGCTTGATGAACTGGTGGTGTCCCATGACTTCTCTGGCAACATCGCCATGCTGCGCACCCCGGCGGGCGCTGCGCAGTACTTGGCCTCCTTCATCGACCGCGTGGGACTTCCAGACGTGGTCGGCTGCATCGCGGGCGATGACACGATCTTCGTCCTCGCGCGCGAAGGGTTGACCGGCCGCGAGCTTGGTGAGAAACTCACCAACCGCAGCATTTAACATTTATACGTAAGTCTGTATAATATAAATAAGTTCGATTTTTTAGCACCTGTTTGTCTTAAAGGAGCCAATAACTATGACTGCACGCGTTGTGCTTGCCTACTCTGGCGGTCTCGATACCTCTGTCGCCATTCCTTACCTGGCCAAGATGACCGGCGGCGAAGTCATCGCCGTCTCTCTTGACCTCGGCCAGGGTGGCGAGGACATGGAGTCCGTGCGCCAGCGCGCCCTCGACTGCGGTGCGGTCGAGTCCATCGTCGTTGATGCCAAGGATGAGTTCGCAGAGGAGTACTGTCTGCCCACCATCAAGGCAAACGGCATGTACATGAAGCAGTACCCGCTGGTATCGGCCATCTCCCGCCCGCTCATTGTCAAGCACCTCGTTGAGGCTGCTCAGACTCACGGCGGCACCCACGTCTCCCACGGTTGCACCGGCAAGGGTAACGATCAGGTGCGCTTTGAGGTCTCTTTCCGCGCGTTGGATCCGGCTCTGGAGATCATCGCCCCGGCGCGTGACTACGCCTGGACCCGAGATAAGGCTATCGCCTTCGCCGAGGAAATTAACCTTCCCATCGAGCAGTCCGCAGCATCCCCGTTCTCCATTGACCAGAACGTCTGGGGCCGCGCGGTAGAGACCGGCTTCCTAGAGGACCTGTGGAACCCGCCGACAAAGGACCTGTACGCCTACACCGAGCAGCCGGACCTGGGCAATGCCCCGGACGAGGTGACCATCACTTTTGACAAGGGTGTTCCCACTGCTATTGACGGCAAGCCGGTGACCGTCCTCCAGGCTATCGAGGAGCTTAACCGCCGCGCTGGTGCCCAGGGCATTGGCCGCCTCGACATGGTGGAGGACCGCTTGGTAGGCATCAAGTCTCGCGAGGTCTACGAGGCCCCTGGTGCCATGGTGCTCATCAAGGCTCACGAGGCGCTGGAAGACGTCACCGTGGAACGCGAGCTGGCCCGTTACAAGCGCCTCACGGACGCTCGCTGGTCCGAGGAGGTCTACGATGGCCTCTGGTTCTCGCCGCTGAAGCGCTCCCTGGATGCTTTCACCGAGTCCACCCAGGAGAACGTCACCGGCGATATCCGCATGGTTCTGCATGCTGGCACCGCCACCGTCAACGGCCGTCGCTCTGGCCAGTCGCTGTACTCCTTCGACCTGGCTACCTACGACACCGGCGATACTTTCGATCAAACCGCGGCCAAGGGCTTTGTCCAGCTGCACGGCCTGTCGACGCAGATCTCCAACCAGCGTGACCGCGACGGCGGTTTCCCCACCGGTAAGTAAACCAGCACAGCCAAGGTCAAGGTAAGGAATCGATGCATAAGACTAACGAGGGTGCGCTGTGGGGTGGCCGCTTTTCGGGCGGCCCCTCCGAGGCGATGTTTGTCCTGTCCGTATCCACCCACTTCGACTGGGTCCTCGCCCCCTATGACGTGCTGGCCTCCAAGGCTCACGCCAAGGTCCTGCACAAGGCCGGATTGCTATCCGACGCTGACTTGGACACCATGCTTAACGGCCTGAGTGAACTAGGGGAGAAGGTCGCTTCTGGTGAATTCACCCCGCTGCCGACGGATGAAGACGTCCACGGTGCGATGGAGCGCGGTCTCATCGACATCGTAGGACCTGAGGTCGGCGGCCGCCTGCGCGCTGGGCGCTCCCGCAATGACCAGGTGGCAACGCTGTTCCGGATGTGGATTCGCGATGCCATTCGCGATATCGCACTTCAGGTCACGGATTTGGTGGAGGCTCTGGCTAGCCAGGCCGAGGCCCACCCGGATGCCATTATGCCGGGCAAGACCCACTCCCAGGCGGCGCAGCCGGTGCTGCTGGCACACGAGCTGCTCGCTCATGCCCAGCCGCTGCTGCGCGATATCGAGCGCCTGCAAGATCTGGATAAGCGCTTGGCGGTGTCCCCTTATGGTTCTGGTGCGCTCGCGGGCTCCTCGCTGCACCTGGATCCGGAGGCGATTGCCGAGGAGCTGGGCTTCGATTCTTCCGCGGAGAACTCGCTAGACGGTACGGCAGCGCGTGACTTCGCCTCCGAGACGGCCTTCGTGCTCACCCAGATCGCGGTGGACATGTCCCGACTGTCGGAAGAGATCATCTACTGGTGCACCCCGGAGTACGGCTACGTCACCCTGGATGATGCCTGGTCGACTGGTTCCTCGATCATGCCGCAGAAGAAGAACCCGGACGTTCCGGAGCTGACCCGCGGTAAGACCGGCCGACTCATCGGTAACCTCACCGGCCTGTTGGCAACGCTCAAGGCGCAGCCTTTGGCCTATAACCGAGACCTGCAGGAGGATAAGGAGCCCATCGTGGACTCGGTGGCGCAGCTGAACCTCTTGCTGCCTGCCATGACTGGGCTGGTGGAAACCCTGACCTTCCATGAAGACCGCATGCGTGAGCTGGCCCCGCGTGGCTTTACTTTGGCCACCGACCTGGCCGAATGGATGGTGCGCCAGGGTGTGCCGTTCCGTGAGGCGCATGAGGCTTCCGGTGCCTGCGTGCAGATCGCGGAGTCTCGCGGTGTGGATCTGGTGGATCTCACGGACGAGGAACTGGCGGGCGTCGACAAGCGCCTGCTTCCGGAAGTTCGTGAGGTGCTGACCATTGATGGGGCAGTGGCATCCCGCTCCACCAAGGGTGGCACCGCTGGCGTTCGCGTGGTGGAGCAGCGCGAAAAGGTTCGCGAGCGCGCTGGCGCCGCGCGGGAGTGGGCCAAAACTTCCCTGCGCTAGTCCGCACAGAGAATGAATAACCGCATGGTCTTTTCAGGCCATGCGGTTCTTTTGTGTGGGGGTAGAAATCAAATCTATTACTACTGGGCATCGATGTGCTGGGTCACACTGTGGGGGTGCCGAAGTGACGGAAGTCTCATTAGGTTGTTATAACGTTTTCTTAGGGAATGTGAAGAAAGGCACGTTCGCAACTTTGAAAGGACTACCTTCCTAATGGCTGATACACTTCGCCCGCCCAACACGGAGTCTCACGAGAAGGAGAAAGCGGTCTATGCTTCGGAAGACCACGGACTTCAGAAGGGGATGGGCAATCGCCAGCTCCAGATGATTGCCATCGGCTCTGCGATCGGTACCGGTTTGTTGCTCGGTACCGGCAGCCGTTTGCAAACCGCTGGACCATTTCTCGCAGTTTTGTATTTGGTCTGCGGTTTCTTCGGTTACATTATCTTGCGCTCGCTCGGCGAACTCATCGTCTACCGCCCAAGTTCGGGTTCTTTCGTGTCCTATGCGCGTGAGTTTTACGGCGAAAAGACTGCCTTCGTTACCGGATGGCTCTACTGGGGCAACTGGGCTGCGACCCTGGTGGCCGACGGCACAGCCGTGGCCATCTACATCAAGTGGTTTGGTCAGTACACCTCCTGGCTCGACGCTGTCCCGCAGTGGTTGCTCGCTCTCGGCGTGGTGTGCAGCATCCTGTTGTTCAACATGTTGTCGGTGAAGATCTTCGGTGAACTGGAGTATTGGTTCTCCATGATCAAGATCATCGCGCTGTTGATTTTCATGGTCGTGGCTATCGGCGTGGTGATTATGGGTCACCCGAATGGTGACCCGACGGGCTTTAGCCTGATATCCGATGCCGGTGGCTGGCTGCCCAATGGCCTGCTTCCCGCCGTCATCGTCATCCAGGGTGTGGTCTTCGCCTACGCCGGTATCGAGCTGGTGGGCACCACCTCCGGTGAGACCAAGGACGTGGAGAAGCACATCCCACGCGCGGTCAACAGCGTCCTGTTCCGCATCGTGGTCTTCTACTTCGGTAGTGTGCTGCTGCTGACCCTGGTGCTGCCGTACACCAGCTACGTTGCGGAAGTATCGCCGTTCGTGACCTTCTTCGAATCCCTCGGCGCTGGTTATGCCGCACCGATCTTCCAGCTGGTTGTCATCACCGCGGCAATTTCCTCGCTGAACGCCGGACTGTATTCGACGGGCCGCATCATGTACAACATGTCTACTGCCGGCTCCGGGCCGAAGTTCGGCGCGCGCATGTCCAAGTCCGGTGTGCCCTATGGTGGCATCGTGATGGCCGCCTTCGTCGGCCTTGCCGGTGTGTTCCTCAACTATGTTGTGCCTGAAATGGCCTTCGAAATCGTGCTGAACTTGGCGGCGCTGGGAACACTGGCGTCGTGGGCTGCAGTGGCCTTGTCACACATCAAGTTCGTGCAGCTGGCCAAGAAGGGGCGCTATACCCGCCCGAACTACCGCTCGCCATTCGGCCAAGCTGGTGACTGGTCCGTTCTCGCTTTCATCGGCGTGGTCATCATCCTCATGGCTTTCGATTACCCCATCGGAACCTTCGCTTTGGCCTCAACGCTACTTCTCATCCCAGTGTTTGCGGCAATGTGGTTTGCCTGGCGTGAGCGAATCTACGCGATTGCGGCGGAGAGGAAGGCCAAGCACCTGCCGACCTCGCGCTTCCCGGCCGCACCGCAAACGGACCTTCACCCCAGGAACCGAAACACACCGCACAGCAAGAACCAAGACAAGAACTAAGAATGGAGACTTTGATGAAGCCTGTAGTTAAGTTTGTTGATGTAGAGAATATGGCGCGCTGGATTCAGCGCGAAGGCGTCGAGAACATCATCACCGGGATGGTGGACTACCTTGAAGCCGACTACCGCGAATGGGAGCGCTTCGACAAGGTTGCGCGCGTTGCCTCCCACACCCCCTTTGGTGTTATCGAGCTCATGCCGACCTCCAATGGCAAGGAGTACTCCTTCAAATACGTTAACGGTCACCCTTCCAACCCCGCCCGCGGTTTTCAGACGGTTACTGCCTTCGGCGTGTTGGCGGACGTTGACAATGGATACCCCACCTTCGAAGCTGAAATGACGCTGCTTACTGCACTACGCACGGCCGCGACCTCCGCCATGGTGGCCAAGTACCTGGCCCGGAAGGATTCTAAGCGCATGGCCATGGTGGGTGCCGGCTCCCAGTCCGAGTTCCAGGCCCTTGCCTTCCGTGGAGTGATGGGAATCGATGACATTGCCATCTACGATATTGACCCTGAGGCCGTAGAGAAATTCCGACGCAATCTGGAACCGCTGGGTTTCAACATTACGGCCGCCTCGAGCGTTGACGAGGTAGTTGTGGGCGCGGATATCATTACCACCTGCACCGCGGACAAGGCTCAAAACCAGATTCTGGCCGAGCGCCACGTTGCACCGGGCGTGCACCTCAATGCCGTCGGTGGTGATTGCCCGGGCAAGACCGAGCTCGAAAGCTCCATCCTGGATAAATCCAAGGTCTTTGTTGAATTCCCAGAGCAGACACGCGTCGAAGGAGAGATTCAGCAGAAGCCGGAGGACTTCCCGGTTGTCGAGTTCTATCAGGTACTCACCGGCCAGGCCACCGGGCGCGATAATGATGAGCAGATTACGCTCTTCGATGATGTCGGATTTGCCATCAATGATTTTTCTGCACTGCGCTACCTGCGTGATTCCGTCAAGGGTACAGATTTGGAATCCGAAATCGACATCATCGCGAACCCCGACGACCCGAAGGACCTTTTCTCGTTGGTCGCGAACGTACCTTCTCTTCTTTAACCAGAGCGCACGGAAAGGGGGGGAGCCTGTTTCTCCCCTTACCCCGCCGCGAATCCAGCGGTGAGAAGAAAATCACTTTATGATTTAGAACATGAGCAGCTCATCATCGAAGAAGCGCACCAAGTCCTTCGTGATCGCCGCGGTTTTCCTTGCGCTCGCTGTGGTATCCGTCGTGATAGGTCGCGGAGGTAGCTCCCTTCCGAGCTTTGGCTTTTCGACAACTACGCACCACGTTAAGGGCGCCATTAGCCCAGAGCTGGAGGCTGTTTTTAAGGACCCGGCCACAACGAAGGCGATGGAAAAGCACGATATCGAGCTCGAGCTCGATGTCCTACCGGCACGGGACTTCGTTGAGGGAAGCAGTAGCTTGGACAAAGATTATGACTTTGTGCTCGCGGATCCTAACGGCGCTACATGGACCTCCGATGTGCGCGATGCCCATCCGGAACTAGCCGGAAGGGATGACCTATCCCCGATGTTTTTTGGTAAGCCGCTTTTGGTGCTGGTGCATAGCGAGCTTGTCGAGGACATGAGGGACCACGATTTGGTTTCGGGATACGACAATCAGGCAGCGCTGAATATAGAGACGCTGGTGGAGATGTCCCAGAAAGACACTCGTTGGCGGGACATCAGCCCGTCCTTCGGCTCGCCGCGCGTGGTGGATGTGGCGGTGCCACAGGTGGACCAGTCCTTTGCCGCACTGCGCTATGCCCGGGTCGTACACACCGCGGCCGCGAATTATGCGGAAAAGGAACTGGGCAGCGGTAGCAAGGAGAAGATCAACGCGCAGGCGGATGACATCATGCGCCGCCTCGTTGCTGATCAGGGGTATGGCGAAACCACCGATCAGGGCATCCTCGATGCTTTCCTCCGTGTGGATAAGGGCGAAATGCCTATGGTATTGACCACCGCGGAGCAGTACGTGTATCTAGAACGTGCGGGCAAGGATCTATCCGGCTATACGCTGTTGGCGTTGAAACCGGCGACGAAACTAAGCAGCATCGTCCTTCCACGTACTGACGAGGGCGCATTGTTCGTCACAGCAATGAATGACGCAATCCCAGCAGTCGCGGAGAACCTTGGCTTGGGCTCGGAGAATTCGGACTTCATTGCCGATATTGAGCCTTCAGATAACTACCAGATCCCGGTGGATGGTGGCGATACCACCCCACTGCGGTGGGCGGATTATGAAGAGATTTTGCGAGTGGTTGGCTAAGGCCCCGCAAGGAAAGCATCAGGAAGGTACAAGGGAATGTTTCGGTCTTTAAAAGTCCTGCTCGTCATGCTGAGCGCCATGGCGCTGACGGCTTGTTCGGCAGGTGACTTGTTCGATGATGTGGATATGCCGGGTTCCGGCTCGTCCTTCAGCGGTGGCCTCAACATTGTGGCGGCCACGGAGCTTAAGCCTCTGGAGCCGGTGCTTGACGACGCCTCCCAGGACCTCGGCTTCGATATCACCATGACCACCGAGGATGGGACGCTGGCGAATTCCCGCAGCCTGAAACAAGGCGGTTTCGACGGATCCTATGATGCCACGTGGTTTGCCACCAATCGTTATGCGCGCATCATTGGTGCCGATGAGAAGCTGCGCAAAGAACACAGTGTGGCGCGATCCCCCGTGGTACTCGGTGTGCAGCCTTCCGTGGCTAAGGAAAAGGGCTGGACCACGAAGCAACCAACGTGGCAGGAGATTGCTGACTCGGGGATTACCTTCGGTATGACCGATCCTTCGACCTCAAACTCGGGCTTCTCCGCGCTATCGGCTGCGACCACTGCTTTCGCGGACACCGGGCGCGCGCTTACGGAGAAGGATATCCGCCAGGCCACGGGCAAGGTCCAGAAACTCTTCAGTAACCAGACTTTAACGTCGGGATCGTCGGGTTGGCTGGCTGATAGGTTCCGCGAGCATCCGGAGCAGGCCGACGCCATCCTTAATTATGAATCAGTGCTGTACCAGCTCAAGGATGAGGGCGTCGATCTTGAGGTGGTCATCCCCTCCGATGGCGTGATTTCGGCGGACTACCCTTTGTCGGCTCTCGCCAGCTCCCCAGACCAGGAGGCTGAAGGTAAGGTGCAGGCACTTGCCGAGTGGTTTGCTGAACACCCAGAGAAGCTGAGGAGCTACCACCTGCGTGTGGACGATTCTGACATGCCCGGGACCATCTTCGAGCTGCCGTACCCGGCCAATGAACAAACCGTAAGCGCACTGGAGGATGCCTTTGCTCACGAGCTGCGTAACCCTGGCAACACGGCGCTGGTCTTGGATACCTCGGGCTCCATGGAGGGCGAGCGCATTGATTTGCTCAAGAATAGTCTGCGCCCGCTAATCGACGGCTCAGCTGACGGCTCTCCAGACGGTGAAGGTCAGGTAGCCTTCCGTAACCGTGAGCAGATCAAGCTCATCCCATATTCTTCTGAGCCGCAGCAGCCGACTCGCGCGCGAGTCGATTTGCAGAACCCGGCAACCACAAAAGAGCTTGCTGATCGCGTAGATCGACTCGTGGCGGATGGCGATACGGCGACGTTCGAGGCTGTGCTCAATGCCTTCAACGAGGTAGACACCAGCAGCGGCGAGATTGGGACCGTGGTGCTCATGACTGATGGCGAAGTGACGCGTGGGCGTACTTTTGCACAATTTAAGGAGGCCTATGAGCAGCTTCCCCCAGAGAAAAAGGAGATCCCGGTCTTTGTCATCTTGTATGGTGAAGCCAACATTCAAGAGATGGAGGAGCTTGCTCAGCTCACGGGCGGCAAGACATTCGATGCGCTCAACGGTGACCTCGCCGCGGCCTTCGAGGAAATCCGCGCTTACCAGTAAAAATCTCCACCTATCCCCAGGAGGACCTACACCTTATGAACACACTGAACTCGCGGAAGATCGTCGTCGGCGTTGCGGTAACGGCGCTCGTTATCGTCCTTCACGTGTTGACTGGTGGCGGTTTAGGTTTCTTGTGGCCACTGGTCGCGGTCTGCACAGGTGCGGCTGCGGGATTCGTGACGCCGCCAAAGCAGGAGAAAGCTATTGAGGCCCCCACCTCGGGTGCAGGTCAACTGATTAGCTCATTGGAGGGCGTCCGATACAACCTGAAGCAGTCCAAAGTGCCCGGACCTGTTAAGAAAGCGTGGGACTCGTTCGATGACTCGGCCGTGTGGGTCCTAGACAATTGGCACCGCCTCGACGATGCCCCACACCAGCAAGCCCTCGTGCGGGACATGATTGAAGAACACTCTAAGGAGCTGGTGAATTCTTACCTCGACGTCACGGACTTGAAGAATCCAGTGGCTGTCGAGGAAATGAGCGAATCGCTGGGGATCCTAGGCCGAGAGATGGGCGAGATTCGAGACGCCATTGCCCAAAACTCAGTACGCAACCTGCGCAACCATTCCATGGCTCTCAAACTCGAATACGGCGGGACCCTTCCATCCATCGAATCCAAGGAGGTGTAGGGTTAGCGGTTATGAGTCTCGATTCGAAGCTGCTCGACATCTTGGTATGTCCGCAGGATAAAGGTCCGCTGAACTATCTGGCCGAAGAACAGGTTTTGGTCAACGAACGCCTCGGCGTGGCCTATCCCATTGAGAACGACATTCCCGTCATGCTGGTAGACCACGCAGTACCGTGGCCACCCCAGAACTAATTCTCACAGCACCGAATCGACTTTCCAAGGAGCATTCATGAACATCATCGATGAGCTGCAGTGGCGCGGCCTCATTAACCAGTCCACCGACCTTGACGCACTGCGCGAGGCTTGCGAAGAGCCCATTACCTTGTACTGCGGTTTTGATCCAACCGGTGACTCCCTCCATGCTGGTCACCTCGTTCCGATGATTATGCTGCGCCGCTTCCAAAAAGCTGGCCACCACCCGATTGCTTTGGCCGGTGGCGCAACGGGCCAAATCGGTGACCCACGCGACGTAGGGGAGCGCACCATGCTGTCGCAGGAGACCATCAACGAGAACATGGTGGCTATCAAGAAGCAGCTGCGCCAGTTTATTGACTTTGAGGGCGAGAACGCAGCCACCATGGTCAACAATGCTGACTGGACCTCGCAGATGACCGTCATTGATTTCCTGCGTGATGTCGGCAAGAACTTCTCGCTGAATACCATGTTGGACCGTGATACCGTCAAGCGCCGCTTGGAGTCCGACGGTATTTCCTACACCGAGTTCTCCTACATGCTCCTCCAGTCCAATGACTACGTTCACCTCCACGAGGAGTACGGCTGCGTCCTGCAGATTGGCGGTGGCGATCAGTGGGGCAACATCGTGTCTGGCGTCGACCTCAATCGCCGCGTCAAGGGCGTCAAGGTTCACGGACTCACCGTCCCGTTGGTGACGGATGCCCAGGGGCAAAAGTTTGGCAAGTCTACCGGCGGCGGAAAGCTCTGGCTCGATCCGGAAAAGACGTCGCCTTACTCGTGGTACCAGTACTTCCTCAATGCCGGTGACTCCGTGGTTATTGACTACCTCCGGTGGTTTACCTTCCTGTCGAAGGAAGAGATCGCTGAATACGAGGAGAAGGTTGCTAATGAACCTTTCCGTCGCGAGGCACAACGCCGTCTCGCCCAGGAGATGACCACACTGGTCCACGGCGCGGAAGCCACCAAGGCTGTCGAGCTTGCTGCTCAAGCGCTGTTCGGTAAAGCAGAGCTTGCTGACCTTGATGAGCAGACGCTGGCGGGTGCGCTTTCTGAAACCACCGTGGCCGAGGTAGCTGCCGGTGAACCGCGCTCCATCGTTGATCTGTTGGTTGCTTCTGGTCTGGCAGATTCCAAGGGCGCGGCTCGACGCACCATCAAGGAAGGTGGCGCCTACGTCAATAACCAGCGTATTGAAGCCGATGACTGGGAGCCGGCGGACGAAGACTTGCTTCACGGTAAGTGGCTGGTGCTTCGTCGCGGTAAGAAGAACTTTGCCGGTGCCAAGCTGAACTAATTAGAGCTCTCGACTTCGCTAGATGACTGCATGCGAATCCCGTCGCCTTGTGCGGCGGGATTCGTCGTTTCTGGGACAGAGTATCTGCACCGGCCGCCGAAGGTTAAGGAAAGTGCTGTTAACCAGGCGATTTGTTGAAGCTTGGGGCTGTGCGTATATTTATCGAAGTCGCCGCGAGACGCTGGTGACACGGAGATTAACTCCTAGTTGACAAGGGATAAACTTGTTAGCTAGAGTATGAACTCCAGCCGCTCAGAGCAGAGAATAGATGAATTCGATGTGACGGGTGTGCGGATGATGTTTGAGAACTCAATA